>CAYGCN010000001.1:0-77268 GCA_964348385.1 uncultured Gemmatimonadaceae bacterium
CCCACCGTCCGCGTACTCACCGTGATGCCCGGGGCAGGATCCACCCGGACAAGTGCCGAGTCAGGATCGATGGCCGGAGACTCGGCGACGAGGTACGTGGTGCACGGCAGCGATATGTCGCCGCCGCCGAACGAGATGTCGGTCGTCGCGCTGACCAATCCGGTCGGAATGGTGACCGGAGACGTCGCCGCCACACACAGGGGATCGCGCGGCGTCATGGTCACCGCCACACCGGGTGACGGAGCGGCCGCCGGGCTTCCACCGCTTTCGAGCTGCACCGTGAGCTCGGTCCCGAACGACTCATTGATGGTCGCGGACGATTGCACGATGTTCAGATTCGCCGTCGAGGAAACACGTGACTGGGCTGTCCCGAAATCCACGGTCGTGCCGGTGACCGTCGCGGTTCCCGGCGTCACGCCGGCCACGATGGCGTTGGCCGTCTGCAGCCCGGCCGGAATCATGACACTCGGCGTCACCACGGCCACCGACGCGGGATTGTCACTCACCAGCGTTACCGTGGTTCCGCCGCCGGGGGCCGGGGCGGAGATCTGTATCGGCAGCGACGCCTGCCCGCCGTACGGCACGTTCAGCGTGCTCGGCATGCTCAGCACCTGCACCGATACGAGCACCGACAGCGTACCCTCGCTGAAGCCGCTCGTGTTGGCGCGGATGAGGGTGGTGCCGGCACCGACACCGAACAGCTTGACCTGTCCCACAGTCTCGCCGAACGGGATGAGGACCCCGCCGCCACCAACGGTATCAACGGCGACGACAGCAGAGTTGTCGGAGCTGACGCTCACGAAGGCGCCACCCGTGGGCGCCGGTGCGGTGAGCGTAACCCGCACGAAGGCCGAGTCACTGAGGCGGATGCGGTTCGCGCCGATCAACTCGAGCAGGATCGTGGGATTCGGGAAGACCGCGGTTGCCGTGAACACCGCGGGCGTGAGACCGTCCACGGCGGCTGTGGCCGTCTGCTCCACGCTGTTTGTGCCGAGCGTCCAGACGGACTGCGCCTGCCCCTCGGAGTCCGTGGTGCTGGCCGACGGCGCGAGTGATCCCGTGAGCGTCGACCACGTTACGTCCGCACCGGGCACGCCGTTCCCCGCGGAATCCCGGACCTGGACCACCAGCGGTTCAGGCAGCGCGGTGCCGGCCTCGGCGGACTGCCCCGATCCGGACACGACGAGCACCGTGTCGGGCTGGCCCACCGTTCCCGTCGCGGTGAACACCACCGGCGGCAGCCCGGTGAGCGTCGCCGTGAGCGAGTTCCCGCCGAGGCCGATGGTCCAAGAGCCGACCCGCGCGATGCCGCTCGCGTCGGTCACCGCGGCGGCACCGGTGACACTGCCCCCACCGGCAGTGACGGCGAAGTTCACCGTGACACCTGCCACAGGGCTGCTCGCCGCATCACGAACCACGACGGCGGGAGCGACCGGGACGGTCGTACCGGCGAGCGCCGTCTGGCCATCGCCATCACTGATCGCCATGGTCATGGCTCCACCCGGTCCCGTCGCGGTGGCGGTGAACATGACGGGCGTCAGCGTGTCGGCAGTCGCGGTGAGGGTGTTGAGGCCAATCGTGGGTCCGAGGACCCATGTGCCCACGGCGGCGAGACCTTCCGTGTCGGTCACCACCGAGTCCCCGGTCACGCTGCCGCCGCCGGATGCCACGGCAAACACGACGTCGACGCCGGGGATCGGGTTCCCCAGCGCGTCGGTGATCCGCACGGCGGGTGCCGTGGCGACGGCCGTGCCCACCACGGCGCTCTGTCCGTCGCCGGCCACGATCGTGATGCCGCCGACACCTGTCGCCTGCGCGGTAGCGGTGAAGCTCGCAGTGACACCGGTCAAGCGTGGTGTCGATGCCTGCACCGTCTGCGATCCCACCACGTTGCCGAGTGTCCACGAGACCGATGCTCGGCCGCCCGCATCCGTCAGCACGGAATCCGCCGAGAGCGATCCACCGCCGCTGGCCACCGTGAACCGCATCCACTGGTCAGCCACGCCGATGCCATCACTTGCCACCGCCCGCGCGACCAGGGGATCCAGCAGTGCCGTGCCTGCCGGCGCCGATTGCCCGGATCCTGATTCCGCCACGAGCGTCGCCGGCGGCAAGAGCACCCCCACCGACGTGGTGTCCGACTGCCCGGTGAGCAGGCGCGCCATGACCCGGGCGCTGCCACGCTGCGGCTTGCCGATGACCCGCCCCGAGTCGGGCCGCGCGACATAGGCGTGTGCCGTATCCAGACAGACCCATTCGATCGGCGTGCCCGGAATCGGTGCGCCGGCGCTGTCGAGTGCCTGGGCCACGAGCAATGTCGATTCGCCGGCCATGACGGTGGTGCCCTCAGTGAGGATCGCGACCGCGGCGGCGTTCGCTCCGATGCCGCAATACCGAAACGTCACGGGGACGAGTGGCGGCGGCCCCGAGGTGGCAGGCTGCACCGGCACGGGCCCCGCACAAAAGGCGGTGTCACCCGCCGGGGTCACCAGGGCGATCAACAGCTCGAGGGTCTCGTTCGGGTCGAGCATCGGAACGGTGAACGTGAAGTCCACCGAATCGGTGCCCGCGGCAAAGGTCAAGACCGTGTCGCGGACGGTCTCGCCGCCGGGAACACGGCGAATCGTGACGCGGCCCGCGGAGAGCGGCACAATGCCGGCAGCGGCGCTCGCGAAGGAAGGCGCGACGGCCAGTGTGCCGGTGATGGGGAACTGGGGACCCGTCCGATCCGTGCAGTTGAGCACGATCGCACCCGCGACGGCGGCCCAGAAGAGCGTGCGCTTCAGAGCCGACCGGGGCTCGCGCCTTCCGGAATCGCGATCTGTCTGCGCTACGGACTCCATTCGAGAAACAGCGTTCCCCTTGGCCCCCGGAAGTGAATGCGCTCAGTCCCCTGCACGAGGAACCCCGTGATCCCGCTTCCCTGCAGCACGGCCGCGAGCCCCGTCATGAGCTGGAAGCGGACGTCGCCGCCGTAGCGGAGCGCTTCACCGTTGATGTTGAACCCGGCCTCTCCCCCGGTATCCTCCGACGACCAGCGATACTCCGCCCGCGGGGTCACGAAGAGGCGTGCCGTCACGCGGAAGTCGTAGTGAAGCCCCGCGGCAAAGAGGTTCCCCCGCGGCAGGACCGCCGTTCCGATGGACGTCTGTTCCAGCTGCGCGCTCCCCCGATACACGTCGAAGGCATACAAGGTGAGCGAGCCATTCCCGATGCCCTGATTCAATGAGAAGTAGCCAATCACGCGATTGCCGATGCCGTTCGTCGAGTCACCGAACGCGTCGTTGCTTTGGTGGGCGAAGATACCTGCCACCCGGAGGTACGTGCGTCGAGCAAGCGGTCCTTCGGCACCGGCGCGGACGCGAACGTCCAGCCCCGGCTTGAGCTTGCGCTCATCGCCCACGATGGGGACGTAGTTGAACGGCTTGCGCACCGTTCCGCCCACGCCGATCGACCAGCCGGCACCGACGGGCAGGGCACCGCCGAACCCACCGCCCGCACTGCCGCCACTTCCCAGACTCGGCGCCTGGAAACCGATGATGTCACTGGAGAGCACACCGAGAATGGCCAGCTCTTGCTCTTCGACCGTCTTGACACCCGTGGGGATTGTCGTCGTCGCGAACGCGATGAGCCGACCGGGGATCACGTTCCACGACAGGCGCGCCTGCGTATCCAGCACACCCGAGATCTTGAGCGGCCCGTTTTGGCTCCCACCCCGGCTCCACAACTGGACGTGCCCGTACCCGGTCGAGAGTGCGAGCTCACCCACCCTCCCCAGTGGCACCGATATACCGACGGGAAACGCGAACTCCTCGACCTTGGAGAACGGCACGCCTTCGTCGAACCAGTATCCCTCCCCCGACGCCGAAACCGATATCCGAATGGGGAACTGCGCCCCAGCCCGCGACGCGCCTAGTGCCAGGACGATTCCGAGTACGAAGGCCGCGCGTCTCATGGCAGTCGGAAGAAGATCCGAATCACACCCGAAGCCGTCGGTGGTGTCCCCAGGACGCGCACCGTGGTCGGGGGATTGGACGAAGTGGTATTGGATCCCGTGCTGGTAGGAGTAATCGTCGGCGCCGTGACTTCGGCTTGCGTTCCCGCAATGTCGATGATCGTGGTGGTCAGGGCGGTCCCCTGTGGGGCGACGACCATCGGCGCGGGCGCGGGCGCGCTCACGGTCGCGAGCTGCGTAACCGCCGCCGGCGGGGCATCGACCACCTGCTGACCCGCGACCGCCGCCTGGTGCGCCTCGCGGGCGGCGCGGAAATTCGGATCCGCCTGAACGGCCTGGGCGAAGTACATCGCTGCCGACCGGTAATCGCCGCGATCCTCGGCCTCCAGACCGTGGGAATAGGCCAGGAATGCGGCGAGGTCTTGGGTGCCGTTCTCGAGAATGAGACGGAACTCCGCCTGAGAGAGCTGATACCCAAGGAGGCGCGCAACGTCCACCACCAGTTGCTTCTCCATCCTGAGCAGGTCGCGCAGGTCGCCAGCCTGTCGCGTGGGCGGGCTTACCTCTCCCGTGCCCGCCACCACACTCGCCTCCATGCGCGTGGCGCCTCGTGGGGGTATCGTCACCAGTCCCTGCACCAGTCGTCCCGCTCGAACCAGGTGCCCGACGCGAGCAGCTGTGGCCGGGTCGATTCGGCCCGTCTCGGCGAGCCTGAGCTCCTCGATCAGCACGCCGACCTGCAATCGCTCCACCATGGTGAAGCGGCGCAGCAGCGCGAGATCGGTGGAAAGGATCTGCGCCAGTCCCCGTCGCAGCGGGCGGTACATGGAATCTCCCACGATGTCGATCGGCAGCACCGCGACCGTCGCGGGATCGCCCGGCGTTCGCCCCAGCTCGGCCTCGCGCGCCAGGGCCAGGCGAGCGTTGGTCATCGCGCGGTCGCGCCGGGCAATGCTCTGCCGCGCCCTCACCGACGGGGATCCGGCCCGATCGGGGTGATCCTCCAGGTACCGCGCGTAGACGGCGAGGGCCTCGTCGTATTCTTGGACGCGCTCCAGGCAGCCACCCACGACGAGTGGGCCCAGCGCACGGTCCGGCCGCCGCTCCATGCCCGACCGCGCCACGACTGTCGCAGTGTCGCACCGATCCGCGGCGTACAGCGCGGCCGCATAGCGAAGCAGCGCGTCGCCATCGTTCGGGTGCGCGGCTAGCCGAGCTTCGAGGTCGGGGATCTCCTCCGGTGAAACCTGCTGCGCCACCCGCGGTGCACAGCCCGACACACCGGTCACGAGGCTCACTACTAGCAGGGGGACGAAGGAACGGCGCCAGACGGAAGCGGTACGGATCTCGAACATACGACGCTCCGGCGCTCCCACCCACGACGACAACAGGGGAAGCGACATCGGGACTGGAGGAGCGAACTTGCGCCGCGGGTCACGACCCGTCAAGACGCGGCGCCCAACCCGGGATCGACCGATTCACGGTGCAAGTCCCGCGCCGCGCGCCTGCGTTTCGGTGAGACTACTCGATTACGTGCTGTTGGAGTCGGAGATCAGACGAACGACGAGGGCTACTCGCTGAGGGATCGGTAGAGATCTCGGAGGTGGTGCTCACGAAGATCGTGGACGCACTCCCACAGATCTGCCTCGCTCACGGCGCAGAAGATCTCTGCCGTCGAGGACGTGAGGCCTGCCTCCGGCGAACCGAAGTGGAGCCGCCCCCGCCACACACCGTCTTCGGTGCGGCGCATTTCGAGTTGCAACGCCACGAGTCCGCCTTCGTATCGGAGAGGCGGAAGATCGTGCACGACTGGATCTGAGGGGTTCGGCGCACCGTAGCGGACCGGATTCCCCGCCATGAGCAACTCGTCGGTCGGTTTGCGCAAATATAAAGGGATTCGGCACTTACGCAATACAGCGAGGCCGTTGTCCGGCCCGGTCACGGCGGGTGTGAGCGGCTCACGACGTGTTGTGCAGACGCCTCGTTTGGGCTCGTCCGGCGCTGGCGGGCGTTCACCAGATCGGGTAGATGGGAACCGGGCTGAAGGTTGCGATGAACAGCACCATGGTGGCCACGCCCAGAAGCTTGCGGCCCGCCGGCAGCGGACGGTGAGGCTCGAGCACGCTGGGGTGCACCACTCTGCCCCTGCCGACCATCAGAATCAGGCCGGCCCACAGCCACCAGAACCACGCGATCCACGGCGAGACTTCCCGACCCACCACATATCCTAGAACCAGCAGCCCCACGAGCGCCACGGTGCTCACCACCCCCTGGCGCCGTCCCAGCAGCGCGTAGAGCACGTGGCCACCATCGAGCTGTCCCAGCGGGAGGAGGTTGAGCGTGGTCACGAACAGGCCGAGCCACCCCGCGAAGGCCAGCGGATGGAGCAGCACGGTTCCTTCACCTACCAGACGCTCGCGGAGCGCGGCGAAGATCGGGGAGTCACCGAGGTAGACCTGGAGCTCGGCGAGCATCACGAACTGGGATGACGGACCGATCTCGGCAACGAGTTGTGAGCGGAGCAGCCCGGCTATCAAGGCGATTACCGCCACGACAAACCCGGCCCAGGGGCCCGCGGCGCCGACATCCATGAGTTGGCGCCGATCCACCACCTGGCTGCGGAGCCGGATGAACGCGCCGAACGTGCCAATGAAGTTGACGACCGGCGGTGCGGGCAGAAAGTACGGCGGCGACGCATTGAGGCCGTAGCGCCGGGCCCAGATGTAGTGCCCCGATTCGTGTGCGAGGAGAATAGCCATCAAGGCCATCGCAAACCCGAGCCCGGCAGGCATGCGGGTGAGCTCGCTCCACATTTCGCCGAGTATCTCCGGTGCGCGAGCGTAGTCGAGGTGAAACGGAAACGCCAACGGCAGCGACGAGCCGGTGAGCAACGCGCCGCTCATCCATACCGTGAGAAACGTGGCAAGGAACAGCACGCCGTGGAGCCACCAGCGCTCGCGCTGCGGTGCCACGAGCGGCGTGATGAGCACGAGACGATCGATGCCGTCGATGCGACTCCAGTAGTGCAGCCCGCCCCACGCGCGGAGGGCCGAGCGCAGCTCGGCCGACGGGCCATGGTGCGCCGGATCTACCAGGGCCTCGACGATCTCCCGATCGCGGGTCCTGATCGTGCGCCACCATGAAAGAAAAGGGATCAGGGCGTTCACGGCGCCCCTTGACGCCCCTCGGGGCGACCCGTATCCTTACGCAACCCACTCATCCAGTAGCTATCCCCAAGAGACGCTCAGCCTCACGACGCGATCCGAATGCGCCCGGCGCACGGGCCGCGGCACTCTCACCCGACTCGGGTCACCCGACGGAGACATCCAGCACCGTGGATATCGCAGAACTCAAACGGAAATCGGTCGCCGAGCTCCACGCACTCGCCGAAGAGTTGAACATCACCAACTACTCAGGCCTCCGCAAGCAGGATCTCATCTTCCGCATCGAACAATCGCTCCTGGATTCGGACACGGTACTCCGCGGGGAAGGCGTGCTCGAAATCCTTCCGGAAGGCTACGGATTCCTGCGCAGTGCCGACTGGAACTACTTGTACGGTCCCGACGACATCTACGTGAGCCCAAGCCAGATCAAGCGGTTCGATCTGCGCACCGGCGACACCGTACTCGGCCAGGTCCGTCCCCCCAAGGAAGGCGAGCGCTATCTGGCGCTGCTCAAGGTCGAGCAGGTCAACGCCGAGGATCCCGAGAAGGCCAAGCATCGCATCGCCTTCGACAACCTCAAGCCGCGCTACGCCGATCGCCGGATCTGGTTGGAGCAGACCTCGGGCGACCTGTCCATGCGCGTCATGGACCTGCTGACTCCGGTCGGCTTCGGTCAGCGCGGGCTGATCGTGTCTCCGCCGAAAGCGGGGAAGACCATTCTCCTGCAGAAGATGGCGAACTCGATCGCGCAGAATCACCCCGAGGCAGTGCTCATCGTGCTCCTCATCGACGAGCGACCCGAAGAGGTCACGGACATGGAGGAGAACGTCGAGGGCGCCGAGGTGATCGCGTCGACCTTCGACGAACCCGCCGATCGTCACGTGCAGGTCGCGGATATGGTGATCGAGAAGGCCCGCCGGATGGTGGAGCACGGACGCGACGTGGTGATCCTGCTCGACTCGATTACCCGGCTCGCCCGCGCGCACAACGTGGTCATCCCGCACTCGGGGAAGATCCTCTCGGGTGGCGTCGACGCTAATGCCCTGCAGAAGCCGAAGCGGTTCTTCGGCGCGGCACGGAACATCGACAGCGGCGGCTCGCTCACCATCATCGCGACGGCGCTCATCGAGACCGGCAGCCGTATGGACGAGGTGATCTTCGAGGAGTTCAAGGGGACGGGTAACATGGAGTTGGTGCTCGATCGACGCATCGCCGACCGACGGATCTATCCCGCCATCGACGTGCAGCGCAGCTCGACGCGGAAAGAGGAACTGCTGCTCGAGCCCAACGCCCTGAACAAGATCTACCTGCTCCGCAACTTCCTGGCGGACATGCCGACCGTGGAGGCCACCGAGTTCCTGCTCGAGCGCATGAAGCGCACCAAGACGAACAAGGAATTCTTCGCCACCATGCAGGAGGGATGAGCGTCGGGGAATCAACCGCTGGGTCCCACGGGCGATCCAATCACCCGCCCGACGACCTCCCCACCGCTGGTCGCCTGCTCGCGATCGATATCGGCGACAAGCGGATCGGGCTCGCCCTCACCGACCCGTTGCAGACCGTCGCCCAACCTCTCGCGACCCTGACCCGCCGCATGGGGCGTCGCTTTCCGTTCAAGCGCCTCAAGGATCACCTGGAGGCCCACCGACCCGTGGGGATCGTCGTGGGGTTGCCGTTGCGTCCGGATGGGACGGAGGGCGGGCGAGCGCGCGAGGCCCGCGGCATTGCCACCCGCGTCGCCGAGCTCACGGGTCTGCCCGTCGTGTTGCGGGACGAGCGGATGACGACCGCGCGCGCGCTCGACGCGATCCGAGACTTGGGCGGTGGCCTCAAGGGCCGCAAACAGGAGATCGACCAGCTGGCGGCGACCATCCTGCTGCAGAGCTTCCTCGAGTCGCGCCGATGAGCCCGAGACTCGGGATGGGCCTGCTCGTGGTGGCGATCGCCTGCACCGATGCGCCGCCACCGACGGGGACCGTGGAATTCTCCGTGCCCCGCGGGGCCACCCTCAGCGCGGTGGCAGAATCGCTCGCCGCCCGGGACCTCGTGCAATCCGCAGCGCTGTTCCGCTTCTATGCGACGCTCAAGGGGCAGGGTCGCGCGGTGCAGGCAGGGACGTACGACGTGCCGCGCGGCGGCTCGATGGATGCGGTCCTCCGCATCCTCGTCGCCGGCCGGCCGGCCGAACGCCGGCTGAGCATCGCCGAGGGACTCATGCTCACCGAGATCGCCGCCGCCATCGAGGCACAACTCGGTATCCCCGCCGAAAGCGTCCTGGTCGCGGCCCGCGACGACTCCCTGCGAGACGCACTGCGCGTCCCCGGTGCGACCCTGGAAGGGTATCTGTTTCCCAGTTCCTACCTCGTACCGATCGGCGCGCGCGCCCGTGACGTGGTGCGCCAAATGGCAACCGAGTTCTGGCGACGCTGGACGCCGACGTGGGACGCCCGTCTCGACACGCTGGGGCTGTCGCGTGGCGAGTTGGTGACCCTGGCGAGCATCATCGAGGGGGAAGTGCGCTACGGGCCCGACCGACGGTACGTGGCATCGGTGTACCACAATCGCCTGGCGCTCGGCATGCGACTCCAGGCGGACCCCACCGTGATCTACGCGCTGGGGCGCCGCCGGCGCCTGTTCGAGCGGGACTACCAGACGCGGTCGCCGTACAATACGTATGTGATCGACGGGTTGCCGCCCGGCCCGATCGGGTCACCCTCGACGGCGAGTCTCCAGGCGGCGTTGTATCCCGCCCGCTCCCAGTTCCTCTACTTCGTGGCGCGACCCGATGGCAAGCACATCTTCTCACGCACCTATGCCGAACACCTCCGCGCCATCCGTGAGGTCCGGGGCTCCACGCCGGCCCGCCGCGAGTCTACCGGAGGGACGCGTCGATGATCTCGCGAAGCCGACGCGCCGCAGCGCGCACGTTCGGCGCACCGAACACCGCGCTGCTGACCGCCACCCCGCACGCGCCGGCCGCCA
Organism: uncultured Gemmatimonadaceae bacterium; assembly: GCA_964348385.1. Classification (GTDB taxonomy): domain Bacteria; phylum Gemmatimonadota; class Gemmatimonadetes; order Gemmatimonadales; family GWC2-71-9; genus JAOTVV01. The sequence goes on from CAYGCN010000001.1 coordinate 10,102, forward strand.
AGACGTCGGCCACGTTTGCCGCGGAGATGCCGCCGATCGCGATGACCGGCATCCCGGCCGGTGCCAGGGCGGCGATCGATCGGAAGCCCTCCGGCCCGATCGGCGCGCCGGCATCCGGCTTCGTGCCCGTGCGATAGATCGAGCCCACACTCCAGTAGTCGACCGGGGAGGCGAGCGCGAGCTCGGCCTCGGAACGATCGCCGACTGAGATGCCCACCCTGAGCGCATCACCCGCGAATTCGCGCACGGCGGCGGGAGACAGGTCGTCGGCTCCCACGTGCACACCGCGCGCTCCCGCCAGGAGCGCTACGTCGGCGCGATCGTTGATCCAGACCGGGATCGGCACCGCCGCACACAGGAGCCGTGCGCTCGCGGTGAGCTCGCCTGCCGGGACGTCCTTGGCCCTGAGCTGCACCGCCGTGGCTCCACCGGCAGCCGCAGCGCGGCACGCATCGACGACATCCGCCAGGTCCACCACCGGTGGTCCGACGATGACGAGCAACCGCAACTCCGATTGCACACCGGCCTCCTTGTTTCCCGCCCTCGACTGCCCACAAGATACCCGCGTTCGAACCGCCGGGCTGCCTAGGGAGGCGACGTTCCGATGATTCCATCCGTCGTTGTGTCGCATCGCGGTGCCCGCCGGCTCCGCGGTGGCCATCCGTGGGTGTACCGGTCGGACACCGATGATCGCGACATCCCGGCGGGGCCGGTGCGGGTCGTGGACGCCAGGGGGCGCCGGCTGGGCCGTGCCCTGTGGAGTCCGCAGTCGGAAATTCGCCTCCGGCTGCTCACGACCGACGATGTCGCGATCGACGAGGCGTGGTGGGCGGAGCACGTCGCCCAGGCTGTCGCCCGGAGAGCGCACCTCGCGGCAGACGCCACGGCATACCGGCTGGTGCATGCAGAGGGCGACGGTCTACCCGCCCTGGTTGTCGATCGCTACGGCGACTACGTCGTCGCACAATTGCTCACCGCCGGGATCGAGGCCGTGCGATCCGACGTGCTTGGTGCCATCAGGACCACCCTCCGGCCGGCGGGCATCCTGCTGCGCAACGACGCGTCGATACGGCGCCATGAGGGACTGCCACTCGCGATCGAAACCGTCGATGGATCGGTTCCCGAGAGGATCGAAGTACGAGTCGGCCCGGTGCGATACTGGGCGTTGCCCCGGGAGGGGCAGAAGACGGGGGCGTTCCTGGATCAGCGTGCGAACCACCAACTGATGGGTCGCGTGGCTCGAGGTCGCGCCCTGGACGTGTTCACGTATCAGGGCCTGTTCGCCGTCCACATGGCGCAGCGCGCCGACTCGGTGCTCGCGATCGATTCGAGCGGGCCCGCGCTGGACGTGGCTCGGACCAACGCCGCTCTCAACACCGGCGGTCCGATCGAGTGGATGGAAGCCAATGCATTCGACGCCCTGCGATCGCTCGAGGCCGACGGGGCGCGGTTCGACACGATCGTGCTGGATCCGCCCGCGTTCGCCAAGACCCGCCAGGCGGTGCCGGCGGCGCTACGCGGCTACAAGGAGATCAACCTTCGAGCCCTTCGAATGCTCGCACCGGGTGGCCGGCTGCTCACGTGCTCGTGCTCGTTCCACGTGAGTCGAGCCCGTTTCCTCCAGATGCTCGCGGCGGCGGCCGCCGATTGCGGGCGACGCATCGTGCTGGAGCAGCTGGTGGGACAGAGCGACGACCATCCGGAGGTGCTGACGGTCCCCGAGAGCAGTTACCTCAAAGGTGCATTGGTGCGGGTCGACTGACCATCCGGGTCGTGACGCGCGGCCGGGGCGGGCGGCCAAGCCGCCGGCCGTTGACAATCGAAGTTGCGCCGAGCGAGGTTGCACCTCATGCCGCCGCCGCACTTGGCGCGATCCAGCCGAACCGCACAAGTCCGCCGCGTTCTCATCGGCCTCCTCATCGCAAACCTGGGCGTCGTGGGGGCCAAGTTCGTCATCGGGCTCCGCACGGGCTCCCTCGGCGTGCTCGGCGATGCCGTGCATTCCTCCGTCGATGCGTTCAACAACGTGCTGGCCCTCGCCGTCATCCGGGTCGCCGCGCGCGAGCCTGACGAAGACCACCCGTACGGACACGAGAAGTTCGAGACCCTGGGCGCCCTGGCGATCGTGGTGTTTCTGTCGATCACGGGATTCGAGTTGGTGCAACAGGCGTTCACCCGGTTGCTAGCCGGCGGCATGACCATCGACATCACGGCCGGGGAACTCGGCCTGCTGGTCAGCACGCTCGTCGTGAACACGGTCGTGACGGTCTACGAAACCCGACGTGGACGTGAACTCAAGAGCGATATCCTGCTGGCCGACGCTGCCCATACCCGTGCCGACGTGTTCATCACGATCGGTGTGCTGGTCGGCGTGCTTGCCGGTCGCTACGGGTACGCCTACGTCGATCCGATCATGGCGTTGATCATCGCCGCGGTCATCGTCGTGCTGGCGTACCGAATCGTCGCCCGTTCGGTCCCGGTGCTGGTCGATCAGCTCGTCACGGAGCCGCACGAGATCCAGGATGCTGCCGAGCACGTGGGTGGCGTCGTCCGCGCCTACGACATCCGGTCACGGGGGGTGCGGGAGCGTCGCTTCGTCGAGTTGACGATCGCCGTCGATGGCACGGCAACCGTCGAGGCGGCACACAAGCTGGCCGACTATGTCGAGCGTCGACTTCGGGACGACCTCGGATTCCACGAGGTCATCGTCCACGTCGAGCCGTGCTGACCTCACCGCAACCTCAGCCTCGACGCGACCGTCGGCCGCGGTCGCTCCGACAGGAGTACAGCGAGTTCATCCTCGAACGGATCGAGGAGTTCAAGCAGCAACTCACTCGTCGGGAGCTGATGAGCATCGCCGACGACGCGGTGCGCGAGCTCGATGCCGGGACCGAAGACCAGTTGGTGATGACCGAGGTGCTGGTCCTGGAGCACGTGGATCGCCTGATCATGCGGCGGCTCAACCTGCCGAGCTACCGCCGATGGCGGTCCCGGCATCTCAGGTTGCGGCGCGCGCAGCAGGAACCCACTCACTGGGGCATCGATCCACACTCCCCCCTCGTGGCGCTCGCTTCGAACCTCGAGCCGGGCGGAGAGGCCCTTGCCGTCGGGACCGGCGCGCAATCGGCGTGCCTCTACCTCGCCGCCCACCAGTGGTCGGTCGTGTTCATCGGGCCGCAGGTCGCGCAGGTCGAAGCTTTCGAAACCCGGGCGGCCGCGGAGGCGTTGGGAACGAGGATTCAGGCGTATGTGGTGAGTCTGGGAATGTGGTTTCCGGAAGTGGCACCGTCACTGGTGGTGCTCGACCCGGGGACGCTCGCCGGGCTGGGCGCCGCCGAGCGGGAGCAGTTCTTTCAGGCGCTGATGGACCGGACTCGGCCGGGCGGCGTGCACCACCTGCTGACGTCGGACAACACGCAGGGCGTCATCACGTTCGCGCCCGAGATCGTCAAGTCACACTATGCCGGCTGGCGCTTCGACCGCATCCACGACCACGCATCACGCGGCTTCGTCGCGATCAAGCCCTGAGGGCCGCACCCGCTAGATCGCGTCCGACACCGACGTAAAGCGGAAGCCGTCGACCACGAGCGGGGGGACTGCAATCGAAACACCGGGATCGCCCGCTCCCGAGGGCAGGGTCCGTCCGGTGACCCCGAGGGCCGTGACCCGATCCAGCATCCCGAGCACACTCTCATTGAACCGCAGATTGGGCACCGCCCCGGTGATTCGCCCACCCTCGATCAGGAACGTCCCGTCGCGCGTGAGTCCGGTGTAGTGCAGCGTGCGGGCATCGACCGAGCGCACGTACCAGAAGCGTGTGATGAGGAGACCGCGCGCCACCCCCGCAATCAGCTGATCCAGCGATGCCTCACCTCCGACCATCTTCAGTCCGCCACCCATCGGTGTGGACGGGCGTGCCTGCCGGTTCGCCCAATACCGGGTGGTTGCGAGACTTCGGAGCACGCCACGCTCGATCCACGTCGTGCGCGGAATGGCGGATCCATCCTCCGTGAACGGGGTGGCCAGGAGGTCAGGGTCGGTCGCATCGGAGAAAATGGTCACGAGCGGGTTCACGACGCGCTCGCCGACCTTGGTACCGCCACCGGGCTTCGCAAACGGCGAGCGCCCCTCGTCGGCAGCCCGCGCATCCAACCCTTGTGGCAGCAGGCGGACGAGGTCGGCAACCGCGGTCGGCTCGAGGACCACCGTGTACGTGCCGGGCTCGATAGCCCCTGAAGTGGCGCTGGCACGCGCCTTGTCGGCCGCGACCCGCGCGAGCCGCTGCGCCGGGCCCACTCGCGCCCAATCGTTGTGCGTCGCTCCGGCCCATCCGGATCCGCGGCCGTCGGGTGTCCGCACCGTAGTCGAGACGGCGGCGGCAGTCGATCGGTGGTAGGCAAAGAGCCCCGAGGAGTTCGCGATGGCCCGAGCGCTCGACTCCTGGGACAGATAGCTCGATCCGACGAGATCCGCCTGCTTGGCCTCATTCACCATCGCCACCGTCGCATCGGCACGCATCCCCGCATCGAGCTCCGCCGTCAACGGGAAAAACGCCTCCACGGCAGCGTAAGACTGGCCGTCGGGCGGCGCCAGGTACTCGGGATCCTCGGGGGCCACCCCCGCAAGGGCCACGACCTGCTCGGCGGCGGTGGTAAGCCCCTGATCGTCGGTTCGGTTGGTGACGACCGAGGCCCCACGCGTACCCAGCCACGCCGACAGCGTCACGGACACATCGGAGGCATCCCCGCCGGTCGTGATCCGGTTCAGCGCCGCCCGGGTATGGCCGGTCATCGTCGCCGATACCCGGACCTCGGAGGCGTCGGCGGCGATGCGCTGCAGCGCCCGCTCGCAGAGCCGGCGCGCCTGTGCCTCGGTCAGGAGTTCCACCATCGGAGCCGTCATGCGGCCGCCGTGTTGATCACGCGCACACCGCGGAACCTGGCGACCGGACAGCCATGGCTCACCGCATTGGACTGCGGCGGCTGCCCCTTGCCGTCACCCAGCGTGCCACCCAACTCGTACGTCCGTGGCCCACCCAACATGTCCAGTGAGTTCCAGAAATCGGGCGTACGGCTCTGATACGCCACATCCTTGACCATGCCCACGAGCTTGCCGCCCCGGATCTCGTGGAACACCTGTCCACCGAACTGGAAGTTGTACCGCTGCTGGTCGATGCTGTACGAGCCGCGTCCCTTGATCAGGATGCCGCGGTCCGTTGCGGCGATGAGGTCGTCGAGCCCGTGCCCTTCCTCCCCGGGGAGTAGCGAGATGTTCGGCATTCGCTGGAACGGTGCGTACCGCCATGACTCGGCATGGGCGCAACCGTGTGACCGGTCGTTGCCGGTGAACTCGGCAATCCACCCGGCCTGCTCACGGGTGGTCTGGTAGTCCACGAACACACCGTCCCTGACGATCGGCCAGCTGTCGGCCGCGACGCCTTCGTCGTCCCAGCCCACCGTGGCCAGACCGCCGCGCTGCGTGCGATCACCCTGGACGTTCATGAACTCCGGACCAAACTGAAACGTGCCGAGCACGGCTCGCGGTGGCGCCAGGAAGGTGGTGCCGGCGAAGCCCGCCTCATACCCCATGGCCCGATCCAGTTCGGTGGCGTGCCCGATGCTCTCGTGAATCGTGAGGAACAAGTGGCTGGGATGGAGCACCAGATCGTACTCACCGGGCTCGATCGACGGTGCCGTGAGCTTGGCCGCCGCCTCTTCGGCCCACGCGCCCGCACGCCCTTTGAGATCGGCATGCTCGACGTATTCGTAGCCGAGTCCCATCGGGGCTACCTCCCCGGAGGAGCGGCTCTCGAATCCCGAACGGTCCGGGGCCACCGCCGTGACCGTCATCGTGGGATAGGTCCGGTAGACGGTCTGCTGGAGCAGGCTTCCGGCGGTTGAGCCGAACGTGGTCTGGACCCGCTCGACCCGAATGGCGGAGTTCACGAACCGCACCCGGTCGACGCGAAGCGCCTCGGCATTCGCCTCGAGGAGCAGGGCGATCTTGTCATCGACCGGCACCTCGAACGGATCGATCTCGATCGGGCTCCGCCACTCGCCATCCGGGTACGCCTCGACCGGTGCCAGCTCGACGCCAGACCCGCCGAGCCTCGCATTCACGCGTGCTTGCGCGACGGCGGCGCGCGCCACGACCATCGCTTCTGAGCGGGCCAACCGGTGGCTCGCGGAGAAGCCCCAGGCGCCGTCGACCAGCACCCGCACGCCGATCCCGAGGCTCTCAGATTCCTCGACCCCGCTGACACGCTCCTCGCGGGTGCGAACCGTCTGGCGGCGGAGGCCGACCACGCGCACATCCGCGTACGAGGCACCGGCCGATCGCGCCGCATCGAGGGCCAGCATGCAGAGCTGGCGAGGCGGGACATCACCACCCTGCTGAGACGGCACCACGTCCCGGGCAAGCGCACCGGACCCCGTCGGCGTGGCAAGGGCTGCCACCGCCAGCGACGAGGCCTTGACGAACTCACGTCGGCTCACAGTCATGCGCTAGGTCTACCCCGAAGCGTCCAAGTGTTCCAAAGGTGGCCGCGGGGTGCGCGGAAACGCAACGGCTCGGACACCGGGCCTTGCTGCAACACGGTGCCGTTCGCACATTCCCCGCCACGCTCCGACGGACGAACTCGTCTCGAACACCACTGTCCCCCGCACACACGAGGGGAACATGAATCTGAACCTCGACGGCCGAGTGGCGCTGGTCTGTGGATCGTCATCCGGACTCGGCCTCGCGATCGCCCGGGGCCTGGTGAGCGAGGGATGCGCCGTGGCGATGAACGGCCGTGATCGATCGCGACTGGATCGTGCCGTAGACGCCGTGGCGAAGGACGGCGCCGGACCGGTCCACGGATTTCAGGCCGACGTGAGCGATGCCCGGCAGGTCACGAACCTGGCGGCCTCGGTGGCCGCCTCGCTCGGCCCCATCGACATTCTGCTGTGCAACGCCGGCGGGCCACCCGCCACGGCGTTCGCGGCCGCACCCGCCGGGAGCTGGCAGGCCGCGCTGGAATTGAACCTCTTGTCGACGGTCAATCTGTGCCGAGCCGTCGTGCCGGCGATGCGACAGCGTCGGTGGGGCCGGGTCATCTGCCTCACGAGCGTCGCGGCCAAACAGCCCCTGGGTGACCTCATCCTGTCCACCACCGCGCGCGCCGGGGTGTTGGGGTTCGCCAAGGCACTCGCCGACGAGGTGGCAGCGGACGGGGTGACCGTCAACGCGGTGTGCCCGGGCTACATGCGCACCGAGCGCTCGGTGGAGCTGTTTCGCCGCCGGGCCGAGGCGCAAGGGACGTCCGTGGAGCGGGTCACCGAGGGCCTCGTGGCGACCATCCCCATGCGGCGGATCGGCGAACCGACCGAGCTGGCCGCCACCGTGGCCTTCCTTGCGTCGGAGGCGGCGGGATACATCACGGGTGTCGCCCTCGCCGTCGACGGTGGCTTCGTCCGGAGCATCGTGTGAGGTTTCAGCACACCAACGGGGAGACCGACATGCCGTACCGTTTGCGATCGATGCGCTGCATCCGATGCCTCATCGGTGGCGCGGGACTCACGCTATTCGCACTCGCCACCCCGGCCGGCTCGCTGGTCGCGCAGGACGTCGCCGTCCCCGATCCCCGAACGGTGCTGGGCCTCGAGATCGGTGCCGACTCGGTGCTGGCGGACTGGTCGCAAATCGGCGCCTATTTCACCGCACTCGCACGCCGATCGGAGGCTGTGCGGCTCGACACGATCGGACGTACCACGCTCGGCAAGCCGTTGCTCATGGCGACCATCACGGCACCTAGGCATCAGGGCAACCTCGAGGTCATTCGTCAGCAACGAGCGCTGCTTGCCGATCCGCGACGCCTGCGCTCGGCACTCGAGGATTCGCTGGTTCGCTCGATGCCTTCCGTCGTGTTCATCAACAACAACATCCACTCCACGGAGGTCGCTTCCAGCCAGTTCTCGATGCAGCTCGCGCACCGCCTCGTAACCGACCCGCGATATCGACAGGTGCTCGAGAACGTCATCGTCCTGATGACTCCGTCGGCCAATCCCGATGGGTTGGACACGGTCGTGGCGTGGTATCGCCAGCACAAAGGCAGCCGATTCGAGGCAGGACCGCTTCCCTGGCTGTACCATCCGTATGTCGGGCACGACAACAATCGTGACTGGTTCATGCTGACGCAGGTCGAGAGCCAGGCCATCGCCCGAGTCCTGTATCGAGAGTGGTTCCCGGAGGTGGTGTGGGACGTGCATCAGATGGGGAACAGCGGCCCCAGGCTCTTCCTGCCACCATTCAGTGATCCGGTCAATCCGAACCTCGACCCGATCGTCGTCGAAGCGATCAACCTCGTGGGGACGGCCATGGCCGCGTCCGTGTACGACGCTGGCAAGACCGGTGTGGCGCATCAGACGCGGTTCGATCTGTGGTGGCACGGCGGGTTCCGTACGATCCCGGCCCGGCACAACATGATCGGCATCCTGTCGGAAGCCGCGAGCGCTCGCCTGGCCTCACCCATCTTTCAATCCCCGGAGGCCCTGCGGCGCAGCGAACCGGGCGTGAACTACCCGGGGCCGTGGGAGGGTGGCTGGTGGCGCCTCGGGGACATCATCGAGTACGAGTTGCTCGCCGCCGACGGCCTGCTGCAACTCGTGGCCGCACAGCGTGAGCGTTTCGTCCGGCGGTTCGTTACCCTCGGCCGGCGGGCCATCGCCGCCGGCGAGGCCGGGAACCCCTACGCGTTCCTTCTGCCGCCGGACCAGCGCGACCGGGGCGCCGAAGCCGCCCTGCTTCAGGCCCTCCTCGGTGCGGGGATCGAGATTCGGCGGGCGACGGAGCCGTTCACCGCGGACGGCGATCGCCATCCCGCGGGCACGCTCGTCATTCCCATGGCCCAGCCGTTCCGCGCCCACGTCAAGGATCTGCTGGAGCTGCAATCCTACCCGGACCGCCGCCAATACCCGGGCGGTCCGCCGGAGACCCCCTACGATGTCGCCGGCTGGACGCTGCCCATGCAACTGGGCCTCGATGTGCGCACCGTCGCGCAGCCGTTCGAGGTTCGCAGCGAGCTGGTCCGCACGGTGGAGCCGCGACCCGGCTCGGTGATCGGCTCCGGACCACAGTGGGTGCTCACCAACCGGGCGGCGGCGGAGAGCCGTACCATCGTCGAGGCCTTGCGCTTGGGAGCGCGGGTGTGGGTGTCGGCGACACCCATCGAGGTGAACGGCACGACGGTGCCGGCGGGGTCGGTCGTGCTCGCGCCGGCGGGACGCCAGGAGCGTCTCGCGGAGCTCGTGAGAGAGCACACCGCGGCCTACGGGTTCGACGCGTGGGGGACACGGGGCCTGCGCGCTGCGGAGGGTACGATCGCGCGTCTGCCGCGAATCGGCCTCTATAAGCCGTGGGTCGCGAGTATGGACGAAGGGTGGACACGATGGGTGCTCGAGCAGCACGGTATTCCATACGTGACGGTCACCGACTCCATGGTCCGCGCCGGCCGACTCGACAGGCGGCTCGACGTGCTGCTGCTCCCCGACGTGAGTGCGAATGCCATCGTCCGCGGCTATCCGGAGTCGATCGTTCCCGCGCCCTACGCCGGGGGAATCGGTGAATCGGGCGTAGCCGCCATGGTCGAGTTCGTGCGCGGCGGAGGCACATTGGTCACGCTCGACGGATCGAGCGACTTCGCCATCGAGCACCTCGGCTTGCCCGTACGGAACGGATTGGGCCAGCGACGCGGCATGCCCGATGCCGAGGACTTCTACGCTCCGGGCTCGGTATTCGCCGTCGAGGTTCGGCCCGGCACACCGCTCACGTCTGGCATGGATTCGACTGCCTTCGTGTATTTCGCCAATGGTGCTGCGTTCGAGGCGTCGGCGCCCGCCGAGGTGCTGGCGCGGTTTGCCGATGCGCCGCTCCGCTCGGGGTATGCGTTGAACCAGGAGCAGCTCGCCCACAAGGCGGCGCTCGTGGACGTAAAGGTAGGGGATGGTCGGGCGATCCTGTTCGGCTTCCGCCCGCAGCACCGGGGGCAGACCCACGGCACGTTCAAACTGCTGTTCAATGCGCTGCTGCTGAGCGGTCCCTCCTAGCCGACCCACCCTCGAGGGCAGGGAGTGTCGGCCTCGAGAGCCAACGCCGCTCCGGCAAACAGAACCGCAGCGGCCAGTCCTTGGCCTGCGAGATGCCGACGCGGGGCCCCGTAAGGATGCGGTGCCGCACGCGCGATCGGCGGGGCAGGACGCGCAGCGGGCCATCCACCAACGAGACGCCGTCGTGCGCTCCGGTGATACCCAGGGCCTGACACAGGCGTCCCGGGCCCGAACACAGGAGCCGGGCATCCGTCATGCCGCGCCGCTCCATCATGATGTCGATCCCCTCGACCGGTTCCAGCGCGCGCAGCAGCACGGCGGTCGGGACACCCGCGCGCTCGGTCACGGCGTTCGCGCACCAGTGCACACCGTAGCTGCGGAACACGTAGATCGTTCCGGGCACGCCGAACAACGATCGATTGCGGCGGGTCCGCCGATTGCGGTATCCGTGATCGGCGGGGTCATGGCTTCCGACATAGGCCTCCACTTCCACGATACGCCCCGCGACGACCCGTCCGTCGATAGCGCTCTCGAGGACGCACCCTAACAAATCGCGCGCGACACGGGCCGTGTCGCGCGCGAAGAACGACGGACCGAGGGGTGACCCCCTCGCAGTCACTCGGCGTCCGGCCCTTTCATCACCCGCTGCAGCGCCGCCGACATGCGACGCAACAGGCTGTCCTCGTCGGCCACACCGCCCTTGGGAGCGGGAGCTGGTGTCGGTTCCGGCTGGGGCGCCGGTGCGCTGGTCTCCGGTTGCTCAGCGGCCGAGGACCGAGACCCAGCATCGTCGCCTTTCGCTGCGCCGGAGTCCGGCGAGCTCCCGGAGGACGCGGGCTGCGATCCGGGCATCCCCCGCTGACTGCCGACGCGAGGACCGATGGACGGCGCGCCGGGAGTGGCGCGTCGTGCTTCCGGTAACGGGGCCGAGGTCCGGTTCGTGGGCCGAGCCCGCTCAGTATCGCCGGCGGGCGCTGCCCGCTGAGGGCCCGAGCCACCACCACGTGAACCACGACGAAACCGCGGATTCCGCTTCCTCGGCGCGGGCGCCGACGCCGCGGTGTCCTTTTCGGGTGCAGCGGCTTTCGGCTCGACTGCCGCCTTGTCACTCTGGGACGTCGGCGTAGCATCACCCTTGGCCCGACGGCCTCTCCCACGTGTGGACTTGCGGGTGCTGGCGCGGCGCGAGCGCGCAGCCTTCTCGGCCGGCTGGTCATCGGGCGCATCCTCGGGCGACACGTCCGCCGACGATCCGTCCTGCGCCTCAGCACCTGCGACCGCTTCAGGAGTGAGCCGAAGGTCGTAGCCATCGCCTTCGGTCTTTGCCAGCTCGATCACGTTCGCGTCGTGTGCCTGCCGCAACATCCGATGGTACCGAGGTCGCTCGAACAGCGGGTCGCCGTCCTCACCCAACAGCTCGACCATCTTGTCCCGGGCTTCGTCGGCGCCGACCGACGTGTCGCCGACGGCCCCGAGCACGAGGAGCGCCTGCTTGAGCAACTCGAACGCTTCGGCGAGGCTCAGGTGACGGCCACGCGCCTCCTGGCGCTCTGCGGGCTCGGTGTCCCGTCGTCGCGGGGACCGCTTGCGTCGGGACTTGGCGGCCGGTGCGCGATCGCGCGCCACGGGCTCGCGCTTCTTGAACTCCGCCTCGTCCTCGGGCGAGACGTTCGCGTTCTCGCCGACGTCGATCGCGTACTGGCCGTTCTCCATCTTCTCGATGGTCAACAGGCCACGCTGGGCAGCCTCCACCACGAACTTGCTGAACCGACTGAAGCCGGCATCCTTCTCGGTGAAGCTCGCGTCGATGCTCTGCATGACCTGCTTGAGGCGGTCCGAGCGCATGACGTCGTCCTCGTGCTTCATGTGGGTCACGGCTTCGACCACCAGTTCCCACGGGTCACGACGCATGAGCTCCACGTCGGCCTCCTTGGTGAGGCCCGTCAGCTCCGTGTAGCTGAAGTACTCGTCGCAGTTCTGGATCAGGAGATCGCTGGACGACTCCCGGATCCCCACGCCGATCACGTATTTCCCGTACTCCTTCAGCTTGAGCACGAGGCTCGAGAAGTCGGAGTCACCCGAGAGCAGGATGAAGGTCCCGATCTCCGGACGCGTGAAGACCAGCTCCAGTGCATCGATGGCCAGTCGGATATCGGTGGCGTTCTTCTTATTCGAGCCGAACGCCGGGGCAAAGATGAGATCGATGGACGACTCGGACAGCGGGACAATGTACTGCGGGTAGCGACGCCAGTCGGCGTACGCGCGCTGAACGGCGACCTTGCCCTTGATCATCTCCGAATCGAGGAGTCGCCGCAGTTGACTCTGGAGATCCGACCGGATCCCCAAAGTCACGTTGTCGAAATCGATGAGCAGAGCCGCATTGGGCGCATGCACCAGCGGCTCACGGGGGGCGGACCGACCGGGTCGCCCTGGACTGAATTCCCTCACGTCGTACTCAATTCCAGTCCCACGATCTGCGCCAGCTCCTGTCGCATCACCTTGCCGCTCCCGGTCATCGGAAAGGCGTCGAAGAAACGGACGCAGTCTGGGACCTTGTAGTCAGCCACTTGCTCGCGGCAGTAGTCCTTGAGTTCGTCCCCCGAAACGATGGCCCCTTCCACTGGAATCACGCACGCGCAGATCATCTCGCCGAGGACTTCGTTGGGGACCCCGACAACACATGCGGACTCCACGGCCGGGTGCATCCGGAGGACATCTTCCAGTTCCCGCGGAAACACGTTGTAGCCGCCGCGAATGATCATCTCCTTGCGGCGACCGACGATGCTCACGTAGCCCTGATCGTCGATCATCGCCAGATCACCCGTCAGCAGGAAGCCGTCCGCGGTGAGCGACTTCTGGGTTGCCGCCGGCATCCGGAGGTACCCCGCCATGACGTTCGGGCCCCGGACCGCCAACTCGCCTACCGCCTCCGACTCATGCAGCGTGCCAGATGTCACGTCCACCACCCGTGCCTCCACGTCCGTGATCGGCCGACCGACGGTCCCCTCGCGCCGCTCCGGGGGATCGTCGAAGCGGGTGATGGACACCGTCGGACCGGTTTCGGTCAGGCCGTAGGCGATCTGTACGTCGTTCCACCGTCGGATCCGGCGCACCAGGTCAACGGATACCGGGCTTCCGGCCACGATGCCGGTCCGCACGGAGGACAGGTTCCGGCTCCCGAACGAGGCGTCCGCCATCAGGAGCTGGAACATCGTGGGCACACCGCTGAACACGGTGATGTGCTCGCGCTCGACGACACCCAGGGCGCGTTCGGGATCGAACTCCCCGTCGACGACCAGCGTGCTGCCGGCGAGCAGCGCCGTGATCGCGATCTGCATCCCGAAGACCGTGAAGAACGGCACGGTCGCCAGGACGCGATCGGTCTCACGCTGCTCGAGCGCCTCGATCACTGCCAGCGCGGTGTGCACCAGGTTCCGATGGGTCAAAACCGATCCTTTCGGCTTCCCCATCGTCCCGGACGTGTAGATGATGGCCAGCGGGGCCCGCGTGGGATCGAGATCGGCGATCGCGCTGGGCCCGCGTCGCCCGCGCGTCACGAGATCGCCGAACTGGAACACGCGGTCGTCGTACCAGAAGTCCTCCCGGCCCACCGAGACCAGATACTGGAGATCGGGGAGGTCCCCGATCAGGTCCTCGAACAGCTCGAGATAGTCCACGTCCCCCAGCGACTCGGAGGCGACCGCCAGCACCGCCTCGGTGTTCCGCAGCTGGTAGCGGACCTCGTGAAACCCGAGTGCCGGATGGAGCGGCACGAAGACGGCCCCGAGCCGCGCGGTGGCGAGCAGCGTGACGACCCACTCCGGCAAGTTGGGCAGATCGACGGCGACGCGATCCCCTCCCTCGATGCCCAAGGCAGCCAGGCCCGACGCAAGTGCGGCCGATTCGGCGCTCACCTGGGCGTAGGTGAGCCGCCGGTTGCCCATGACGACACATTCGTGGTCGGGATGGCGACGGACCTGCTGGTCGAAGCGCTCCGCCAGATGGTACGAACTCAAACCCCCTCCTACACGCCCGAACCCACTAACTTAACGGTGGCGGAAACCCTCTACAACTACTCGCCCATCACCTTCACGATTACGCGCTTGCGGCGCTTCCCGTCCCACTCGCCATAGAACACCCGCTGCCACGGCCCGAGATCCAGGGCGCCATCCGTGATCGGCACGATCACCTCGTGGCCGATCGTCAGACTCCGAAGGTGCGCGGCCCCATTGTCCTCGCCCGTCTCATTGTGGCGATAGCGATCAGGATCCCAGGGTGCCACGGTCTCCTCGAGCCACTGCAGGATGTCGTGCCACAAGCCCGACTCGTGATCGTTGACGAACACCGACGCCGTGATGTGCATGGCGGACACGAGCACCATTCCTTCCTGAATGCCGCTCGCCTCCACCTCCTCCGCCACCCGGTCGGTGATGTCGATGATGTCCTGGCGCTTCTTGGTGTTGAACCAGAGATACTCGGTGTGGGTCTTCATGACGTACGTGTCTCGGGTTGACGCCGCAGGCGGCTCCGGCGTCGCTCACCGCGCAGGCATACCTCGTATCAACTGCGCGCGCGTCTCAGACCGCCTTCAGCTGCGTGACCGTCTCGCTGCCGTAGAACAGCCGGATGTACTTCTCTTGAATCGGCGTGAGTCGCCGCACCGCCCACGTGAGGTAGACGAAGTGCGGCACGGCGGGAATCGTCCGGAGATGGAGCCCGCACTCCTCGGGCAACCGGTTGCCCTTGCGGGTATTGCAGGTGGAGCAGGCCGTCACGACGTTGGTCCAGTCGTTGGTCCCACCTCGTGACAGCGGGACGATGTGATCACGGGTGAGACACTCTCGGAAGCCCAGACCGGGCTCCGACCGTCCACAAAACTGGCAGGCATATCCGTCGCGGGCGAACAGGAAGGTGTTGGTGACCTGCCGGCGGAACTTCCGGGGCACGTGAACGAACCGCACCAATCGGATCACGGCCGGATGCGGAATGCTGAGCCGCTCGCTGCGCACGACGCGGTGTCCATCGGCCTCGACGATCTCCGCCTTACCGTCGATCACGAGCCGAAGCGCGCGACGGACGGGAACCATCGTAATGGGTTCGAACGAGGCGTTGAGAGTCAGACAGCGCACAGGGCCTCCATTCCTGCTACAACAACCCCGCCGCGTCCGGTTCCGGGACGGGCGGGGGAGGCAGGTTGCCCTAATTGTACGCCGCCTCCTAAAACATTGCAATGGGTGGTGTTACGCACGGGTGATCGGGGGTCCCGGTCGCCGAGGCCGGCGCACACCCCTGAGCACGGCGACCATTGGGCGATCCCAGGCATCGTTACTGCCGGGCAGCGGCCGCACGAACTGAAACCGCTCGGTCGTGTGCCTCGTAGAGAACAGCAGCACGCGGCGTGTCGGCGGCCTTGCTGCCTGGCAAGGCACTCGCGTCGAGGGGACGAGCGGGACCACGCACAGCCCGGCCCGATGCGCCGAATACCGAGGGGGAGGGATACCACGTCCCTCCCCCTCCACGTTCCGGACGGGTCGTCAGGTATCGAGCAGGGCGGCTTTCAGCGCTGCGATCTGGCGAGTGACGGAAGCCCGGCTGGATCCCCCCGCGGTGGCCCGCCGCTCCACCGAGTCCTCCCACGACCCGAGCGACGCCACCAGACCCGGCAACGCCGGATGAACCGCCTCGACGTCGCGAGCCGGCAGCCCGGAGAACGGGACGCCGCGTTCCTCGGCCAGGCGTACCACACGCCCCACCAGCTCGTGGGCTTGGCGGAACGGGACGCCGCCGGCCACGAGCCCGTCGGCCAGGTCGGTTGCCATCAGGCTTCCATCCAGCGCGGCCGCCATGCGTTCGGCACACGGCGTCAGCGTCTCGATCGCCCCGCGCACGGCGGGCAGCGTGGCGAGAACGGCGTCCACGGCCCCGAACAGATACGCCTTGTCCTCCTGCAGGTCCTTGCTGTACCCGGCGGGGAGGCCCCGCAACAGATGCAGCAGGCCCGCGAGGCCGCTCGTCACGCCGGCGCTCTTGGCGCGAGCAAGCTCGAACACGTCCGGATTCCGTTTCTGCGGGAGGAGGCTCGACCCGGTGCTGAAGCCGTCGGCCAGGCGCACGAAGCCGTACTCACTCGAGGCGTAGCCGACCAACTCGCCGCCGAGCCGCGAGACGTGGAGGGCCACCATGACGAGGGCGAACAGCAGGTCGGCGACGAAGTCCCGGTCGCCGGTCACATCGAGGCTGTTGCCTGCCGTGCGCGCGAATCCCAGAATTTTCCGCAGTTCGTCACGATCCACGGCGATACCGGAGCCGGCAAGGGCGCCGGCACCGAGGGGGAGATCGGACATACGGTCGGCCACCGATTGCAGGCGCTGCCGATCACGGGCCAGTGGCCACGCGTGCGCCAGGAGCACATACGCCCATCGGACCGGCTGCGCCCGCTGTCCATGCGTGTAGCCGGGAAGCAGCAGGTCGATGCCCTGCTCCGCCTGCTCGAGGAGGGCGGCCCCGAGCGCCGCGACCTCGCGATCGACCGCGGCCACCGCATCCAGGCACCACAGGCGGAGATCCGTCGCCACTTGGTCGTTGCGGGAGCGGCCCGTGTTGAGCTTTCCGGCGAGCTCACCGATCTCCTCGAACAGAAGCCGCTCCACCAGCGTATGCACGTCCTCGTCCGGCGCCTCCGCCGCGATCCCGGCTTCCAGCCGTTGGGCCACACGATCGAGCCCGTCAATCGTGGTGCGTGCTTCCGATGCCGTCAGGACGCCCGCGTGCCGCAGGGCAGTGGCCCAAGCCTTCGCCGCCCGCACATCCTGCGGCCAGAGGCGCTGATCGATGGGGAGACTCCGGTTCAGCCGGTCCGCGGCCTCGTCCAGCGAGCCCGCAAACCGCCCACCCCAGAGATGGTGTCGCGGTCCAGGCATTACCGCTGATCGCCGATGCGGCCGTCGTGGTGCGTGGGACGATGTCCGAGGATGCGACCCAACGGATTGTGGTATGGGCAGAACTCGGTCGGCTGGGTCCCGGGGATGAACCACTCGAAGTAGACGCTTTGGCGCGGGCAGAAGTCCGTGGCGCGATAGCCCGTGGTGGCGTCGATGCTGAGGAGCACGAGCCCGTTGGGCCGGGGCCAATCTTTCGGGGCCGGCCGACGCTCATACACTTCGTTCATGAAGGTCGCCCACGCGGGGGCCGCGAGCAGACCGCCCTGCGCATTGGCCTTGATCTTGGCGGGCTGGTCGAACCCGATCCACACGGCCGTGACGAGCTCGGACGTGAACCCGATGAACCACACGTCGGTGCCGTCGTTGGTGGTGCCCGTCTTCCCACCGGCAGGGTGCCTAAAACCGCCACGGGCCCGCACTGCGGGTGCCGCCGTACCGCCGTCCACTACGCCTTGCAGCATGTTGGTGACGAGCCACATGTGCTCCGGATCCATGACCGTGGTCCGACGCACCTGGGGCTCCCACACGATGTTGCCGTCCGCGTCTTCGACCCGGAGAATGCCGAGCGGTGCCACCTGCACGCCGAGCGTGGCAAAGGCGGTGTACGCCGACGCCATCTCCAACGGGATCACCGACGCCGACCCGATGAAGAGCGACGGGTACCGCGGCAGCGGTGTCGAGAGCCCGTAGCGTGCCGCTTCGCCGATCACCGCCTGGACTCCCAGTTCCAGCCCGAGCTTCACGGCCACCAGGTTCCGGGACAGCATCAGGCCGCGTCGCATGGTCATCGGCCCGTAGAACCGCTCGTCGAAGTTCTGCGGCTCCCACGGCATGGTGTCGTTCTGCATCAGGCTCACCGGGCCGTCTTCGATCATGTGGCTCGATGGCTTGTCGGCCCGAATCGCCGCGGAGAACACGAACGGCTTGAACGTCGATCCCGCTTGCCGCTGCGCCTGGGCGGCGCGGTTCCACTCGGAATCGGCGAAATCGCGCCCTCCGACCATAGCCCGCACGTAGCCCGTCCCGGCTTCGAGCGTCACCATGCTCCCCTGGAGGTAGGGCGTGAGGGTGTGCTTCTCTCCCACCCTCTGTTCGGTATCCACATACTGCTGGTAGGACAGATGTCGAAACGGCCCGTACTCGCCACCCTCGATGCGCTCGAGCTGCTCCGCCATGGCCCGCTCGGCCGCGAGCTGCATGTCGAGGTCCAGCGTGGTGTACACGCGGTAGCCCCGGTCGTAAATGGCGGTACCAAACCGCGCGTACAGCTGCTGACGCACCCACTCGACGAAATACGGCGCCACATCGCCGTAGTCCTCGCGAGAGCTGACGCGCAGCGGATAGGCCTTCCAGCGCTCCGCTTCCGCCGCGGTGACATAGCCCTGCGAGCGCATCAGGTTCAGCACGACGTTCCGGCGACGAACTGCGCGATCGGGATAGCGCCGGGGATCGTAGGCGTTGGGGCCGGGGAGAATCCCGGCCAGCAGGGCCGCCTCCGCCGGATTCAGATCGCGGGCGGACTTGCCGAAGTACCGCCGCGCGCCGGCCTCGACACCATACGCACTGCCGCCAAGGAACACCTGGTTCAGATACAGCTCGAAGAGCCGATCCTTGGAGTACGTCCGCTCCAACTCCAGTGCGACCCGCATCTCCCGGATTTTGCGGCGCAGCGACTTCTGGCTCGGCAGCGCCTCGCTCCAGACGTTGCGGGCGAGCTGCATGGTGATGGTGGAGAAACCCTCGTCGTATTCCATCGCGACGACATTCGCCCGGACGGCACCCAGAATACGGCGAAGGTCGATGCCGCCGTGATCGTAGAACCGCTTGTCTTCGGCCGCCAGAAAGGCTGCCCGCACGGCTGGCGAGATCTCCTCGGCGCTGAGCACCGTCCGATGCTCCACCCCGAGTTCCTGGATGAGCCGGCCGTCCGCGGCAAAGACTTTGAGCGCCTGGTCGGGGCGATACGAGTCCAACACGGCGATCGAGGGACACGCGCCGCCCGCGCACGCGCGGTTCCACGACCCAATCGCGATGCCGGCGCCCAATCCCGTCAGAATGACGAGGATGGCCGCGGTCCACCGCGTGACGGGACTGGCCCACACCTGTCTGAGACGCTCGCGGGCGTGCCGCAGGTGATCCTGCGGACGAGCCGTCACGGCGCGGGATTCGGTCGAGCGTGGCCGTCCCGGCTGCGTGAACAAGGGTCGGCGCTCGGGCCGGTCGGCGGAGGGGTGTTCGTTCATCAACACTGAAACGTAGTCGGGCCGGGTTTCGCTTGCCAGCCGTATCGGGCGCACATAACCTTCGCGGGTGACGACACTGCTCGACGAACTGACGTGGCGTGGCCTGGTGGAGGACCTTACTCCCGGCCTGGTTGAGCGGCTCGCCGGCGGGCCGATCACCGGCTATGTCGGGTTCGATCCCACTGCCCGCAGCCTCCAGATCGGCAACCTGGTGCCGCTCATGCTGCTCGCCCACCTCCAACGGGCGGGTGGCAAGCCACTCGTCGTGTTGGGTGGCGGGACCGGCCTGATCGGCGACCCCAGTGGAAAGCGCACCGAACGACCGCTGCTCGACGCCGCCATCATCGACGAGCATGTCGCACGTCAGCGGGTGCAATTCGCGCGGTTCCTGGAATTCGGCGCCGGCCCCTCGGACGCCGAACTCATCGATAACGCCGAATGGCTGACACCACTGCGCCTCGTGGATTTCCTGCGCAGCGTCGGGAAGCATTTCACGCTGTCGTACATGCTTCAGAAGGAATCCGTGAAGAGCCGGCTCGAGGAAGGCATTTCGTACACCGAGTTCAGCTACATGCTGCTCCAGGCATACGACTTCCTCGAGCTGTACCGATCGCACCGCTGCGAGCTGCAGCTCGGGGGGTCCGACCAGTGGGGGAACATCACCGCAGGTCGCGAGCTGGTACGACGCGTGGAGGGCGTGGAAGTGCACGGCCTCTGCGCTCCGCTGCTCACGACCTCCGGCGGGGGCAAGTTCGGCAAGAGCGAAGAAGGCGCCGTGTGGCTGGATCCCGAGATGACGTCGCCGTACAAGTTCCACCAGTTCTGGATGAACGTGGACGATCGCGATGTGGAGTCGCAGCTCCGGGTGTTCACGTTTCGCTCCAAGGACGACATCGCCGCTCTCATGGCGGCGCACGACCGTGAGGCGAGCCGGCGGATCCCCCATCGGGCCCTCGCCCACGACATGACGGCCCGGGTGCACGGCGCCGAGACGGCAGACCGCGTGGACCGTGCGTCGAAGATCTTGTTTGGCGAACTCGAGCCTCGGGCAGCGGACGCCGGGACCTGGAAGCTGCTCGCCGCCGAGCTGCCCTCGGTGGAGGTCGATCTCTCGACACCCCGATCGACCATCGATCTCGCGCTGCTCGCGGGCCTCTGCACGTCCAAGAGCGATGCCCGGCGATTGATCGCCCAGCGAGGGCTGTACCTCAATGCCGAGCCCGTCACCGAAGACGTATCGGTCGGCGCGGACCGTCTGCTGGATGGGGGGGTGCTCTGGTTGCGTCGGGGCAAGAAGACCGACGCGATCCTCGTCACATCCGCGTCCTGAGTCTCACCGCCATCGCCTCGAGCTCCTGGCGTGACGCCTCCTCCGGGTAGGACTCCGGAAAGCGCAGGCCGAAGGTGTCGTCCTCGAAGCGGGGAAGCACGTGGAGGTGGAGGTGAAAGATCTCCTGCCCCGCCGCGGCACCATTGGCCGTCCACACGTTGAAGCCCGCCGCCCCGACCTCCGCGACGATGTGCGGCGCCACGCGCGCACACACGGCGAACAGATGAGACGCGACGGCCTCCGGACAGGAACCGAGATCGACGACATGCTGGCGCGGTACCACCAGGGTATGGCCGGCATGCACCGGAAACAGGTCGAGAAACGCGACGGCCCGGTCGTCTTCGTATACGATGCTCGCCGGCGCCAGGCCGGCAGCGATGTCGCAGAAGATGCAGGACCGGCTCATGCTGTGCGCAGGATCTCCACCACCCGCTCGATTTCTTCGATCGTGTTGTAGCAGTGGGGCGACAGCCTGATCGATCCTTCGCGCAGCACACACACGATGCCCGCGTGCTTGAGGGCGCGATAGGTCTCGACCACGTGCGGTGTGCGAACGCAGATGATGGAGCAACTGTGAGCCGGGTCGGCCGGAGAGACGAGTTCGAACGCCCCCGCCCGCGCGGCCTCCAGCAGGGGGCGCCGGATCTCGCACAGGTAGGTGCGAATCCGTTCGATGCCCAAATCGAGTAGCAGGCGCACGCTCTCGGTCATGCCCACCATCGCCTGAAACGGCAGCGTGCCCACTTCGAACCGCCGGGCGTCGGCCCAGTGGGTTCGACCGTAATCCGTGAGACAGGTGAAGTCGTCCATGCCCTCGAACGCCATCCATCCCGCAAACGGCGGCTCCAGCCGCGATATCAAATCCTTCCGCACGTAGAGAAACCCCGATCCCCAGGGAGACAACAGCCACTTCTGTGCACCGCTGGCGAGCACGTCGATCCCAAGCTCGTGCACGTCCAGCGGGTACTGCCCCAGACCCTGGATGGCATCGACCACGAGGTACGTCCCGTTTGCCCGGCAGGCATCGCGCAGCGCGGCGAGATCGGCCCGGTAGCCGTTGGAGAACTGCACGAAGGAAATCGCGAGGATACCGACCCGCGCATCCGTCAGCCGCTCGAGCAATCGTGCCTCGTCCGGCCACCCGTTCGCGGTGGTCGGCACCAACTCGACCTCGACCCCTCGCCGCTGGAGCGCAAGCCATGGGTAGACATTGGCCGGGAACTCGCGATCGGACAGCAGCACGATCTGGCCGGTCTCGACCGGGAGTGACGCAGCCGCCACGTTCAGTCCGTAGCTCGTGTTGGTGGCGAGCGCCACTTCCTCGACATGGGCGCCGAGCAAGCGCGCCACGGTGGCCCGGGCCTCCACGAGGATGTCCTGCAGCGTGCGATCCGGCAGCAGGTGCGGTGCCGTTCGCTTTGCCGAGAAGTCGTCGATGACCCGTCGAGCCCGCTCGGGTAGTGGCCCGCTGCTCGCGTTGTTGAGATACGTGGTCTCCGCGGTCCAGGGGAACTCCGCGCTGCGGAGGCGGCGCACGGTGTCCCGCAGTTCGCCGGAGACGGGAGCCGGGGCCGCTGCGTCGGTCATACGTTCACGAGACGGCGGGCGTGCGAGTCGCCGGTGGCGCGTCCACCGCCTGGAGCCGGCGATACGGACCTCCGGCCGAGAGCAACTCGTCGTGGCGACCGATCTCCACGATTCGGCCGCCGTCCAGCACGGCGATCCGATCGGCGCGCTCCAGGGTGGAGGACCGGTGGGCGATGAGCAACACGGTCCGATCACGCAGGAGGCGATCCATGGCGTCCTGCACGAGGCGCTCCGAGTCCGGATCCAGGTGAGACGTGGCTTCGTCCAGAATGAGAATCGGCGGGTCGCGCAGGAGTGCCCGCGCAATCGCGATCCGCTGGCGCTCGCCTCCCGACAGCCGCATCCCGCGCTCGCCCAGGATGGTATCGTACCCGCCCGGCAGCCGCTCCACGAAGGCGTGCGCGTTGGCGGCGCGTGCGGCCGCGTGCACCTCCGCGTCCGTCGCACCCAACTGGTCGCCGTAGGCGATGTTGTTACGCACCGTATCGTTGAAGATCACCGTATGCTGACTCACGATTCCAAGGCTGCGTCGCAGTGACCGACGGGCGTACCGCGTGAGCGGCACACCGTCCACGAGCACCCTGCCTCGGGTCGGTTCGACAAATCGCGGCAACAGGTCGGCCAGCGTGGATTTCCCCGCCCCGGATGCACCGACCAGCGCCAGGATCTCCCCGCGGCGCAGCTCGAGATCGACGCCCCGAAGAACCCAGTCGTCACCCTCGTAGACCACCCAGACGTCCTCGAGCACGATGCGCTCCTGCAGCCCGGGAAACGGGATGGTCGCGTCGGTGTCGACGTCGTCGGGCCGCTCATCGAGCACCTCGAAGATACGCTGTGCCGCTCCAAGCGCCTGTTCGGCTTGCGCGGGGAACTGCGACAGGCGCTTGACCGGCGGCAGGAGGCGGAGCGAGAGCGTCAGGAACGCGACCAGGATCTCGGGACGCAGGGTCGCACCCCCGCCGGCCACAGCCCCAATCAGGAGCAGCACCACGAGGACCGTCGCCCCCAGCGTCTCGCTCATGGGACCGGCCAGCAGCGCGGCACGCTGGACGCGCAGGACGCCGCGACGGTACCGCTGGACAACCTCCGCGAAGCGTCGCCGCTCGTAGGCCTCGGCCCCGTACGCCTTCACCACCCGCGCCCCCTCGAGCGTCTCGCTCATGATGGCCGTCATCTCTCCCCGATCGTCGAGCACGGTCACCACCCGCGAGCGGATTCGTCTCAGGATCGGTCGCAGCACGAGCGCCACCGTCGGTGCGACGACGAGGGTGACGAGGGCCAGTCGCCAGGACAGCGCGAACAGGATCGCGAGGTAGACGGCGATGAGGATCACGTTCTGCAGCACCGCAACCAGCGCCTCGCTGACGGCCCATTTGGCCTGATCGGCGTCGGCGACCATGCGACTCAGGATCTGCCCGCCCTTGGTTCGCCGGAAGAAGCCGAGCCCGAAGTGCTGGAGACGCCCGTGGAGGTCGATACGGAGATCGCGGGCGACCGACTCCTGCAGATAGTGACTCAGGAGGCCTGCGACGTAGGCCGCGGCATTCTTGAGAGCGACCGTGACCAGGATGACGAGGACCACGACCCGGAGCGCTCCACGGGGATCGGTCGGGAGCAGTCCACCGACCGTCCAGTCGAGCACCCGCTCCACCAGGGTAGGCGACTCGGCCACGGCAGCGCCGGCGCCGAACAGGAGACGGAACAGGGGAATGAGGAGCGTGAGCAGGAACCCGTCGAGCACCGACGCGACGACGGCGGCCGCAAACGCGGCGAGGAAGGCGAGTCGGAACGGTCGGGCATACCCGACGAGCCGCCGGAAGCGGCCTGCGGTCACGGGGCTCCCCTTGGCGTGAGCAGCGCCACGGGCAGAATCACCTCCTCCGGCGTCACCCCACCATGCAGGAAGGAGCCACGATACCGCGCCTGATATTCCCGGAGCTTCGTCGGGTAGACGAAGAAGTGATCACCGGTGGCGAGCAGCATGCGCACGCCGAGCCGACCCTTTGGGAGACCCCAGGCGGTGAGATCGTCCACAAGGATCGCCGTTGCCGGCTTCTCGGCCCGCAGATCTTCCCCGAACTTGTACCGGAGATTGGCCGTCGCATCGCGTTTGGCGAACACCGTGGCCGGGGTGTGGCAGTGGATCGACCCGTGGTCGGTGGTGAGCAGCACCGGGACACTGCGGCGCTCCGCCTCGCGCAGCGCTCGAAACAAGGCGGAGTCCTCGAACCACGTGCGGGTCACGCTGCGCAGCGCTCCCGAATCTCTGGCGACCTCATAGAGGATGGCATTCTCGGCGCGCCCATGCGTGAGCTGGTCCACGAAGTTGAACACGAGCGCCGTCACCCCATCCTGCGACAGGTATCCCGGGACCCGCTTCAGCAGTTGCTCACCCTCTTGGGACGTCGCGACCTTCTCATACCTGACCGGGACCGATCGACCGGTCAGTTCGCGAAGCTGCTCTGCCAACAGGGCATCCTCGTGGGCGTTCAGACTCTCGTCGTCGCGCTCCCCCCACCAGTCCGGATGCCGACCCTTTATCTCCATCGGAAACAGCCCGCTGAAGATGGCATTGCGGGCGAACGGCGTGGCGGTGGGGAAGATGCTGTAGTAGTACGACTCCTCGAGATCGAACAGCGGCGTCACGTGCGGCTTGAGCAGTTCCCACTGGTCCAGACGCAGGCAGTCCACCACCACGAACATGACCCGACCGTGCGCCTCCAACAGCGGCATGAGAAACTCGCCACACACGTCCACCGACAGCGGGGGTCGGTCCTGGTCGGGATGGGCCAACCACGTCGGGTACTGCGAGCGAATGAACGTCGCGAAATCGTCGTGCAGGCTCAACTGGAAGCCCCGGAGGGCGTCCTGCAGACCGCGTTCCTCACTCTGCCCGAGCCGGGCCTCCCACTGAAACACCTCGACGACGAGTTCCATCCACTCCCGCCACCCCGGTCGGCTCCCCCGTCGCTGCTCGAGATCCCGAAAGCGCGTCACGAAGTCACGAGCCAATCGCTGCTGCCGAATCCGATCCCCCTCGAGCAGCCGCGTGACCACCGTCAGCACCTGGCGGGGGTTGACCGGCTTCACCAGGTAATCGTCCAGCTCGATGCCGATCGCCTCGTGCATCGTCGTGGACTCTTCGCTCTTGGTGACCATGACGACGGGGGCAGCGGGATCGATCGCCCGGATCTCCGCGACGAGGTCCAACCCTCGGCGCCCGGGGAGCTGCTCATCGAGCAGCACGAGCCCGTACGGCCGGCGCTGCAGCAGCGCGACCGCGTCGTCGCCGTGCGCCGCCTGCTCCACCTCATAGCCATGCTCTTTCAGGAACAGGACATGCGCGCCGAGCGATTCGATCTCGTCGTCCACCCAGAGGATCGTTTTGGGACGGGGCATGGGGTCGCTTCTTTCCTGAGTGCGGGTTCCGCCGACTTGGACCGTTCGACCCGCCCGCTGCCGAGCGGTACCGGACCACACCCGCAAGTTAGGCCCCTCGGGTGACGGCTTCAACGCGTGCTGGCCGTCCACCCCATGCGACCCTACATTGCGACACGACGCCGACCACCCGGACCCGCTGCCACCTGCTCGCGTGGAGCATCATGGCCGATCACCTCAGCGCGATGGAAGATCACCTGCTTGCCGACCTGGCCGAGGCGGCGCGTGGGCCCAAGCGCAACGGCTTATTCGCCCTGTGGCTGGTCGTGCGACACTGCGACGGGGCGTTACCCCCTGAGCCGCTCAGCGCACACGCTGGCGGTACGCGGCTTGGCGGCCTGGAGCACCGTTTGAGTAGCCTGTCCCTCCCGGCGCCGTTGCGTCGAGCGCTCCCGGCCTGTCTCCGCGAGCTTCGAGTTGGACAGGTCTCACGGATCCCGATCGCGCTCCAACAGCTCGCGGCACCCGCCCGCGAGGGCGTAGATGGGGGCGCGGCCGATGCGCTCGCTGCCGCCGCCCGGACGGCCCGACGACTGGTCCGTGAGCACCGCTCGGAGGCGGAGGCATGAGCGAGGTTCAGCGCCTGCACCGCGATTCGCTGACCGCGCTGGTCAATCAGGTGGACTCCCTCGCGCCGGGCACGATCCCCACCGATACGATCCCAACCGGCTTCGCTTCCCTGGACCAGGCCCTGGGTGGCGGCGTGCGACGCCGCGACCTGATCGGGCTGGGTGGCGACGTCGGCTCGGGGAAATCGTCGCTGGCCCTCGCCATCGCCCTTCGGTCGGCTTCGGCGGGATACCGTGTGAGCTTCTTCTCCGGTGAGATGGACGAGGATCGGCTGATGGAGCGGGCGGTGGCGCTGGAAGCCCGCGTCACCATTGACGAGATGCGCAGCGCCAAGCTGTCGGAGACCAAGCGCGCTGCCATCGGTGCGGCCGCGCTCAAGTACCGTGACTTGGGCCTCCGCATCCATCCCATCGTGGGCCTCACGTTCGAGGAGGCGCTCGCGCCGGCGTGGGACGACGAGCCGGTGCTGTTGGTGATCGACTATCTTCAGCTGCTGCCACCCCACACGCCGCGGGCCACTCAGGACGAGGACCTCGCCGCGACGGTGCGGGCGTTGAAGACGCTGGCCCTGGAGCGGCGCATCGCCTGTTTCGTGGTGGCCCAACTCCCGCAACACGTCCACGCACGGCCCGATCCCCGGCCGACGCTCGACGACTTCGGTGCGCTGGGCTCGGTCAAGCAGCACGCCGACGTCGTACTGGCGCTCTACCGAGAGGAGATGTACAAGCCGGGAGGTGGCGTGGAAGGAGCGACGGAGCTTCGGATCGCCAAGAATCGGAACGGCCCCACCAGCTTCATCGATCTCTACTTCTACCAACAGTGGCTGCGGTTTGAGGACATGCTCGATCCGGAGCGATGATCTCAGCCGAGCCTATCTCCGCTCCATCGCCGCAGCCGCCAGTCGGGTGCGTTCCGTTTCCCACCGCACCCACACCACTGCGCCGAGAATCACCCCCATCGCCGCGAAGGTCCGGATCGAGACGTGCTCGTCCAGCACGGCCCACCCGAGGAGTACCGCGACGACGGTGTTCACGTATACCGACGTCCCGACGAACGTCGGGGAGGCGTGCCGCAACAAGTACACGTAGCTTGTGAACGCGATGACGGAGCCGAAGACGATCAGATAGAGCACCGCACCGACCCCCGCTGCCGACAGCGCCAGGGAGCCTGCCTCCCCCCGCAGGAGGCCCAGCAGTGCCAACACGGCGCCGCCCGCCAGCATCTGGAGCGCCGCGTGCACATACGGCGGGGTATCGACCGGATGGCGCTTGGAGTAGATGGACCCCAGGGCCCAGGACGCCGACGCGACGAGGAGCGCGACGGCACCCCACAGGGCGGCGACCCCGAACGTCCCGAGCGTATCACCCACGAGGAGAACCGTCCCGGCGAAGCCGACCAGCAGGCCAGTCACCTGTCGCGCCGTCGGGCGAGTCTCGCTCCCCGGAATCAGCGCATCGAACAGCGCCATCCACAGCGCGCCCGTCACGATCAGGATGGCGGCGAAGCCCGACTCCACCGTCTGCTCCGCCCAGATGACGAGTCCGTTGCCGATCGTGAGCAGCAGGATCCCGACCACGGCGGCGGTCCGCCAATCGCGGGCGCGCGTCGGGAGGCGGCGTCGGCGCAGTCGTGCAATGGCGAGGAGAATGGTCCCGGCAGCCACGAACCGGATCCCCCCAAACAGGGCGGGCGGGAGATGCTGCACCCCGATCCGGATCGCCAGGTACGTCGATCCCCAGATCAGACTGATGGTGATGTAGGCCGCCAGAACACGGCCGGAGAGCGTGCGCATATTGGCTGGCATCCGGTGCAGCGGTCGTGCGCGGGTGGAGATTCGTGACGCGCCAAGCGTAGTGACACCCACTCGGGCCGGCAAGGCGCAGCGCTTCCGCGTCGCTGGCCGCGTATATTTCGGCGGCATCACGTCGTGGCGACGCCGCGCGGCGGTGCGAGCGGACTTCCGACCGGGCGGCGGCTCGGTGAGCACCACTGGAGGACTGGCATGGCCGGCCACAGCAAGTGGAAGCAGATCAAGCACAAGAAGGCCGCGGCCGACGCCAAGCGCGGCGCGAAATTCACCAAACTCATCAAGGAGATCACCGTCGCCGCGCGCCAGGGAGGCGGGGACCCCGCCGGTAACGCGCGGCTGCGGACCGCGATCGCCAACGCTAAGACCGAGAACATGCCGGCCGACAACATCGATCGGGCGATCAAGAAGGGCACCGGCGAGCTGGAGGGCGTGACCTACGAGGAGGCCAGCTACGAGGGCTACGGACCGGGCGGGGTCGCCGTGTTCGTGCAGGTGACCAGTGACAATCTCAATCGGACCGTGGCGGCCGTCCGGCACATCTTCTCCAAGAATGGCGGGAGCCTCGGCGAGCCCAACTCGGTGGCCTGGCTGTTCGACAAGCGGGGCCTGATCTACGTCGACGCCGCCCGCTATCCCGAAGACGTCGCCATGGAAGCGGCACTCGAGGCCGGCGCCGAGGATCTCACCACCGAAGACGGCCAGCATGTCATCACCACACGGCCGACCACACTCCACGCCGTGCGGGACGCCCTTGCCGAGCGCGGCATCGAGCCGGACGAGGCCGAGATCGGCATGAGCCCGACCTCGACGGTGCACATCGAGGGGAAGGAGGCCGAGCAGATGTTGCGGCTGCTGGACGCCTTGGAGGAGCACGACGACGTGTCCAAGGTGTTCAGCAACTTCGATATCGACGCGGAAACCCTCGCGGCGGTCGAGGGGTGACCGTTCGGGTCCTCGGCATCGATCCCGGCACGACGGTCACGGGATACGGTGTCGTCGAGCCGGCGGACGGTCGGCTCGGTCACCTCATCGAGTGCGGCGTGATTCGAACGGCAGCCCGCGAGCCCCTGTGGACGCGGCTCGAGACCCTCCACCAAGGAATCACCGAGCTGATCGCAACCCATCGACCCGGTGTCCTGGCGCTGGAGAGCGTGTTCTACGCGAAGAACGTGCGAACGACGCTCACGCTGGGGCACGCGCGTGGTGTCATCCTCCTGGCGGCGGCACAGGGCGGCCTCGAGGTGGCGGAGTTCCCGCCGGCGACGGTCAAGAAGACCATCGTGGGTTCCGGAGGGGCCGCAAAGGCCCAGGTGGGGTTCATGGTGCAGCGGCTGCTCCAGCTCGCCGCGCCACCCGCCCCGGACGATGCCGCGGACGGCGTGGCGCTGGCCCTCACGTACCTCCTGACCCTGGCGCGCCGCCGATGATCGCGGGGGTGCGCGGCGTGCTTCACGCCAAGACGGGAGACCGCGTGCTGGTCGTGACGGATGGCGGGGTCACGTATGAGATCGCCGTGCCGCTCGGCGTGCTGGAGACCATGCCGGCGGTCGGCAACCGGGTGGAGCTCAAGACTGTGCTCGTGGTGCGCGATGACGGCTGGCTGCTGTTCGGCTTCGATGAAGATCACGAGCGGGCGTTGTTCCAACGGCTCCTCGGTGCCACGGGGGTGGGACCCAGGCTGGCGCTGGCCCTCGTCTCCACGTTGGGCGGTGCCCGGGTGGTGCGGTCGATCAAGGAAGGCGATCTCGCGGCGCTGTGTACCGTGCCCGGCGTTGGCAAGAAGACGGCCGAGCGCATCGTCGTCGAGTTGAAGGACCGGCTCCGGGACATCGCGGCGCCGGGCGCGCCGGAAACCGCCGGCGCACCGACCGAGCAGGCCGTCCAGGCGCTCGTGAACCTCGGGTACCCGTCGGTCGAGGCGGAACGGGCCGTCCGCGCGGTCCTGGCCGAGGGGGAGCAGGCGCAGGCGGTTGACCTGATTCGCGGCGCGCTACATCTGTTAACAAAACGAAAGTGATCGAGGCGATGCAGACCGCAGAGTGGAATTGCACGAAGTGCGGCGTGACCAACCGGAAGCTGGTAGACGCCGATCAACACGAGGCGACTGATCGGTGTGTGACGTGTCATGCCCGGCACCGGCTCACCCGAGACGCCAGGCCGGTGCGCTGGAACGCCGTGGCGAAGTCGTGAGTCGCGCGCAGATCACCACCCCGGAGATCCTCCCCGAAGAGGCGTCGGCCGAGCAGTCGTTGCGGCCGTCGCAACTGAGCGAGTTCGTGGGGCAGGCAACCGTCAAGGAAAGCCTGCAGATCGCCATCGACGCGGCGAAGCAGCGGGGCGAGCCGCTGGACCACATCCTGTTCTTCGGCCCCCCCGGTCTCGGCAAGACCACGCTGGCCATTCTCCTCGCGCGCGAGATGGGGGTGAACATCCGCACGACCAGCGGGCCCGTGTTGGAGAAAGCCGGTGATCTCGTGGGCCTGCTCACCACGCTGCGCCGAGGCGACGTCCTGTTTATCGACGAGATTCACCGCCTCCGGCCTGCCCTCGAGGAATTCCTCTATCCGGCCATGGAGGACTTCCGGGTCGACGTCCGCATCGCCGAGGGCCCCAACGCGCAGACCATCCCCATGAGCATCGAGCCCTTTACCCTGGTGGGCGCCTCGACGCGATACGGGATGCTGACACCGCCGATGCGGGCACGCTTCGGGATGGTCGAGCGGCTCGGGTACTACCCAGCCGAGGATCTGGAGACGATCGTCGTGCGCTCGGCTGCCATTCTGGACGTGGGTGTCGATGCGGATGGGGCGCGCGAGATCGCCAAGCGGAGCCGCGGCACGCCCCGCGTCGCCAACCGGCTCCTCCGCCGCGTACGCGACTACGCACAAGTGCGCGCCGACGGGGCCATCACCCAGGCGGTGGCCGTGGCGGCGCTCAGCCGACTGAATGTCGACGAGTACGGGCTCGATGACATGGACGCCCGCATCCTGCAGATCATCATCGAGAAGTTCGACGGGGGTCCGGTGGGCCTGAACACCATCGCCGTGGCGGTCGGCGAAGACCCGGGAACGGTGGAGGAGGTGTACGAGCCGTTTCTCATCCAACAAGGCTTCCTGCACCGCACGCCGCGGGGCCGGACGGCGAGTCCGGGCGCGTACCGGCACTTCGGCTACACCCCGCCGTCCTCCGCGGGCGGCCAAGCGTCGATGTTCGACGGGGCCGGTGGCTGAGCAGTACCGCGCGGCCGACTTCGCCTACGACTATCCCCCCGAGGCCGTCGCGCAGCAGCCACTCCCCGATCGCAGCGCAAGCCGCCTGCTGGTGCTGGATCGTGCAACGGGCATCGTGGCCCACCGTCGATTCCAGGACTTTCCGGGGCTCCTCGACGCCGGCGACGTTCTCGTGCTCAATACGAGCCGCGTCATCCCGGCACGGCTCCATGGCCGGCGGGACAATGGCCGGCCGGCTGAGATCCTGTTGGTTCACGCGGATGCCGACGGGACGTGGCTCGCCATGGTGCACCCGGGGGGGAAGCTCAAGACGGGACGGCGCGTGTACTTCGGGGACACGACGGTGCAGATGATTGACGTGGTGGGCGGCGGTCTGCGACGCGTCCGCATCGACGGCCCGCTCACTGCCCACCAGCTGATGGAACACTACGGCAGCGTCCCCCTGCCGCCCTACATCACTCGCAAGCCTCGCGCGGCCGACCGTGTCAGGTACCAGACCGTGTATGCCCGCACCGACGGCAGCGTGGCGGCGCCCACCGCGGGACTGCACTTCACCGCCGAACTGCTGGACGCCGTCGCGGACCGCGGTGCCGCAACCGTCGACGTGCTGCTTCACGTGGGACCCGGCACGTTCAAGCCCGTCGAAGTGGACCGTCCGGAAGACCATCGGATGCATGCCGAGTGGTACGCGATCCCGGATGCGACAGCAGAGGCCATCGCGTTCGCGAAGCGCCGGGGAGGGCGGGTCTGGGCGGTTGGCACCACGGTTGCACGCACGCTCGAAACCGCGGCAACCGAGCGCGGGATCCGAGCGGTATCGGGCTGGACGGACCTGTTCATCTATCCGCCCTATCGCTTCAAAGTCGTCGATCGGTTGCTCACCAACTTCCACCTGCCGCGGTCCACGCTGATCATGCTGGTGGCGGCCTTTGCCGGATACGACCACACCATGTCGGCGTACCGGGCCGCCGTGTCGGAGGGATACCGATTGTTCAGCTACGGCGATGCCATGGCAGTCGTGTGATGCCGTTCGCCTTCGATCTCGACGGCACGGACGGTCGTGCCCGGGCGGGCACGCTGCACCTGCCGCACGGCGCCGTCGAAACCCCGGCCTTCATGCCGGTCGGCACGCAGGGGACCGTGCGCGCGCTGTCGCCGATGGACCTGCACGCTGTGGGTGCGCCGATGATCCTCGCCAACACCTACCACCTGCACGTGCGCCCCGGCGAAGACATCGTGGCCGCGCTCGGCGGCCTGCATCGGTTCATGGCGTGGGACGGGCCGATTCTCACCGATTCCGGCGGGTTCCAGGTGTTTTCGCTCGAAGGATTGCGCCGCGTGGACGACGACGGAGTCGAGTTCGCATCCCACGTCGACGGCTCGCGCCGGCGACTCACGCCGGAACGCGCCGCCGAAATCCAGTGGACGCTGGGCGCCGACGTGGCCATGGCTTTCGACCACGTGATCCCGGGCGGCGCGGACCGAAGCACGGCACAGGATGCCGCCGACCGCACCACCCGTTGGCTCGACCGGTGCGAGCGGCGGCACCGAGCCTTGGCGCTGGAGCATCCGGACCGCCAGACCCTGTGGCCCATTCTCCAGGGTGCCGCTCACCTCGACCTCCGTCGATCCACCGCGCGCACCGTTGTGGGCCTCGCCGACTGGACCGGGATCGCCGTCGGCGGGCTCGCGGTCGGCGAGCCGAAGGACCAGATGTTGGCGATCCTCGAGGCGCTCGAGCCCGAACTCCCCGCCGAACGGCCGCGTTATCTTATGGGGGTCGGATTTCCGGAGGATCTCCTCCAGTCGGTTGCCCGCGGCCTCGACCTGTTCGACTGCGTGGCTCCGACGCGAAACGGCCGCAACGGATCGGCATACACGCCGGACGGTACGGTGAACATCCGCAACGCGGTACACCGAGCCGACCCGGGTCCACTCGACGCGTCCTGTGACTGTGAGACGTGCCGGACCTACAGCCGGGGGTATCTGCGCCACCTGTTCGCTGCCGAGGAGCTGCTCGGGCTGCGGCTGTTGTCGCTTCACAATGTGCGGTTTCTCGTTCGCCTGGCCGCCGAGGCGCGCGCACAGATCCTCGCTGGTACCTTCGACACGTGGCATCTCGAGTGGCTGAAACGCTACAACGCACGGGGAATACGTGATACCTGAGACGCTCTTCTTGTTCGCCCCCGCCGGTGACGGCGGAGGCAGTGGCATGACGATCTTCTTCATCCAGATGCTGGCGATCGTCGCCATCTTCTACTTCCTCATCATCCGGCCCAAGACGCAGCAGGAGAAGAAGCACCGGGAGCGCCTGGCCCAAATCAGGAAGGGCGATCGGATCGTGACGGTCGGTGGGATCGTGGGAGAGGTGGTGCACATGAAGGACGATGAACTCACGGTCAAGAGCGGCGAGTCGCGTCTCGTGATCCAGCGCGACCGGATCGCGAGCATTCTGTCCGACAAGTCCGAGAGCTCATGACCCTGCTTCCGATTCACCTCCTGGGTTCACCAATCCTGCGTCAGCGCGCAACTGAGGTCGAGGACGTGGATGATGAGGTCAGAGAACTGGTGCAGAACCTGTTCGACACCATGCATGCCGACAGCGGGATCGGCCTGGCGGCCAATCAAGTCGGCATCGCCCGGCGGGTCGCGGTGGTCCAGACGGAGGAAGACGACCCCGTCGTGCTGATCGATCCGGTCATTCTCGAGCGGGAGGGGAAAGTCCGTGGGGAGGAGGGCTGCCTGTCGATCCCCGATATCTTCGCCGATGTCGATCGGTCGCAGCGGGTCGTCGTCGAGACGGCCTCCCTCGACGGTGAGCGGGTGCAGGTCGAGGCCACGGACCTCCTCGCCCGCGTGATCCAACACGAGATCGACCATCTGGACGGCGTCCTGTTCCTGGACCACCTGAGTCCGTTGAAGCGTCGCATGCTGCTGCAGAAGTGGCGCCGCCTGCGAAAGGGCCAGGAGGGGTACCTGAAGCACGTGTCGACCCCGAGCGAGTCCCCGTCGAGGATCTGATCGTGCGGATCGTCTTCTTCGGCACTCCGGAGTTCGCCGTTCCATCGCTGCGGGCCCTGCTCGGCGAGGGGTTCGACGTCGCCGGGGTCATCACCCAACCGGACCGCCCAAAGGGACGCTCCCGTTCGCGCACCGTGCCCTCGGCCGTGCATGTGGCGGCCAAGGAAGCGGACATCCCGGTCTTTCAGCCCGACACCCCAAATACGCCCGAGACCGTCGACCTGCTCCGGCGCCTCGAGCCCCACGTCGGCGTCGTGGTGGCCTACGGGCACATCCTGAAGCAGGACCTGCTGGACGTGCCGACGACGGGGATGCTCAACGTCCATGCCTCACTCTTGCCGGCGCTGCGCGGCGCCGCCCCGATCGAGCATGCGATTCTCACCGGTCTCGACACAACGGGGATCTCGGTGATGCGCATGGTCGCGCGCATGGATGCCGGCCCGGTCGCCATCCAGGTGCCTACCCCCATCGCGCCCGACGAAACGGGCGGTGAGCTCACCGTTCGGTTGGCAGAGCTCGGAGCGCTCGCCTTGGTCGAGGCCCTGGCCCTCATCGACACCGACGCCGCCGTCTGGCACGAGCAGGATCACGAGCATGCCACGTTCGCACCGAAGATCACGCGAGAGATGGCGTCCATTCGGTGGGAAGAGCCGGCCACGCGCATTGCGCGGCAGGCTCGCGCGTTCGACCCGCGACCGGGCGCCTGGACCACGCTCGGCGATCGCGAAGTGAAGCTCTTCGGACCCGTCCTGGGCGTCGAGCCGACTCACGGCGCGCCCGGGGAGATCGTCGAGACGGACCCGGCACTCATCGTGGCCACGGGCGAGGGCGCCGTCCAGTTTCTGGACGTCCAGCCCGCGGGCAGGCCGCGGATGGCCGCCGCCGACTGGATCCGCGGACGGGGCGCGGCGAAGGGAGATAGGTTCGCCTGACTCGGGAGCCCCCACGCCTGCACGCGGTCACCAACGATCAGATCCTGGCTCTCCCCGATCTTCTCGATCGCGCAGCACACATCAGGGCTGCGGGACCGGTGGCGCTTCAGCTTCGATCACGCGCCACCGCCGCCGGGCCGCTGGTGCGATTGGCGCGAGCGCTACGCTGGCCTGCCACATTGCTCTTCGTGAACGACCGCGCCGATCTCGCTCGCGCCCTTGGCGCTGCCGGCGTGCATCTCCCAAGTCGCGGCTTGTCTGTCGCCGACGCTCGCCGACTGCTCGGGTCCGACGCCGTCATCGGTCGTTCCACCCACTCCGCCGCGGAGGCGCGGACCGCGTGGAACGAAGGCGCAGACTACGTGTTCCTGGGCCCGATCTGGGAAACGAGCTCGCACCCGGGGCGACCCGCGCTCGGCCCCGCCGTCATCGAGCGCGCGGCACCGGCGCGCGTCATTGCCATCGGCGGCGTGACCCCTGCACGCGTGGAGCAGTGCCTGAACGCGGGGGCGTGGGGTGTGGCAGCCATTTCGGCGCTGTGGATGGCAGCCGATCCCGCTGCGATGGCCGAGCACATGTTGCTATGTTTATCGAGAGGGACGAACGACCCAGACTGACACGAGAACCGACACGGCAGCTACCCGATCCGGCAGCACAGACCCCTTCGACATGACGGACGCCATCACCCTCACGGTCAACGGCAAGGAGCAGAGCATCGGCGCGAATGCGTCGCTCGGAGATCTCTTGGAGCAGCTCGACCTCGACCCGCGGGCCGTGGTGGTGGAACTGAATCGCGCGATCGTGCGACGGCCGGACCTCGACACCACGCGTCTCGAGAACGGCGACCGGGTGGAGGTGGTGCATTTCGTCGGCGGCGGCTGAGTCTTACGCCACCGTCGGCGCGGAAGGAACTTCGATGAGCAAGCACGTCCTGGCGGCGAAAGACGAGCAACTCCGTATCGGCGATCGGACCTTTCGATCCCGGCTCATGGTCGGCACCGGGAAGTACCGTGACAATGCTACCATGGTGCGCGCCATCGAGGCGTCCGGAGCCGAAGTGGTCACGGTGGCCGTGCGGCGCGTCGACCTCGATCGAACGAAGGAAGAGGGAGTCCTCCACCACCTGGACCCGAGCCACTATTTCCTGCTCGCCAACACGGCCGGCTGCTACACCGCGGAGGACGCGATCCGGTACGCGCGTCTCGCCCGCGAGGCCGGGTTCAACGAGTTCATCAAGCTCGAAGTGATCGGCGACGAGGAAACACTCCTGCCCGACGTCGCTGGCCTGCTGCAGGCCGCCGAGATTCTCACGCGCGAGGGGTTCAAGGTGATGGCCTACACCAATGAAGACCTTGTGACCGCGTTGCGTCTCGAGGACGTGGGTTGCGCCGCGATCATGCCGCTCGCCTCGCCCATCGGAAGCGGCCTCGGCCTCATCAACCCCTACACCATCCGAACGATCAAGCGGCGGGTGACCGCTCCGGTGATCGTGGATGCGGGCGTCGGCACCGCATCCGACGCGTGCATCACCATGGAGCAGGGTGTGGATGGCATTCTCATGAACACCGCGCTCGCCGCGGCACAGCACCCGGTGACGATGGCCACGGCGATGCGCCATGCCGTGGAGGCCGGACGCCTGGCGTTCCTCGCGGGGCGAATGCCGACCCGCGACATCGCGGTACCTTCGAGCCCCGCGTCCGGCATGCTGGATTGAGTCGTGCCGTCGGGAGAGGCGGCACGGATCGCGGCGCTGTCGGTGCTGCGGCACGTCCGTGAGGGCCGCCGCTTCGACGACGCGCTGGACGAGGCCGTCACCGGATTGTCGGCGGCAGATCGGCGTCTGGCACACGAAGTGGCGGCCGGCGTCCTGCGGCATCGGCACGAACTCGATCACCGCCTCCGCCCGCTCACCAGCTCGGCTTGGAAACGCGTGAACCCCGATGTGAAGGATCTGCTTCGCATCGGTGCGTACCAGCTGACCCACTTGGATCGGATCCCCGCCTACGCCGCGCTGTCCGCGACAGTGGAGGCGGCAAAGACCGCCGTCGGCCGCCGGCCGGCCGGCATGGTGAACGCGGTACTGCGCCGTCTGACCGCCAGCCATGAGCAGCCGGTCGCCCACGAGAGCACTCCCGATCTGGCCGAGCAGTACTCCCATCCTCGGTGGTTGGTCGCCCGCTGGCTCAGGCGCTACGGCACCGAGCGCACCGAGGCGCTGCTGCGTCACAACAATGTCCGGCCCGAGCTCACTATCCGGCCGCTTCGCTGGGAGCGGGATCGCTTGCGTGCCGCGCTGGTCGCCGCCGCCGTGGACTTCGACGATGCGCCCTTCAATGCGGGGTTCGTGGTGCGCGCGTCCCCCGTGCGGTCGATTCCGGGGTTCGCCGATGGGGCATTCGTGGTGCAGGATCCGGCGCAGGCCGAACTCCTCCGGTTCGCGCGGCTCTCGGGCTCCGTCGACGTCTGGGACGCCTGTGCAGCACCGGGTGGCAAGGCGGCGGTGCTCGCGGCTGCGGGGTGCCGAGTCATCGCCTCGGACCGGGGACGGGCGCGTCTCACGCTCCTGCGCGAAACGCTGGGGCGCGGGGCGGAGCGCGTGCCGGTGCTGGCGGCGGACGCGTGCCGCCCCCCGTTCGCCCCCCTGAGTCTCGAGGCCGTGCTCATCGACGCGCCGTGCAGTGCCACGGGGACCCTGCGGCGCCACCCTGACGCCCGATGGCGACTCAGCGAGCGCCGCATCCACGAGTCGGCCCGGCGCCAGCGAGCCATCCTGGATGCCGCTGCCGAGGTGGTGGCCGACGGCGGACGTCTGGTGTACCTCACGTGTTCACTGGAACCGGAGGAGAACGAGGCACAGGTGGACGGCTTTCTGCGGCGTCACGCGGGGTTCTATCGTGAAGGCGACGACCTGTCGATATTTCCTCCCGACTCCGGGACCGACGGTGGCTACGGTGCACGTATGAGGCGACGCAAGTGAAGTTCCGACGACACAGCGGAGGAGGCGGGCGACCCACCATCTCGCAGTGGGTGGAAGGTGGCAGGGCCTGGGTAGCCACGTGGCTCCCGGTGCTCGTGCGCCGAACGCCCGGAGGGAGCCGAACCTGGTTCCTCGTTGGTGGAACGCTCGGCGCGGTCGCGGTGGGATACGTGATCGCGGCGCTCGTCTTCTTCCCCGCGCCGATCTTCGCCACGACCATCTCGGTTCCTCGGGTCCTCGGCTTGTCGCAAGACGGGGCCGCAACGAGCCTCGCCGATGCCGGATTGCGCCTCGGACAGGTCGGCATGGAGAGCCACCCGACGGCCCAGCAGGGCCACGTCGTGTGGCAGGATCCTCCATCCGGCACATCCGTGACACGGGGGCAGACCGTGACCTTGGTGGTCAGCAGTGGGCCGCAGCGGATTCCGGTTCCCGACCTGAACGGCTACGATGCCGCCCTCGCAGAGCAGATTCTCTCTGCCGCCGGCCTCGCGGTGGGACGGACGGAGGCGACCCAGGCACCGGCGCCGAAAGAC
This sequence comes from uncultured Gemmatimonadaceae bacterium, assembly GCA_964348385.1. GTDB lineage: Bacteria > Gemmatimonadota > Gemmatimonadetes > Gemmatimonadales > GWC2-71-9 > JAOTVV01. The sequence goes on from CAYGCN010000001.1 coordinate 48,802, forward strand.
GTCGTGATCAACTCTCGACCCCCGGCTGGTACGAGTCTTTTGCCCGGCGCGTCCGTGACCCTGGTCGTGAGCGTGGGTGCACCCACGATTCCTGTGCCCGACCTCACCGGACTGACCCCGCTCGAAGCCGACTCCGCGTTGGGCCGAGTGGGCCTCCAGCTCGGAACATCGGTGCGGCGTACCATGCCCACGGCCCCGGAGGGCACCATCATCGATCAGGATCCCGCACCCGGCACCCTGAGCGCGCCCGGAACGCCCATCAATGTGACGCTGGCCCGGGGGAGCACACCATGAGCGGCATCCGGATCGCACCGAGTGTCCTCAGTGCCGACCTGCTGCGGCTCGAAGAGCAGATCCGGCTCGTCGAGGATGCGGGCGCCGACTGGATCCACGTGGACGTCATGGACGGGCATTTCGTACCGAATCTGACCTTCGGCGCGGGCATGATTGCCGCCGTCCGCCGGGTGACGACGCTCCCCGTGGATGTCCATCTCATGGTCGAGCGACCGGAAAGCTTCATCGAGGCGTTTGCCGATGCCGGCGCATCCGTGTTTACCTTTCATCCGGAAGCGACGCGCCACGTGCAACGGCAGCTCGAAGCGGTGCGTCAACGAGGCATGCTCGCGGGACTGGCGCTGAATCCTGGGACGCCCCTCGGCTTGGCAGCGGAAGTCCTCGATGACGTGGACCTGCTGCTCCTGATGACGGTGAATCCGGGATACGCCGCCCAGGACTTCATCCCCGCGTCGCTCGCCAAGATCGGGCGGGTGCGCAGTCTATTGGACGAGCGGGCAAGTAGGGCCTACCTCGAAGTGGATGGTGGGATCTCGAGCGACACGATCTTCGCAGCCCGGTCGGCGGGCGCCGATACCTTTGTGGCGGGGTCGGCGATCTTCGCCGCGAAGGATCCCGCCCGGGAGGTCCGGGAACTGCGCAAACGGTGCATGACGGTGACGTGATATGACGCAACGCGGTCAGTGGATCTTCGTCCTTGCGATCATCGGCATCCTGGGTGCCGGCTTGGTCGGCGGGCTCATGCTCACTCCGTCGTTGCAGCCGGTGGGCGTGGAGAGCGAGGCACCCGACTTCTCGGCGGTGGACATCGCGACCGGCGACACCGTCATGTTCGGCAGTTACCGCGGCGACGTCGTGTTGCTCAACGTGTGGGCGACCTGGTGCCTGCCGTGCGTGACGGAGATGCCGTCCATGCAGCGTCTCTACGACGAGCTGCGCGACGCCGGATTGCGCGTCGTGGCCGTCAGCGTGGACGCGGCGGGAACCGACGACGTGCGCGAGTGGGTCACGGCGCGACAACTGACGTTCGACGTCCTGCACGACCGCTCCGGCCGCATCGAGCGAATCTATCAGACGACGGGGGTGCCGGAGAGTTTCGTGATCGACCGTGACGGCGTGATCGTGAAAAAGGTCATCGGCCCTGCTGAGTGGGATCACCCCACCCAAATCCAACTCATGAGCCGGCTACTCGGCGCGCCCAATGCAGTGGCAAACCGCGCTCAGTAAGCTCCGCACCAGCCTCCTCGACAACTGGCCGATCAAGGTCACGGCGCTGGTCTTGGCAGCGATTCTCTGGGCGGCCGTCGCGGCCGAAGAGCCGTCCACCCAGCTGGTCCCGGTGCGGTTGGAGCTCGAGCCGCCGGCCGGCCGGTCGATCGTGAGCAGTGAACATCCCCCCGTGCAGGCCCTCTACACCGGAACGGCGCGTGAGCTGATCAAGCTCTACGGGCAACCGCCGGTGATCCGGAAGGCACTACCCGACAGCATCACGGGGTCCGAGTATCAGGTCCAGCTCAGCATAGCGGACCTCGGCACCATCGAAGGGGCAGCCGTCAAGGCACAGCAGATCGAACCGCGCATGGTGACGGTGCTGCTCGACGACGTGGCCCAGAAGACGGTGCCCGTCGTCGCGCGGGTCGCGCTCGAGCCGGATTCCGGGTACCAACTGTTCGGGACCATCCTCGTGACCCCCAACGACGTCGTGATTCGCGGCCCGCAACCTCGTGTGGCCGACGTCGATTCCGTGGTGACCGAGCCGCTGGAATTGCGCGGGGTCACGAGCCCCGTGAGCCAGCGCCTGGCCATCGACACGACGGGGCTCGGCGGCCTCCGGGTGTCACACCTGGATGTACTCGTCGAGGCGGATGTCGGCGGGTTCGCCGAAAAGGTCCTGATGGGGATTCCGGTGGTGATCGAGGCGACGCCGCCCGGCGGGTGGGTGAGCGATCCGCGCCTGGTGAGCGTCACCATTCGCGGGAGGCGGATCCGATTGCCGGCACTCACACGCGACAGCGTGCGGGTCCGGGCGCGGCTCCAGGGCACGGCCCGGGAGACGATCGTCGGGCTCGAAGTGACGGCGCCGTCCGGCATCACCGCCTGGGTCACCCCCGATTCGGTCGTCGTCCGCCGGGCCATCCGTGATTGACGTCGTCCTCGGCATCGAAACCTCGTGCGACGAGACGTCCGCCGCGGTACTGGTTCGGGACGGCCAGCACATCGAGCTTGCGAGCCTCGTCATCTTGTCGCAGGACATCCATGCCGTGTTCGGCGGGGTGGTGCCGGAGTTGGCCTCGCGGGCGCACGTGCGCACGATCGGTCCCGTGGTGCGACAGGCGCTCAATGTGGCCGGCGTGAGCCTCGACGCGATCGACGCCATTGCCGTCACTGCCGGACCTGGTCTGGTCGGATCCCTCCTGGTCGGCGTGTGTTACGCCAAGGCATTGGCCGCGACCGCACACCGGGCCCTCATCGGCGTCCACCACCTCGAGGGTCACGTGTTTGCCCCGACCCTTCAGTATCCGGATTGCGCTCCCCCCTTCGTCGCCCTCGTGGTCTCGGGTGGGCATACGCTGCTCCTCGACGTGCCCGAGTGGGGTCGCTACCGCGTGTTGGGCGAGACGCGGGATGACGCGGCGGGCGAGGCGTTCGACAAAGTGGCCGGCCTCCTGGAACTCGGCTATCCCGGCGGGCCCGATATCGAGCGCGAGGCGCGCCGGGGCAGAGATCGCTTCGCGTTGCCGCGACCGATGCTGGGAGACGGCTTCGACTTCTCGTTCAGCGGACTCAAGACCGCGGTACTGCACACCGTACGTCAATCGATCGACCTCGCGGGTGATCGGGCCGATCTCGCTGCATCGTTTCAGGCGGCGGTGTTCGACGTGCTCGCCGACAAGGTCGGCCGAGCCGTCGATCGGACGGGGTACCACACGGTCGTGCTGGGCGGCGGCGTGGCGTGCAGCCGTACACTCACTACGGTGATGACGGATCAGTTGCGCGGACGGGCCCGCGTGGTGGTCGCCGAGCCACGGCTCAACGCGGACAACGCCGCCATGATCGCTCGCGCCGGGTGGTTTCGCCTCGAACGCGGCGAGCGCAGCGATGCCTATCTGGACGCCGACCCACGACTGCCGTGGCCGGGTCTCGAGCGGGGGCCGGTCCCCGTCCCTGCCGGAGGACCGTCATGACCGTCTACCCGTTCGTCATCCGGCTCGGCCCCCTGGAGATCACCGGGTTCGGCATCATGGTCATGATGGGCTTCTTCATGGCCGGATGGGTCATGCAGCAGCGCCTGCGAGAACTTCACCGGAGCGACCACTACGCGTGGGACATCGTCGTGGCCGCCGTGATCGGCGGTCTGGTCGGGGCGAAACTCTGGTATGCGGGCCTGTACGGTCCGCGTACCCTGTTTGAACGGGCGGGACTGGTCTGGTACGGCGGCCTCCTCGGAGGCGCGGCTGCGGTGCTGCTCAGTGGCTGGTGGCGCCGCGTGCCCACACGCTTCACCCTCGATCTGGCAGCGCCGGCCTTGGCCGTCGGTCAGGCGCTCGGCCGCGTGGGCTGCTTCCTGGTGCAGGACGACTACGGCGTACCTACGTCATTGCCGTGGGGCATGAAGTTTCCGGAAGGACTCCCGCCGTCCACCGCGCAGAACCTCGCTGCCTGGGGTGTGCAGGCTCCACCTGACGTGAGCCCGTTCGAGGTGCTCGCGGTGCACCCCACACAGCTCTACGAGGCCGCGGCCCTGCTGTTGGCCTTCTGGCTGTTGTGGCGTCTCCGTACCCATCCGCGGGGAACGGGATGGCTGTTCGGGCTGTACCTCATGCTCGCCGGGACGGAGCGCTTTCTGGTCGAGTTCATCCGGGCCAAGGACGACCGGTTCTTCGGCACCTTCTCCCTGGCTCAGCTCACGAGCCTCGCCGCCGTCGCGGTGGGCTCGGTTCTGGCGGCCCACTTCCAGAACAAACCGGCCGTCGAGCTGGACCGCGTGGACGCCTTGAAGCCGCCGTCCGGATCGTCAGGCCGCTAGCGACCCGCTTCGAACAGGGGCATCCTCAGCGGCTCATCGGTCGGACGCCGGCGATTCGGCAAGCGCCACGCGCATCTCGTTGGCTGACTGCCATCGGTCGGCCGGCGCGCTCTTGAGGGCCTTCTCGATGACCAGCGCGAGCGGCTCGGGCGTATCACGCCGGAACCCGCGAATGTCCGGTGCCGGAGTCTCGAGATGCATCCGCAACACCACCTCCTCCCGCTGTGCCGTGTGCGGCGGTCGCCCGGCGAGACATTCGAACAGGACGCAGCCGAGCGAGTAGATGTCGCTGCGCTCGTCGATATCGACCTGCCCCTGCACCTGCTCGGGGCTCATGTAGCACGACGTGCCGATCGCGAACCCGGACCGCGTAATGCGATCGGTGCCGGCCTGCAGGATGGCACGCGCGATCCCGAAATCGAGGAGGACGGCGCCCCGCGGGGTCAGCATGATGTTCTCCGGTTTGACGTCCCGATGCACGATCCCCTTGGCGTGCGCGTACTCGAGCGCATCGAGCATGTCGACCGCAATGCGCTGGGTATCCGAGATGGAGACCTGGCGGACATGCGTCAGATGCTGCTTCAAGTTGGGGCCGTCGATGAACGGCATGACGTAGTAGATCAGCCAGTCATTCTCACCGCAGTCGATCAGCCTACCGATGTGCGGATGCTCGATATCGGAGAGGATGGAGATTTCCCGCAGAAAACGGTCCGCCACAACCGAAACGGCCAGTTGCGGATGGAGAACCTTGAGGGCGACCGGTCGCTGGTCCTTGTCGTGCGCGAGAAACACTCTTGCGGCACCGCCGCGCGCAATCTCGCGATCGACGACGTAGCGACCCTCGAGTGCGCGGCGGACGATGGGAAGGAAGTCGCGGCGAATGGTCCCTCACTCGTTGGGCTGTTCTATAGTGCGCGACCCACACAACCGGTGCAAGGCGATTGCAATGGGCATCACATGGCGGCGATGTGCCGGTGGCGCTCGCTCCGGAACGGCGTCACCCGAGCAGGATGACGACGGCTGCGGCGTGCCCGTGTTCGTGGGTGAGCGACACCATGGAGGAGCGGACGCCGAGTCGCTCGGCGTGCAGGCGCGCTCTGCCGTGCAGGTGCAGGATGGGCCGGCCGTCGGTCTCCCGTCGTACTTCGAGCTCCGTCCACCAGATGCGGCGCGCATCGGCCTCGCCGGCCAGCGCCTTGAACGCGGCTTCCTTGGCCGCCAGACGGGCGGCGATGTGAATGGCAGGAACGGCGCGGGTCGTGCAGTACTCACGCTCGTCCGGTGTCAGCAGTCGGTCCAGCGCTCGGTCCCCATAGCGCTCGAGCAATCGGCGCACACGGGACACGTCGACCAGATCGATGCCGAGACCGAGCACCGTCATGTCAGAAGACCCGTTGCCATAGGGATGTGAGCCACTCGGGCGATGCCACGTACCCGCCGAGAACGAGCCCGAACCACGTCGCCCCGGTGAGAGCCAGCACGCCGACGAGCACGACCGGCCAGAGCGAACGACGCCACTGAGCCACGTCGGACGCGACGAGTTCCCACCGCACAGATTCGCGCTCGATCGTCTCCTCCAGGGCGAGCCAGGCGGCCTCGAGCCGTCGACCGGTCGTGGTGAGGGCTTCTTGCCATGCCGTCAAAGCCATCGGCTCGGTTCCCGTGGCCAACACGAGCGCAGCGGCGCTCCGCTCCACGGCGTCGAGGGCCGCGACGAGCCCTGCCCCGGCGGAGCCCAGCCGCGCAGTGACCGCCCGTCGGTCCACCGTCCCCGGGCCAAGCCGGCGACGACGTCGGCGCGGCATGCGAACCGCCTGCGCCTCGGCCTGAATGCGCCGGGAAGCTCGGCCAACGAGCAGGTCTGCCGCGCCCCGAACCGCTTCCTCCCACGCTTCCAGCCAGGCTGCTCGGCCGAGCGCGCCGACGGCCTCCTGGCGTTGCTCCCTTGCGGCAAGCCGTCTCGATTCGCCGGCACGCTCGAACAGGCGCGTGACCAAGCGAATGCGCACGGCATCGAGCCGCAGCCCTCCGGGCGTGCGTCCGGTTCCGGTCACGAGCTTGCCCAGGTGTGGGCCCAGCTCCGGAACCCTGAGGGGTTGGAGCGCTCTCGAGATGGTCACGCGTAGATGGCGTTGATGACCGCGTCCGTGTGGCTGAGATCCTCGAAGGCGACGTCCGCGCCTGCCGCGAGCAGATCCACCACCGAATGGCGTCCGGTCGCAACGCCAAGGGCGCGGGCGCCGACGCCCTGGCCGCACGTCATGTCCGCCGGCGTATCCCCGATGATGACGATCTCACGACCCTGCGGCACGCGCCCCATGAGCGGGGCGGCCCGGGCCGCCGCGATGGCCGGTAGCTCCGCCCGCATGGCCGAGTCGGATCCGAAGGCCCCCACCCGGAAGCGTGCGGGATCCACACCGGCCGCGACGAGCTTTAGCTCGGCTCCCATCGCGAGGTTCCCGGTCAAGAGACCCAATAGCGCATCGTGGCGCTGTTCCACGGCAGCAAGCAGGTCGGCGATTCCGGGATAGAGACGGATGCCAGTCTTGCGGCTGCTCAGCTCGACCCTCAACAACTCCAAATAGCGGCGACACACGGCCGAAATGCGCGACTCGCTCTCGGCATCCGGGTGGCCGGCTGCGGACATCAGTTCGACCACGATTTGAGGATCGGTCTTGCCGTCGAACCGGTACCCCTCGATCGGGCCGGTGGCACCGATCTCGTCCATCAGGGCTCGCCCGATAGCGGACCGGCCCGCGCCGGCCGACCACAGCAGCGTACCGTCGATGTCGAACAGTACGAGTCTGCTGTATGCGCTACCCATCGTGCTGTGCCGTGCCCCCTTGCGCGGTCGCTTGGCAGGTCTTGCACAGCATCACACCGCGCATGTTGCAAATGACGCAGATGAACGCGCCACACTCGGCGCACGGATAGCCTTCGGACGCACGCTCCTCGTTGCCGCAGGCGCGGCAGATCATGATATCGGTTTCTTGACCCATGACGACTCCCACTAGGTCCGCGGCACCATCACGCTGATCGCGTGCGGCACGATGCGGGCGGTGAACGGGGTCCACCCGGCCGCCTCGCCGTCGTACTGCACCGGCAACGGCTCCTCCGGTTCGACAACGACCTCGCGACCCCGGGCGAACTTGATACGGAAATTGTCCTCGGCCAGACCGCTGGCCAAGCGCCACAACGCGTGCGCACCTTCCGTCACGCTCTTGGCATTGACAATGAAGACGTCGAACACCCCGTCGTCGGGGACCACGCCCTTCCGCAGGCGCAGAAACGGCGGGACGATTTCCCCACAGTTCGCGACGAGCACCATCGCGGCATCCGCATGGATCGGCGTCCCGTCGACCGTGAGCCGATGCGGGACGGCCTTGAGTCGTGCGATCGCCCCGAGACCGGTGGCGACGTACGCCGCCATGCGCCATCGTCGCTTGGCCGCCCCGGTCGTCTCCGTCATGAGCACGGCGTCGAACCCGGCCCCGGCGCCCACGGCGAAGTAGTGGGGTCCGTCGTCCCTCGGGAGTATCCCGAGGTCGATCGGGCGAGGCCGACCGCGAATCGCCACCCGCGCGGCGGCCGCGGGCCGCCGTGGCAGCCGCAGGTTCCCGGCAAGGAGATTCCCCGTCCCGCCAGGGATGAGGGCCACCGGCACTTCGTAGTGGACCATGCCGGCCACCGCCTGCATGGTCGTGCCGTCGCCGCCGTACACGGCCACGAGATCGACACCGCCGTCGACCCCCGCGCGCGCCAGGTCCTTGGCATGGCCGATGCGCGACGTCCCCTCGACCTCCACATTCCATCCGTCGCGCTTGAACACCTTTACCACGGTGTCCACCACCTTGAGGTTCGCTCGGGCGGCGACGGGATTGAAGATCAAGAGCGCTCGCGCCACTAGTAGTGCTTCTCCCAGAACAAGTCGGCCCCGAATTGGTAGTTCGCCGCGGACTGCGCGGACGGGTTCTCGCAGCTGGTCAGCGGATCCACGCTCGCCGCGACCAGCCACTGCCGGCTCAAGCGAAACTCGAGGCTCGCCCCGACACCAAACGACGTAGCCTGCCGCCGGCACCACCGTGGGCTGGCAGTGAGAAACGCCGTGGTGCCCAACACCTGAAACTGCTTGCCCACGGCGACCTCCGCACCACTCAGCCCGCTCACCGTGGTGGTCGGCCGAATCTGAAGGTAGTCGAGCGGGATGCCCAAGTCCGAGATCAACGCGTACTCGATCTGTCCCGAGAACGCCGTGGTGAGCCACTGGGTGAACAGCCGCGACTCCAGGCCACCGCCGGGGCCTTCTCTGAGCGTCGGGGCACCGAACACCAGGTAGTTGATGATCTCGGGCTCCGACAGCGGGGGCTGGAAGTCACTGGACAGGGTGAGCCGAGGATCGTATAGGGTTCCGCCGATGTGCACATCCACGTTCACGTCTTCGCCGGTCGTCCCGCGTACGACGTGACGGGCGTCGATATCCAGGTCCGCGTTCAGATCGGAGGTGCCGAGATACCGGATCTGTCCCCGCGTGACGGTGAAGTCGCGGTTGGTCCCCAGGCCCAGCTGCAATCGATAGACGCCGCGCGGCGCCTCGAGCACCCCGTCGAGCCGATACTGCCGCCGTCGCTTGCTGACGAACACGTTCCCGGCCAGCTGAACGTTCGCCTCCGTCGAGCGCAGCCAGAAATCCCGCCCCATGTCTACGCGGAGACTGTCGATGCGCAGGCTGTCCAGAAAGCGACTCTGGAACTCGGCGCCGAGCCCTTGCTGGCGCACGAGCGCCGTGTCCACGAACTGCGCGTACAGGGAATCCTCGAGGTTGATGATCTCCTTGGTCACGAGGTCGGCGAAGTACAGGACACCGCGGGTGGTGGTGGCGTTGCCGCTCAGGCGGGCCTGGTACAGCGGACCGTCGAGCTGCACCCGCGCCGTCGTGGAGAGCGTGAGGTACCCCCGCACGTCGATGGTACGGAAGTTCGCCGACGTGATACTCAGCGCCAGAATGGGCTTGCTCAGCTCCTCGAAACGAACGTAGCCTCCCACCGTTGCGGTCCCCGATCCGCTTTGGAGTGAAAGGGCGTCCACCCAGACGGTGTCGCCCGAGAGAGAGAGCCGTCCGTCCACGGCCTCATGCCGGACCCCGAGGGCCGGGAACGTCGCGCCGCCGTTCCTGATTGCGAGTTGTCCCGTGAGGCGTGGACGTTCCCACGTGCCCTCGATGCCGAAGTCGGCATCGAAGCTTCCACTGGTCTCTCGAACCTGTGGCAGGGTGGTTTCGAGCAGGGCGAGATCCACATCCTCCGCCCTCGCGCGCACGAGGACCGGGCCCGGCAGCCGCCGTTGCTCCACACCGGTCAGCGCGAGATCGAGCGGAAGCTCGACCGCAACGGTCAGAATGGGGACAGCGAGCCTCCGCAACTCGAAATCGCCGCGTAGCCGCTGGTCGCGATAGTCGAACACGCCCTGCGTGTAGGGAGCGCTGAAGTTCCGGTAGCGGACGTCCCGCAGGTTGGCGGCGAGCGTCAACACCGGCGAGCGAGCCGTGCCACCGAGCGTGAACGTGCCGCTCAGCTCACCGGTCGCATCTTCCGGATCGCGAAATGCCAGCACCATGACGTCGGCGAACTGCAACGCGTCAATCGATCCTTCCAACACCCCTTCGCCCCGGAACGGCCAGCGGCCACGGACGGACACCACGCCCGGGCCGAGGGTATTCCGCAGCACGACCTCGGTGAAGGTGAGTCCGCTGTCGTCCATCGCGATCGCGGCGCCGGGATCCAGGAACCAGGGTCCCGAGGCCAGACTCAATCCGAGCGAATCGAATACCAACTGGGTAGCCGTCGAATCGCGGAGCCAACGCCCACCGCCGATCCACGCACCGTGTCCCAGTCGCGATTGTGCCTGCCATCCCAGTGCCTCGAGCTGCCCGTGCAGGGCCACCCGCAGGTCGCCGAGGGCGACGGCCCCAACCGCCACCGAATCGATCGACGCATCCAGTCGGAGGCTGCGGGTCGCGGATACCCAGCTGAAGACGCCGCCCGCGCGGGAGACGTACGCGTCAGCTCGGCGCAGCTGTGCAAAGCCGAGGTCCGCCACCACCTGGAAGCCACCGACGGATCCTACCATCCGGCCGGCGGCCTGTGCGGTCCCCGAGGGCCGCGCTACCGTCTCCTCCGCAGTCTCCAGCGAGCCGAGCAGCCGTTCGAGCACGGGCTCGAAGATCCCGATCGAATCCGTGACGGCCGTGAACCGCAGGGTGTCCCGCACTGCGGTGTCGAGGCCCACCCCGCCAGCGGCGTGGATGCGGAGGGCGTAGGCCTCGATGCTCAACGTGTCGAAGTTCACCCGCGAGGGAGCGAGCACCGCCACGGCCGTCGCGGTGTCGAGGTCGATACGCTGCACGGATGACCGGCCGAGCGAGACGGCCGCACGAAACGGGTACGCCTCACCCGCCGCGAACCCCCCCGATCCGACCATCGCCCCGCTCAGCACCGTGTTGGGAAATGCCGGCGACAGCCGCTCGAGGTCGAGACGCTCCGTGCGGACATCCAATTGGTGCGCCCCCGAGGCATCCTCGAGGAAGAACAACGCGCCTTCGGCCTCGAGCACCCCGGCATCGCCCTCGACCCTCCCCCTGAGCGCCAGAGAGTCAACGAACCCCGCGAGGGCGACCGTCCCGTGCCACGCCCCTCTGAGGTCGAGCCCCTCGAAGCTCGAGTGCAATCCCTCGAGACGCAGGGAATCGAAAGCAAGTTCGGTCCACACGCCCAGCCTGTCGCCACGTGCGTCGAGGGTGAGCCGACCCGTCGCCGCGCTCTCCGGCAGCGGGGCATCGCGGTGTGTGAGCCGTCCTTCATACGTCGCATTCAGCCACGGCCCGTTCAGCACTCCTGATCCGGCCAGTCGCCCGCGGAGCAGCATGGCAGGGACCAGACGCTGCACGGTCGCCAGGCTGATGTCCGCCTCCCGAATCGTGAAGCCGCGAAACACGAAATCCTCCTCGCTCACCGTGACGATGCCGGTGCCACGGGCCCGCGAGACAGGTTCTCCCTCCACCAGGAGGTCGCGAAAGGCGGCGTCCAACTCGAGGGTGACTCGTTCCGCCGGTCCGTCGGCCGACACACGGCCCGTCACGCGTCCCACGAACGGCAGCGTGTCCAGGTAGCCGCGCACGTACTCGAGATCGAAGTCGTCCAGATCGAGGGCGGTTTCCCGGAATGCCCAGCGCGCGCCCGGTCCGACCACCATGCCGAGGCGTCCCCGCAACCGGCCGCCGTCACGGCCCCGAACATCGAGGTCGTATCCGGCGAAGGCCACTGCGTCGTTTCCCTGCGTCCGGGTCTGGAATCGCGCCTGACCTCGAAGGCCAGCCGGCAGCGCTGGCACCAGCCCCAGAACGTCGTCGGTCTCGGCCGGCGACACCCGACCCTCGAGATCGATACCGAGCGCGCCCGCGATCCACGTCACCGTGCCCTCGAGATCTCCCTCGGTGTGCGGCAGCTCGATCCGGTCCAACGCGAGCCCCAACGAATCGCGCCACACCCGCGCCGTCCCACGCAGATCCCACACGCTCAGCACGGGATCCGACACGTCGGTGCGCAGCCGAGCCACCTCGACCAGGATGGGGTCGTCCCGCCTGGGCGACGAGACCCGGAGATAGTCCAACCGGGCGTCCAGACGCTCGAAGCGACGCACCTGAAGCGGGCCGTCGGGGCCGGGCTCCCGCTCGCGTACCGCCACGGTCGTGTCGGGCGCAGGTGTCTTCACGACGATCCTACCGTCGGAAATCGTGACGTCGCCGAAGGCGATGAGCCTCCCCGGCGTGGGTTCGGCGCCGGAGTCGCTCGGAAGCAGCGTCTCGAAGTTGAACGGGGTGCCCGACCGTGTCTGCACGACCGTGATCTCGGGTCGGAACAGGCGCAGCTCACCGAACACGATCCGCCCGCGCAGGAACTCCCGAACGCCGTAGCCGATCCCGACCAGCTCCGCGCGCAGCACGGGAGATCCGTCTTCCGTGCTGACCGTGACGTCACGAAGCTCGAGCCCCCGCAGGAACGAGCCGCCGACGTCGCCCACCTCGACCGATCCCATGACGGCGCGATTCGCCGCCTCGAGCGCCCACGCCACCACCGCGAGTCGGCCGCCCTGCGTCCGCAGCGCCGCACCGGCGAAGCCGAGCGTCACGCCGGCGACCCACGCCGCCATCACCGCAAGCGCGACGGCCAAACGACGGCCCATCAGAACGGCTGCCCCACCGAGAAGTGCAACCGCCAGCGACCCAGAAACGAGCGGGTCGGCCGATAGGTCTGCGTCACCAGCACCAGATCGGGACCTTCCTTTTTATAGAGTGGCGTCTCGTCCGTGGGATACGGATTGAACGCGACGTCCAGGCGGATCGGCCCGAGTGGGGAGGCGAGCCGCAGTCCGACCCCGGGTGTGATTCGCAGCGCACTTCCTCGAGCCACGTCGCTGGTCCGATCCACCACTCGGCCCGCGTCCACGAAGACGGCGGCCGCGAGCCGGTTGGCAAACGCCGCGAGCGGGACCCGGTATTCCGCATTCAGGATGATCAACTCGTTCCCGCCGATCGGCGAGGTGCGAATGACGCTGTCCGTATCCAACACGCGGACCTTGGGCCCCAACTCGTTCTGGCCGTAGCCGCGGACCGTGCTGGCCCCGCCCGCGTAGAACCGCTCGTCCGGCGGCACCAGCCGCAGATCCTGTGCGCCTGACCCCAGAGTAGCCGGGAAGATGCGGCCGACTTTGGCGCGGACGCTCAGCACACTGTGGCGGCCGGTGCGCCGGTACACCGAGTACTCCAGTGTGCCCTTGGCGAAGCGGATCAGCGAATCGGAGCCGATGACCGGCGACGCCCACCGAATCTCCGATCCCAGCCAACTCCCGCCGGTGGGGTTGAGCACCGAGTTCCGCACATCGCGTACCGCCGACAGCGACAGCGTGGCACGCAGACGATCCTCCGTGAACACCCTGGTGTCCTCGGCGCGGCAGACGTTCAGAAAGGTGCACAGGGCCGCCGGGTCGGCTCTCGTGCTCCCGTACGAGAGCCCGTACGACAAGGTCACCGGAATCCGTGGCTCGGGACGGTGGGTGATGCTGACCTCACCGCCGACGGCCTCGCGGAGATAGGCCCGGTACTCAGTGTGGCGTTCTCCATACACGGAGACGTTCGCATTCGTCCGGCGCGAGAACACGTAAGGCTCGTGCCACGTGAGGGTGAGGTTGTAGTTCAGTTTCAAGCGACTCGTGTCCTCATCGGCCAGCGCGCCGCAAACGGAGTTCTGGAACCCGGCGTCGAGCGGTGTGCCGGCGCCGATCTGCGATGCCTGTCCGCGAAGCTGCAGCGATCGGCCATTGCCGAGGAAGTCGAGGAGGGTCCAACTCCCCAGTGACCGAAAGCAGTCGATGGTCCCGTAGCCACCCCCAAGGCGAAGACGCTGTCGTGGTCCCTCGGCGAGGCGGATCCGGACGGTCACGGTGGAGTCCACCGGACTCACGGCACGCGCCGAATCGACGAGCCCCACGCTCACATAGTTGAACAGGTCGGTGCGGTACAGGTCGAGCTGGCTCTGATACAGGTCACGCAGCCGGAACGTGCTCCCGGGCTCCACGGAGATCACGCGTCGCACCACCTGCTCATCCACCTCGCGGAGCCCCATGATCTCCACTCGCCCCACCGTGGTCTGCGGACCCGGATCCACCTCGAAGTCCACGGTCCCGGTGCGGCTCTCGAGATCGATGTCGAAGTTCCGGAACACCTCGGCGAACGGGTAGCCGCGGTTCGCGAGCCGAACACGCACGGTGTCGGCGGACGCCAACATCAGCACGCGGTTGAACGGATCGCCGACGCGGAGCGGAAACGTGCTCATGAGCTCCCGCGTCGCGATGATGTCATCCTGACCACGCACCGTGAACCGCGCGAGCCGGATGGGTTCCCCCTCCGTGATGACGAACCGCAGCCTGACCGCGTCGTCGGATCGGTGCACCACCGTGTCGACCGTGGCATCCGCGTACCCACTCTGTCGATACAGGGCCAGGATCCGCAAAACATCTCGCTGGAATTCCACCTCGTCGAAGTAGCGCCGCTCGCCGAACCCCATCCAGCGCACCAGGGACGAGCGCGCGAAGAAGCTCGAGACCGAGGTGGCGATGGAGATGGCGAGCGTGTTGTCGTCGATGGCCCTGTTGCCCTGGAACGCGAGCCCTCGGACCACCGGTCCGCGAACGTCACGAGTCTGCCCGGTCACGCCGCCGGGCAGCGAGATCATCACGAACCCCCAAAGAAGGCAGGCGGCACGAATTGACCTCATGTGCGGGCCTCAATAGCTTGCCGCATCCCTCGACCGTCGATCCCCGAGTTTCCCATGCACAACTGTAACCTACGCCGCAACCTGTGGTTCCTGGGAGCGTGCGCCGTCCTGGCCGGCGCCGCCGTTCCGCCGGCCCATGCCCAGTCCGCTGTGGCGCGACGCATCGAGCGCCGACTGACGACGCCGCCGCTGAACCGTGCGCATTGGGGCATCCTCGTGATCGACGACCGTGGTCGCACGGTGTTCGAGCACAACGCCGACCGGCTCTTCGTGCCGGCATCGACCGCGAAGCTCGTCGTTGCCGCGGCCGCCAGCGCGTTGCTACCAGCCGACTTTCGCGTCGTCACGAACGTGTATGCATCCGGTCCGATCGTGGAAGGCGTGCTCCAGGGCGACCTCGTCATCTACGGTCGGGGCGATCCAACGTTCTCGACGCGATGCTACGGTGCCGACACCCTTGCCGCCGGTGCATGCGACTCCTCGTGGGCTCGGATCGACACACTGGCCACCCGGCTCGCCGACCGTGGCTTTCGGCGGGTAGCAGGGGCCATCGTGGGAGACGGGAGTCATTTCGACTCCGAGCTGACCCACCCCGGGTGGGAAAGTTACGACTTGAACTGGTGGTACGCCGCACCGGTGTCGGGTCTGGGGTTCAACGACAACAGCCTCGACATCACCTACGCCCCCGGTCCGAGCGTCGGCGCCCCCGTCGAGGTGCGATTCTGGCCGGACCTCGGTCTGTTCGTGTTCGAGAACCGGACGCGCACGCTGGCCGCCGGGGAACGTCGCACCATCGATTTCTTCCGAGCGCCCGGCACGAACCGAATCTGGGCGGAAGGTGGTGTTCCTTCGGGTGCGCGTCCCCGCACGGAGTATTTTGCGATTCCCGATCCGCCGTTGTTTTTCGCCGCCGCGCTCCGCGAGGCGCTGGCCCGACGTGGCGTGAGTGTCGAAGGGCCAACCCGATCGACGGTCGACTCGACCCTCTATGCATCCCTGCGCGAGACCGCCCCGATCGCCGAGGCGGCATCCCGCCCGCTGACCGACCTGCTCTATCCGGTGCTGAACTCCAGCCAGAACTGGTTTGCCGAGATGATCCTCAAGGTCCTCGGCCGGCAGTTCTCCGGGGTGGGAACATGGGAAGCCGGGCTCGCCGCCGAACGGCGTTTCCTGATCGATTCCGTCGGAGTGGACTCGACGGCGTTCGCGTTGCGCGACGGTTCGGGGCTCGCCACCACCAACCTGCTCACGCCGCGGGCCCTCGTCGCGCTGCTCGCCTACATGCGTGGCCATCCGCAGGGAACGGCGTTCGTGCGCGGGTTGCCACGGTCCGGACAGCCCGGCTCGCTGCGCGACCGCTTCGTAGGCACGCCGCTCGACGGTCGGGTCGTGGCGAAGACGGGGAGCATCTCCCGCGTGAATGCCCTGGCGGGATACGTGGAACGGCCCGATGGCCGCACGCTCACGTTCGCCATCCTCGCCAACAACCACACGGTGTCGTATTCGGCCATGCTCCAGCACATCGACTCGCTGGTGCTCGAGATCGCCAAGTAAGAAGGGGAGCGGGGAGCGGTTCCTACCGGTGTCCGAGCGCCTCGGCGACCTCCGCTGCGGACGTGAACTTGACCCGGGGGCGACCCAATTCCGCGCCGCGACGCACCTCGATTTCGTCTACCCGTTTCCAGTCGTCGAACGAGACACAGCCGGGTTGCCGCCCGCGCACGAGCGAGGCGATCGCCGCCGGATCCGGTGATGCCGGACGCAGCGCTGTTCCCCCGTCCACGTCCTCGAGCATTCGGTCCACGGTCTCACCGGCATCCGATTTGTTGGTCCCGATCACGCCGGTCGGGCCCCGCTTGATCCAGCCGCTCACGTACAACCCGGGCACGGGGGTTCCCGTCGTCGGGTCGAGCACCCGACCGCCCTGATTGGGGATCACGCCGCGCCGCTCGTCGAACGGCACGTCGGGGAGCGGAACGCCTCGATAGCCCACGGACCGAAACACCAGCTGGACGGGTAGCTCCTCGATCCGGTCGGTCGCCCGCGGCCTGAGGCTCCCGTCGTCCGACCGGTACAGCTCATTGTGCACGATGCGCATCCCGGTCACTCGGCTGTCCGCGTCGCCCACCAGCTCCACCGGCGATACGAGGAAGCGCAGCGTCAACCGTCGGGGTCTTCCGGCGGAAGGACGCTCCGCGGCCTCGCGGAGGATCTCGATCTTCTTCGCCAGGGCCCGATCGTCGCGCTCCGCGACCTCCGCGGCACTCAGCGGATCCAACGTGACGTCCGCCGCCGGAATCACGAAGTCCGCGCCCGCAAGCTCGCCCAGTTCCTTGATTTCCGGATTGGTGAAGGCGGCCTGGGCCGGACCCCGTCGACCCAAGATGGTGATCTCCTTGATGCGGCTGCTTCGCAGCGCCTCGAGCGCATACTCCGCGATGTCGGTCCGTTCCAGCTCCTCCGGCGTGCGCGCCAGAATGCGGGCCACGTCCACGGCGACGTTCCCTACGCCCACGACCGCCGCGCGCTCGACCGACAGGTCGAACTTTCGATCTCGAAACGCGGGATGGCCGTTGTACCACGCCACGAACTCCGTCGCGGGGTGGCTGCGCAGGAGATCCTCGCCCGGGATGTTCATGCTGCGATCGGTCTGTGCGCCGGTGGCGAAACACACCGCGTGGTAGTGTCGGGTCAGGTCGTCGAGGCGCACGTGCGTGCCGTACTCCACGTTGCCGAAGAAGCGGAATCGCGGATTGGCGGCGACCCGCTCGTAGCTCTTGGTAGCGCTCTTGATCTTCTGGTGGTCGGGCGCAACGCCGAACCGGACCAGCCCGTACGGCATGGGGAGACGCTCGAACATGTCGACATGCACCCGGTCGCCGGCGCGCTTGAACAGATGCTCGGCGGTGTAGAACCCCGCGGGGCCGGACCCGACGATTGCCACCGCCAGCGATGGTGCGTTGCCCGCCTCCATGATGCGCCCCCTTCGCGCGCGCGTCGCGTGCATCATATCCGTCCGACCGCGCCGTCGTAAGGCGGGCGGTCATCGCCCACCGCGAGAGTGGCGACCCCACCGACGAGCCTCTACCTTGGTCAGCGTGAAGATCTACACGAAGACCGGTGACAAGGGCGAGACGTCGCTCCTCGGTGGGGATCGCGTCCGAAAGGACGCGATTCGGGTGGTTGCCTACGGCGATGTGGACGAGACGAACGCGGCAATAGGAGTGGTACTCGCCACCGAGCCCCTCGACCTGGAACGACCGCTCCTGGAGTTGATTCAGGGTGACCTGCTCGCCATCGGGGGACGACTCGCGAGCCCGGCACCCGAGTTGGTCGCCAAGACATTGCGCAAGGCCGTGATTCCGTCCGGGCGCATCGAGGAGCTGGAGGCCGCCATCGACCGGATGGACGCGGAGCTCGAGCCGCTGCACGCGTTCATTCTCCCTGGTGGATGCCCGAAGGGGGCACACCTTCATCTGGCACGCACCGTGTGCCGCCGCGCGGAGCGCAGCGTGGTCACCCTGCAACGCGAATCGTCGGTGGATCCCGACATCCTCCGCTACCTCAACCGCCTGTCCGATCTCCTGTTCATGCTCGCGCGCCTCGCCAATCACCGGGCCGATGTCCCGGACGTGATATGGTGAGATGCGGCGCTATCGCTTCTCCCAGATCGACGTCTTCACGGACCGGCGTCTAGCCGGCAACGCGCTCGCGGTCTTTCCGGACGCCGCCGGTCTCGATCCGGGAGAGATGCAGGCGCTGGCGCGGGAGATGAACCTCTCCGAGACCACGTTCGTCTTCGCGTCGGATCGCGCGACGCGTCGCGTGCGGTTCTTCACGCCGATGGCGGAGATTCCGCTCGCCGGGCACCCGACGATCGGTACGTGGTGGACACTCGCCGAACGGGGCATCATCGACCTGCCGCGTGACGACACCACCGTGGTGACTCAGGAGACCGGCGCCGGGGTGCTGCCCGTCAGCATCCGGACCGTGGGCGGG
The DNA here is from genome assembly GCA_964348385.1 of uncultured Gemmatimonadaceae bacterium. Taxonomy (GTDB): domain Bacteria; phylum Gemmatimonadota; class Gemmatimonadetes; order Gemmatimonadales; family GWC2-71-9; genus JAOTVV01. Next base: position 67,450 of record CAYGCN010000001.1, read on the forward strand.
CAGCCGGCGGAAGTCATCATGGTCCAGGCCCTTGCGGCGTTCGGCCCCACGGTGAGCGATACCGCGGCGCTGGGCACGGCCCTGGGTGGCGGACCCGATCTCGTCGCCGGAGAGCCGCCTCCGCAGGTAGTCTCCACCGCCCTGCCCCAACTGATGATTCCGGTGACATCGTTACCCGCGCTGCAGGCACTGCCGAGTGGCGGCCGCGGCGGTGAGCTCGCCGCCCTGCTCCGCACGCTGGGTACGGACTGCGCGATGTGCTTCACACGGGAGACCGTGGCGCCCGACGCGACGGTGCACTGCCGCATGTTCGCGCCCGGGCTCGGCGTGCCGGAGGACCCGGCGACGGGAAGCGCAGCGGGCGCACTGGGCGCCTACGCGGTTCGGTATGGGCTCGTGGCCGCGACCGGTGGGACGGCTCGCATCGTCGTCGAGCAGGGACTCGAGATCGGGCGACCGAGCCGGATCAATGTCGAGGTCGACGAGACCGCCGACGGGACCATCACCGAGGTGCGGGTCGGGGGACAGGCCGTGACGGTGATCGAAGGCGAGGTGACGCTATAGCACGTCAGCGGGGGACCGGCGAGCCATCCGCTCCGACGTACGACGTGATCGTGGGGACCGGTCTGCTCGCGACGCTCGACCGGTTGCTCTCCACCCACTGTCCCTCGACCCACTACGCCGTGATCAGCGATTCGCACGTGGCGCCGCTCTATGCGGAGCGCGTGGTGGCGGCGGCCAAGACGGTCGCCCCGACCGTGCTGCTCACGTTTCCGTCCGGTGAGTGGAACAAATCACGGGAAAGCTGGAGCACGCTCACCGACCAGCTGCTGAGCGGCCCGCTGGATTCGGCGAGCGCCTTGGTGGGACTCGGCGGCGGCGTGTGCAGCGACCTCGTGGGATTCGTGGCCGCCACGTTCCTGCACGGCATCCCGTACGTCTCACTCCCCACCACCCTCTCCGCCATGACGGACTGCGCACTTGGGGGTTGGGTGGGGGTGGATACGCCGCTGGGGAAGGGCCTTGTTGGAGTAATGCATGCTCCCGCGCTGGTTGCGGCCGACGTCGGCACCGTAGCCACCCTGCCTCCGGTGCAGGTGGCGGCGGGCATGGCATACCCGCTGCGCCACGCGGTCATGGCAGACGCCGAGTTCTTCGAGCGCTTGGTCGACATGCGCGCCGACATCTTGGCAAAGGAGCCGGCGGTGTTGGAGTCGGTGGTGCGGCGCAGCGTGGAGATCAAACGCCAACTGCCGGACACGCGTTCCGGAGCACCGCGCTTCGGCCAGGTCGTTGCGGCGGGACTGCAGGTCGCGCTGGGCTACGAGGTGCTACCGGGCGAGGCCCTCGCCATTGGCATGCTCGCGGAGGCGAAGCTGGGGGTGGCGCTGGGGGTGACCGACCGGGGTGTCCCGGCCCAAGTCGGCGACGCGCTCATGGCGTTCGGATTGCCGGAAACACCCCCCTCGACGGTCACGTCCGAGCAGTTCGTCGAGGCACTCCAGCACCTGCGCGCAGCCACGGGCGGGACTGTCAGCTTTGCACTCCCGCGCGCGGTCGGCGTACTGGCTCCGGGACCGGGCCCAGAGGGGGGTCATCCGGTGAGCGTGACGGCGATCGGCGAGTTGATACCCACGCTGGAGTGGTAGGCGGTAGTTCCCACAGGTTTTCCACACGGTGGCCTGCCACAAGTTCCCTACTCACAAGCGTTTACGATTTCGTGACACCATCGCTACACCGGGTCCAATCGGCCCGAAAGTGGACAAATCCCAGAACGGCTTGACAGCAAATGATTTGTGATGTGGAAAACTGAGTTTTCTTGACTGTTCTTAGGGTGCTTCCTATATTCGGCCCGCCTTGGTTTCGGTCATTTTGGCGGGTTTTTGCCGCGGTCGCCTGGCCCTCCCAGAGCCGACCCTCTCAACGACCTTGGGGCGTGTATGACCCAACTCCGCAGTAGCAAGGCGAAAGGCTTTTTCCGCTCGCCTGCGTCGTCCGCGTTCGACCAGTACCTGCAGGACATCCAGAAGCTCCCCCTCATTCCAAATGTCGAAGAAGAACGCCGCTTGGCGCGTCGGGCGCGGCGCGGTGATCAAAAGGCCGCTGAACGGTTGGTGACCGCGAATCTGCGCTTCGTGATCTCATACGTGAAGAAGTATCAGGGTCACGGCCTGGACCTGTCCGAGCTGGTGGCGATCGGCAACGAGGGCCTCCTCAAGGCGGTCAAAAAGTTCGATCCGGAGCAGGGGGTGAAGTTCATCTCGTACGCGGTGTGGTGGGTGCGGCAGGCAGTTCTCAAGGCGCTTGCCGAACAGACCCGCAGCGTGCGCATCCCGCTCAACCAGAACAGCCACCTCATCCGAATGTCGCGGACCGAGACTTATCTCTCGCAGGAGTTGGGGCGCGAGCCTACCGACGACGAGATCGCTCGAGCGCTGAACGACACGGTGGAGAACGTGCGCAGTGCCCGACGGATGACGGCGGCGGAGATGTCTCTGGATGCCCCGGTCGACCGGTCCGATCGTGACGCGGCCACCCTGGGCGAGCGGTTCGCCGCCGACGAGGGCGGGGAGATCGAGGCGATCACCGATGGCCGCCTGATGCGCGAGTTCATCGACGAGGTGTTGCAGCGCTATCTCACCGCCCGCGAGCGCAAGATTCTGTATCTGTACTACGGGCTGGAGGAAGGCTCCGAGGGCATGACCCTGGAGAAGATCGGGGAGCTGATGGGTGTGACCCGTGAGCGGATACGGCAGATCCGGGAGCGGGCCTTCGAGAAGCTGCGCGAGAGCCCGCACGGCGAGGCGCTCAAGGGATTCTGGGTCGCGGCATAGTCCCCTCCTGACGATGCACGACCGACGGTCGGCCCACCGGGCCGGCCGTTTTGTCTTGTGGCTGACGCGAGGACCGCGCCCGGCACTCTCGCTCCCCACCCCGTGCTCGTATCTTTGACGAATGTCGCTCCGTCGGCTTCCCGTCTTCCCGCTGCAACTCGTGGTGTTTCCCTTTACGCCGGTGCCGCTCCACATCTTCGAGCCCCGCTACCGTCAACTGCTGGCCGACTGTCAGGCGGGCGACCGGCAATTCGGCATCTCCCCGCTCACCGGGGACGAAGTGGAGGGTACGCCGCGCCCCGGGTCGATCGGCACGTCGGTCGTCCTCCGCGAGGTGCGCCCGCTGCCGGACGGACGCTCGAACATCCTGGTCACCGCGGGTGACCGATACGTGCTTGCCCGGTACGTCGAGACGGATCGCCTGTACCTCGTTGCGGACGTGCAGCCGTTCGGCGACGAGCCGTGGCAGGACGACGACGAGCCTCACAAGCTCGCTCGACAGGTCCACCGAGCGTTCCAGCGCTTCGTGAAAGCCATGGGCGTGCTGAACGATCAGCCGCCGCGACCCGTCGAGCTGCCGAGTGACCCCACGGCGATGTCGTTCCACGTGGCGGGGGCGTTGGAGTTGGACCTCGGCGATGCGTTGCAGTTGCTCGCGTCACGATCCACGGTCGACCGACTCGACCGCCTGCGCCGGCTCCTCGATTCACTGAACGAGCAAGTGACCAAACGCGTGGTGTTGCACCAGCGTGCCAAGCGGAACGGGCGTGGCCTCCTCCAGTACACAGAGGAGGACGGATCATGACGATCCCGCGCGCGACGGTGCGCCATCTGGAAACGATCGTCGGCGCCAGGTGGGTCCGGACCGCCGCCGCCGCGCTCGAGACCTACGCGGCCGACGGTCTCCCGACCAAGAAGCGCGTTCCGGGAGCCGTGGTCATCCCGGGCTCGCGGGACGAGGTGTCACGGGTAGTGGCGCACCTGGCCCGTCAGCGAATCCCGTTCGTGGCCCGCGGCGCCGGCACCGGGCTCTCGGGCGGTGCCATCGCCTCGCCCGACGCCGTCCTGATCGTGCTCACCAGGATGAGCCGCATTCTCAACATCGATCCGCGGAACCGCAGGGCGGTCGTCGAGACCGGTGTCGTGAACGATCGCCTGACGGCGGCCGTCGCGCCGTACGGGTTACACTACGCCCCGGACCCGTCGAGTCAGACGGTGTGCACCATCGGCGGCAACGTGGCCGAGAACGCCGGTGGCCCCCACTGCCTCAAGTACGGCGTCACCACCAACCACATCCTGGCCCTCGACGTGGTGCTCCCCGACGGGAGTGTCGTGACGCTCGGCTCGCCCAACGGCGAGCCATGGGGACCCGATCTGGTCGGCGTGTTCGTCGGGAGCGAAGGCATGTTCGGCATCGCCACCAGCGTCACCGTGCGGCTCACGCCGTTGCCGCGGGCGGTGCGCACGCTGCTCGCCGACTTCGCGCACTTGCCCACGGCGGGGGAAGCGGTCTCGACGATCATCGCCTCGGGCATCGTGCCCGCCGCGCTCGAGATGATGGACCGGAACTGCATCCGTGCCGTGGAGGCCTCCATCTATGCCGCCGGCTACCCCACCGATGCCGGCGCCATCCTGCTCGTGGAGCTGGACGGCCTGCATGAGGCACCACTCGAGGCCGAGGCGGCGGAGGTGGAGACCATCCTGCGGAGCGCCGGGGCCCGGGACGTGCGCCGGGCGGCCGACGCCGCCACCCGCGCCCGCCTGTGGCACGGCCGCAAGAAGGCGTTCGGCGCGTTGGGGAGAATCAGCCCCGACCTGGTGGTGCAGGACACCGTGGTGCCGCGGTCGGCGCTGCCCGCGGTGCTCGAAGAGATCGAGCGCATCGGCGAGCGCTTCGGCATCACGATCGCCAACGTGTTCCACGCTGGCGACGGCAATCTGCATCCCAACATGGGATTCGATGCTCGTGACCCCGGCCAGGCCGAACGCGTAGAGCGCGCGGCAGCCGCCATCATGCACGCGTGCATTCGCGTCGGCGGTACGGTCACCGGCGAGCACGGCGTCGGCGCGGACAAGATCCGCTACCTGCCGCTCGTGTACGATCCCCAGACGCTCGGGGCGATGCGGGACGTCCAGCGCGTGTTCGACCCGCTCGACATCGCCAATCCCGGCAAGGTGCTTCCGGCGGCTCACGCTTCCCGATCGCGCGCTCCTGGGGCCCTCGTACCATGACCGCGGTCCCTACGCGGTGGCGCACACTGGTTCGCGACCAACTTGAGACCGCGCAGCGGCGCGTGGAGCAAGCGCAGCGCCATCTCGAGCAGGATGACGGCGGACGCGCGCTGCAGGAGGCCTATCCCGCCGTCATCGCCGGCGCGACGATCCGTGTCTGGGTCGAGAGCCCGCCGTGGCGCCACGTGATGACGCCCGAGGCCATGCACCGCCGTGTCCAGGAGCAGCTGCCAACCCTGTTTGCGGCCCTCGCGGGTCTGGATGTGCAACAGGTGCTCACGAGCCCCTGGCGGGCGCCGGACGCGCGGAGATATGTCGCCGAGGCGAGGGACTTCATCGACGAGACCGCTGACCTGGTGGCGCCGTGGCTGACGGACGAATGATCTCCCGGCAGCTGCGCACGCTGCTCGGCGCGGACGCGGTGGAGGACGGCGGGCCGGACGGGATTCCCGTCGTGACCCCTCGCGACGAAGCCGCCGTCGCGCTCGTGCTCGGGACGGCGACGCAAGAAGGGTGGCACGTGCGCGTGTCGGGCTCCGGACGGTGGATGCCCGCTGATGCCCCGGCGGACCTCGCCCTTTCTACGTCACGGCTCACACGCGTTACCGAGCTGAGTCCGCGCGATCTCGTGGCCACCGTCCAGGGCGGGGCGCTGTGGAGCCACCTCCGGCGCGTACTGGCCGACCAGGAGGTCTGGGTCGCGCTGGATCACGTGGGTCCGGATCGCTCCGTGGGCTCGATCGCCGCCACCGGCACGGGCGGGCCGCTACGCGCTGGGTTCGGCAACCTGCGCGACCACGTGCTGGGACTCTCGCTCGTGACCGGTGACGGCCGCATCCTCACGCCGGGCGGTCGCGTGGTCAAGAACGTCGCCGGGTTTGACCTGGCCAAGCTCGGTCTCGGGAGCTTCGGCGCGTTCGGCGTCCTGACCAGCATCACCATGCGGCTGCGCACCGTGCCGCGTGCCGATGTCACCCTGGTGGCGCGCGGCCGGCGCGACGCGCTCCTGTCCGAGGCCCTCAACGTGCTCGATCAGGGCATCACGCCGGCAGCCCTCGAGGTGCTCTCGCCCGCAGCGACCGCATCGGATGCCTGGACGCTCGCCGTGCGCCTGATGGGGCGTGACGCCGAGGTTGCCGCCACCCGGGACATCGTGCGCGGGCTGCTCGGGTCGGATACAGTCGAGCTTGCGCCTGGGGACGCAGCCGCATTCTGGTCCACCGCGATGACACGCGCCACCCAGCATCCCACCACCTTGCGACTTGGTGGTCTCCCCGGCGCGCTGGACCGGGTGCTCGATCTCCTGATCCACCACACCGCCGACGAGTGGATCGCGGCGTCCGCGGGAACCGGGGTGGTGCGCTGGAGCGGGACGGCGCGGCTCGACGATCTCCGAGTGCTGCGGCGCGCCGCGGCACAGATGGAGTTCCCGCTCACGCTCGAGCGCGCGCCCTGGAGCCTGCGGTCCCGTTTCGGGCACTTCGGAGCGTACCGCGAAGGGGCGGGCCGGTTGGTGGAATCGCTTCGCGCCACCTTCGATCCGGCCGGCACCCTGGTCGTGCCCTTGGGCGACGGCGCGTGAGAGCAGGCGCGCTGGCGGGACTCGACCCCTGCGTCCACTGCGGCTTCTGTCTCCAGAGCTGTCCCACGTATCTCGTGACCGACGACGAGGCCGACAGCCCGAGGGGACGCATCGTGCTGATCCGGGCGCTGGCCACGCGCCGCCTGGCGGCGACCGATCGCACGGTCGCGCATCACCTCGATCGCTGTCTCGGGTGCCGGGCCTGCGAGCCCGCGTGCCCCTCCGGTGTGGAGTACGGCCCGGCCCTCGAGGAAGCGCGACGCGTGCTCCACCACGCACGGCCGCTCCATCCCGTCGTCCGGCTCACGCACGCGGTGATGGCCGAGCCGCTGTGGCGGCGGCCGATCATGGCGCTCGGCAAACTGGTGCGTCCCATCGCGTCGCGGTTCGCGAGCCGCTCGCGCCCCGGCTTTGCGCTCGGCATGTTGGCCGCGACGCGACCCCGGCGCCGGAATGCATCACGACCCGGCACGGCGCCGGCGGCCACCGGCACGCCGGCCGCGCTGTTCCGCGGCTGCATCATGGACGACCTGTTCTCGCACGTGCACGACGCCACCGAGCGGGTGCTGGCGGCCAACGGCTACGCGCCGATGGGCATCACGGGTCAGGGATGCTGCGGCGCGCTCCACGTGCACGCGGGGCAGGAGGAATCGGCGCGGGATCTCGCCCGCAGGAACGTCGAGGCGTTCGCGTCGTGTCCCGCCGATACCCTCGTTGCGGTCAACGCGGCCGGCTGCGGTGCGGTGCTCGAGGAATACGGTCGGCTGCTCGATGGTGATCCGCTCCAGCCGCAGGCGGAGGCGTTCGCCGAGCGCGTGAGAGACGTGAGCGAACTGCTGACCGCGCGCGGCCCCGTGCCGGGTGCAGCGCTCGACCTCAGGGTCGCGTACGATCCGCCGTGCCATCTGGCGCACGCGCAGCGCGTCACTGCCGAGGCCGAGGCCGTGCTGGACGCGATCGAAGGCCTGGAGCGGGTCCGCCATCACGAGGCGGAGCTGTGCTGCGGCAGCGCCGGCAGCTACACGCTGGCGCAGCCCGCGTTGTCGCTCGCGGTGCTGGACCGCAAGGTCGCCGCCATTCGTGACGCGTCACCCGACGTGGTGGCGAGCGGCAACCCCGGGTGTATCATGCAGATCGGCGCCGGCCTGCTGGCGGCCGGCCTCACGATTCCCGTCGTTCACCCGGTTGAGCTGCTCGATTGGTCGTATGAACGTGCCGGACGATACGCGCGCTGACCTCGCGCGGGACGAGCCGCCCGCGCAGACCGTCCTCCTCTTGGACGAGGAGGCGCTGCCGCCGGCGCACGAGGGCGAGGTGCTGGACGGTGCGGCCGTCGCTCGGTACCCAGGCAGCGTGGTGAGCCTGGCCGGTGCCGGTGCGGTCCAGTGTATCCAGGGCGTGCTCACCAGCGACGTCGAGGCGCACGGCGAGCGCGGCTTCGTGTACGGCGCGATCCTCACCCCCAAGGGGATGATCGTGAGCGACCTGTGGGTCGCGCGCGGCGTGGGCGAGGTCCTCGCCTTCGGGCCGGCGGTCACGCGCCAGCCGGTGCTCCAGACGTTCCAGCGATACTTCCCGCCGCGCCTGGCGCACGTGCTCGATCGCAGCGACGAGTTGACCGTGCTGCGCGCCGTGGGCCCCGACGCGGTCGTGCGGGCGCGCACCGCCGGCCTCACGATACCGGAGCCCGGGAAGACGGCGGACGCGTTGGTCGGCGGCGCGGAGTGCCTCGTCTCGCGGCCGACGGATGACGGGCCGTTGGCGTTTCAGCTCTCGTGCGCCGCGAGCGACGCGGACGGGGTGCTCGATGCGCTGGGGCACGCCGGCATCCTGACGGCCGACCTCCACGTCCTGGAGCTCGCGCGCATCCTGGCGGGCTGGCCGCAGATGGGGAACGAGATCGGCACCAAGACGCTGCCCCAAGAAGTGCGGTTCGACGAGATCGACGGCGTGTCGTACACCAAGGGCTGCTACACCGGCCAGGAGACCGTCGCCCGCGTCCACTTCCGCGGGCACGCCAACCGCTGGCTGGGCGGGTTGTTGTGGGACGACCCGCCCGATCCCGACGACCCCACCGTAACGCGCGAGGGCAAGGACGTGGGGCGCGTGACCAGCATCGCGTGGGTACATCGCTACGGCGGCTATTTGGGCCTCGCGCTGCTGCGCCGAGAGGTGGAGCTCAACGCCCTGGTGGAAGCGGCCGACGCGTCCGCGCAGGTCGTGGGCCTTCCGTTCGACATCCAGTGACGCGACGCTGGCGGGGCGTGGGCCCCGGCCTCATCGTCGCTGCCGCGTTCATCGGGCCCGGCACGGTCACGACCGCCACGATCGCCGGCGCGCAATTCGGCGTGCAACTCGTGTGGGCGCTCGTGTTCGCAACTGTCGCGACCATCGTGCTCCAGGAGATGAGCGCCCGCCTCGGACTCACGACCGGCGCGGGGCTCGGCACCGCGCTCCGGGCCGTCCGCGGTCCGCGGTGGCTCGGTATCCTGCTCGCGGCGCTCGCGGCCACCGCCGTGGTGAGCGGTGCAGCCGCGTACGAGGCCGGGAACCTCACCGGGGCCGCGCTGGGCCTGGAGGCGATCACCGGTGTTCCGCTCCGCGGTTGGGTGGCGCTGGGCGCGGTGATCGCGGGGCTCCTGCTGTGGAGCGGACGCTACCGCCTGCTCGAGCGGGTGCTCGCCGCATGCGTCGCGACCATGGGCGCGGTGTTCCTCGCGACCGCCGTCCTCGTGGCACCCGCACTCGGCACCCTGCTTCAGGGAGCCGTGTGGCCCAGGCTCCCGACCGGGGCCGACGTCACCGCCCTCGCGCTCATCGGCACCACCATCGTGCCCTACAACCTGTTCCTCCACGCCGCGGCGGTGCGCGAGCGCTGGTCCGGTCCCGAAGATCTCCCCGCCGCGCGGTGGGACTTGGTGCTCGCCATCGGACTGGGCGGCATCGTGTCGGCGGCGGTCGTCGTGACCGCGGCATCGGCGCTGGACGGCGCTCAGGTTAGCTCTGCGTCGGACATGGCGGCGCAGCTGGAGCCGCTGCTGGGCCGCTGGGCGAGCCACGCGTTCGCGCTGGGATATGCCGCGGCGGGTGTGTCGTCGGCCATCACCGCGCCGCTCGCCGCCGCCTACACCGTGCTCGACACGCTCGGGCGCGGGCGCGACGTGCGACGCC
>CAYGCN010000002.1:0-54538 GCA_964348385.1 uncultured Gemmatimonadaceae bacterium
TTGCCCTTGCCGCCGGTGCCGTGGCCTGCGGAGGCGGTGAGCCGCATGAGGAGCAGGAAGGCCACATGCCGGACAGCGCCATCACCGTCACGGCCGAAACACTCACGGCCACCTTCCCGGTGGCGGGCACGGTGGTCGCACGGCGCCGGGCCGACATCACCACTCGGATGATGGCCCGAATCACGGACCTCCCGGTGGAAGTCGGCGCCCGCGTGAGGCGGGGACAGGTCCTGGTCCGACTGGGAGCGGACGACGTGGCAGCCAACCGCACCAAGGCGGAGGCCGCGGTGCGGGCAGCCTCGGCCGCCCGTGACGAGGCGGCTCGCCACGCCGCGCGCATGGACACGCTCCTCGCGCAGGACGTGGTGGCTCAGGTACAGCGGGATGGCGCGCACCTTCAGCTCACCCAGGCCGAGTCGCAGCTCGCACAGGCCACGGCCGCGCTGCGCGAGGTCGAGACGGCGGCGAGCTACGCGTCCATCCCGGCCCCGTTCGCCGGGGCGGTGGTCGCCCGGTTCCACGACGAAGGCGACGTCGCCGCGCCCGGGATGCCGATCCTGGTGGTGGAGGATCTCGGCCCGCGCGACGCGGTACTCGCCGTGCCCGCTGACTTGGCCGCCACCATCGAGCCCGGGATGCAGCTTCAGGTCTCCGGGATAGGCAGCGACCCTGTGAGTGCGCCGGTCCGTGCCGTCGCCGCGGGAGCCGACCCCATGTCACGCACCGTCGAAGTCCGCGTGGAGATCCCGGCAACCTGGTCGACCGGAACCTCGGTCACGGCGTTGGTTCCTGGCGGCACCTTCGAGGGCGTCGCCATCCCCGGCCACGCGGTGATCCGCCGCGGGCAACTCACCGGCGTGCGGGTCGTGACTCCCTTCGGCGTCGCAATCCGCTGGGTGCGGTTGGGCCGGACCGTCGATGCGGATGGTCGCGTCCACGTACTCAGCGGCATCGCGCCCGGCGATCGGATCGTCCTGTGAAGACCGGACCCTCCGGCGCCGTCGCGCAGCGCTTCCTCAACTCCAAGCTCACGCCGCTGCTCATCGCAGCGTCCCTCGTGCTGGGGGTGGGCGCCCTGCTGACGACCCCGCGCGAAGAGGAGCCACAAATCCGGGTCCCGATGATCGACGTGGCGGTGGGGCTCCCCGGAGCCGGTCCGCGGGAGGTCGAGCGCCGTCTGGTGGAGCCGCTGGAGCGGGCGCTGTGGGAAGTGCCCGCCGTCGAGTACGTCTACAGTGCCGCGCAGTACGACGGGGCCCTCGTCACCGCGCGCTTCGCGGTCGGCACCGATCCCGAGATTGCGCTGACGCGGCTCTACGGGAAGCTGATGGCGAACATGGACGAGGTGCCTCCCGGCGCGACTCCGCCCTTCGTCACGCTGCACGGCATCAACGAAGTCCCCATCCTCACCATCACGCTGTCGGGGGGCACGGACGCGGGTGACGGGTATCTACTGCGGCAGCAGGCCGTCGAACTCGCCGCCGAGCTGAAGCGGCTGCCCGACGTGGCCGAGACATGGGTCATCGGCGGCGCGCCCCGCGAGGTCGCCGTCACGCTCGATCCGCAGGCGCTGGCGGCGCGGGGATTGTCCGCCGCCGTCGTCCTGCAGGCGCTCGGCACGGTCAACACCGAACTCCCCGCAGGGCACCTCGTGTCGGCCAACCGCAGCGTCCCGGTGCGAATCGGCCACCTGCTGCGATCCGCCGATCAGGTGGGTGAGGTCGTGGTCGCCGTGATTGCCGACCGGCCGGTCCGGCTGCGCGACATCGCGACGATTCGCGATGGGCCGGCCGAGCCCGACCAGTATGTGGCGTTCGTCCCAGGGGGCGAGCGGGCCGCCGAGATGGAGCCAGCGGTGACGATCGCGTTGGCCAAGCGGGAGGGAAAGAACGCCGCCACGATTGCGCATCGGTCGATGCACCGCGTCGAGGAGCTGCGCGGCCGAGTGGTGAGCGACGACGTGCGCATCACGGTCACGAGGGACTACGGGGAGACCGCGACGGAGAAGTCCCAGGAACTGCTCTTTCACATTCTCGTGGCGACGATCGGTGTCGTGCTGCTCGTATGGTATGCCCTGGGGTGGCGGGAAGCGGTCGTGGTGCTCGTCGCGGTGCCGGTGACCTTGGCACTCACCCTGTTCGTCTATCGTCTGTACGGCTACACACTGAACCGGATCACGCTGTTCGCCCTCGTCTTCGCCATTGGCATTCTGGTGGACGATGCCATCGTCGTCGTCGAGAACATCGCGCGGCATCTCGGACTTCGGCATCGTCATCCCGACGAAGCGGCGGTGGTGGCCGTCGACGAGGTCGGCAACCCCACGATCCTCGCCACGCTCACGGTAATCGCGGCGATCTTGCCGATGGCCTTTGTCTCCGGCCTGATGGGCCCTTATATGCGCCCCATTCCCGTGGGCGCATCGGTGGCGATGCTGTTCTCTCTGGCCGTGGCCTTCATCGTGACACCGTACTTGGCCGTGCGGCTCGTGAAGCACCACAACGGCACCCTGCCGAGTGGCATGCCGGTCGAGACGACCGACGAGCAGGTCCCCACCGGACCGATCGCCCGTTGGTATCGCAGCATCATGGAGCGCTTGTTGGGAGACGGGAAGCGCCGCACCGTTGCGTACGCGACGATGGTCGTGCTGCTGATTCTCTCGGCAGCGCTCGTGCCGTTGAAGCTGGTGACGGTCAAGATGCTGCCGTTCGACAACAAGAGCGAGTTTCAGCTCATCGTGGACATGCCCGAGGGGACGTCACTCGAGCGGACCGCGGAAGTCGCGCAGGCCCTGGCGTTGGTGACCGCGCAGGACGATGCGGTGCACGATGTGCAGACCTATGTGGGCGTGCCGGCGCCGTTCAACTTCAACGGTTTGGTGCGTCACTATTTCTTGCGCCGTGGACCGACGGTCGCCGATGTGCAGGTGAATCTGAAGCCCAAGCACGAGCGGTCGGAGCAGAGTCACGACATCGCGCTCCGACTGCGGCCGGCAATCGATTCGGTCGCCCGCTCCCACGGCGCCTCGGTCAAGCTGGCGGAGATCCCACCCGGCCCGCCCGTGATGGCCACGCTCACCGCGGAGGTCTACGGACCGACGTACGAGCGGCAGATCGCCGTGGCCGACCAGGTGCGCCAGGTGTTCCTCGAGACCGAGGGGGTCGTCGACGTCGACTGGACCGTCGCGGCACCGCATGCCGAAGTGCACGCCGCGATCTCACAGGCGGAGGCCCGTCGGATCGGCACCAATCCCGCCGACGTCGCCCGGACGGTCGCGGCGTCGATGACCGGAGCCAGCGCCGGCTTGCTGCACGACCCGGCAGCCGCCGAGCCAATCCCGATTCGGGTGCGCCTGGCCGATTCGACCGTGGGCTCCGTGGGCGAGCTGTCGGGACTTCCCATCGCCACGCCGCAGGGAGCCCGACGGCTGGGAACGCTGGCGACGCTCGACAGTGTCGACGCCGAGGTACCCATCTTTCACAAGAATCTCCGACCGGTCGTCTACGTAACCGGCGACGTCGCGGGGCGACTCGAGAGTCCAGCCTATGCCATGCTGGAAATGGATGACCCACTCGGTGCAGCGACCGGCGGCGTGGATCGGCACTGGGTGGGCTCCCCCACCCTCACCGAAGAGGCGTTCATCGTGTGGGACGGCGAGTGGCAGATTACCGTGGAGGTGTTTCGCGACCTCGGGATCGCGTTTGGCGCCGTCCTCATCCTGATCTACGTCTTGGTGGTGGCCTGGTTCCAGTCGTTCACGGTCCCGCTCGTCATCATGGCCCCGATCCCCTTGACCCTTATCGGCATTCTCCCGGCACACGCGACCACGGGGGCGTTCTTCACAGCGACGTCGATGATTGGCATGATCGCGTTGGCCGGCATCATCGTACGGAACTCGATCCTGCTGGTCGACTTCGTCGAGCTTGGCCTGGAGCGTGGCCATTCGCTGCGGGATGCCGTCGTCGCGTCGGGCCTGATTCGCGCGCGGCCGATCGTGCTCACCGCCCTGGCGGTGGTCATCGGCGGCCTCGTCATGGTGCGGGATCCCATCTTCGAGGGTCTCGGGATCGCGCTCATCAGTGGCGCCGTCGTCGCGACCGCCCTCACCCTCGTGGCCATTCCACTTCTCTACTACGAGATGCACAAATGAAGCTGCTCTTGATCTTCGTCGATACCGACCACGCCCGCGACGTCGAGCGACTCCTCGACGCCCACGGCGTGTCGGGATACAGCACGTTCCCGAATGTCCTGGGCAAGGGCGAGACCGGCCGCAAGTTGGGCACGCGGGCGTTTCCGGGATCCAGCTCGCTGTATTTCGTCGCCCTCCCCGACGGCCATTGCCAAGGGTTGTGCGACGAACTGCGGAACTTGAGAGAGGCCAAGGGACCAGAGGAGGGGCTCAAGGCCTACACCCTCGACACCATGGAGGTGCTGTGAACACGCACTACATCATCCGCCGGATTGCGGGAACGTTCGTTCTGGCCTCGCTGGCGCTGGGCCACTGGGTCAGCCCCTACTTCTACCTGTTCACGGCTTTCGTAGGCCTCAACCTGCTCCAATCGAGCTTCACCCGCTGGTGCCTCATGGAACGGATCCTCGAGAAGGCCGGGGTGGGTCGAACCACGGACGCGCGGTAGCGCCCCACGTCCCGATTGTGGGGGCCGCAGGCGAAAGACCCGATTCGGGACGCATGATCTCGAATCGGGACGCATGGAACGCCGCGCGTGCCCCGGACCGGGACATCCCGGGCGCGATCGTGGGGTTTTTGGCCGTTGGCGACCGGTACGGATGTTGCCCCCTACGGTCGCATTCTCGCACTCAGATAACGGAGCACTCATGTCATCGATCGTAGAAATGCTGATACAGCAGGTGGGTGGTGCGGAGCAGGTCAGTCAGATGAGCAAGCACCTCGGCGTCGATACGCGTGCCACACAGCAGGCCGTGGGAGCGGCACTTCCCGTGCTGCTCGGCGCCCTGGCGCGAAACGCGGCGAAGAGCGACGGAGCCGCCGCGCTCAATCGCGCCTTGGATAGGCACGACGGGACGGTCCTCGACAACCTCGGTGCGTTTCTGCAGTCTCCGGACGTGGCCGACGGCGAAGGTATCCTGCGCCACGCCCTGGGAGAGCGGCGCCCGGCGGTCGAGGCCGGGGTGAGCAAGGCGAGCGGCCTGGATCCATCTGTGGTTGGCAAACTGCTCCCGATGCTGGCGCCGCTGGTCATGGGTGCCCTGGGTCGGCAGCGACGGCAGCAGAGCCTCGACACCGGGGGCCTGGCGAGTATGCTGAGCACCGAGCGGCAACAGATGGAGCAGGCGAATCCCGCCATCGGCATGCTCGGCAAGCTGTTGGATCAGGATGGTGACGGCAGCATCGTCGACGACATCGCGGGCAAACTCGGCAAGGGACTGCTGGGCGGGCTGTTCGGCGGCCGCAACTGAGCAACCGACATTCACGGAAAGGAGCCGGTCGTGGGTCTCTTCGATTTCGTAAAAGGCGCTGGGCGCAAGGAGAAGGAAGCAGAGGCCGAGCGCGACGAGAAGAATCGCGAGCTGATCAAGGGAAACAAGATCCTGCGCTACGTCATGGGGCTCGGACTGGACGTCGAGAACTTGCGCGTGAAGTTCGACGACGGCGTGGCGACCGTCACGGGCAAGGCCAAGTCACAGGCCGAGCGGGAGAAGGTCGTCCTGGCCGTCGGCAACACGGAGGGGGTCGCGCAGGTAGACGACCAGATGGAGGTCGCCGATCCGGCCTCCGAGGCGAAGTTCTACACGGTCAAGAAGGGGGACTCCCTTTCCAAGATCGCGAAGGAGCTCTACGGAGACGCCATGAAGTATCCCGTGATCTTCGAGGCCAACAAGCCAATGTTGACCGATCCCAACCTCATTTATCCCGGTCAGACCCTGAGAATCCCGCCGCTCGGTTGATGCCGAGAGGGTAACGGCCCAATGGCGGGTGGGCCCCGTCCGTCGCCTCCACGGGACGGGCGGGGCCTGCTCGTTCCGGCCGGATCGTCGATCCCTCGAGACCCCAGACGCCGACCGTGCACGCTGTACCTTGTGTAGACCGCCATGGCGGCGCGAACGCCACCCAAGCCTCCACTCGTTCTCGAGGGGGACACCGTGCCATCGCACCGAACCCTCGCTGCCCTGAACCGCGCCGTCATTGCCTGCCGCCGCTGCCCGAGGCTGGTTGCCCATCGCGAAGCCGTCGCCCGGGAGCGCCGGCGGGCCTATCGCGACTGGGAGTATTGGGGGCGACCCGTGCCGGGATTCGGTGATCCGAGCGCCCGGCTCCTCGTGGTCGGGCTTGCTCCGGCCGCGCATGGCGCCAATCGCACAGGGCGGATGTTCACCGGGGACTCGAGCGGTGACTGGCTGTACGGCGCACTGCACGCGTTCGGCTTCGCGAGTCAGCCCGATGCGACCAGCCGGAACGACGGCTTGACCCTGACCGACTGCTACATCACGGCGGGGGCGCGGTGCGCTCCTCCGAGCAACCGCCCCACCCAGGAGGAATTCGACCGGTGCCAGTCATTTCTGGAAGCGGAGCTCCGGCTGCTCACCCGGCTCCGAGTGGTCGTGACGCTGGGGCACGCGGCGCACCGACAGTGGCTCAAGGCCTCCGGATGGTGGGGGCGGCTGTCGGTGCGGGAGCGACCACCGTTCGCCCATGGGGCTCGCCGAACGCTGGCGGACGGCACGGTGCTCCTCGCCTCGTATCACCCCAGCCGCCAGAACACCAACACCGGACGACTGACACGCGCCATGTGGTCCGGGATCTTTCGGGAGGCGCGGCGGGTGCTTGGCGAGGCGTGATTCCGACGGCCCAGACCCTTGGCGGCGAGTCCACCTGACGCTACTTTACCATACAAAGTTCTTTACTCCGCTTGTCACCCGGGGGAATCGTGACCACTCCCACACACGGGGATCGCGAGAGCGCCAAAGAGACGCTGGCGTACATCCGGCGCACGATGGAATCGGCCTCGTCGTTCACCGCCGTCTCCGGGTGGGGGCTCATTGTCGTGGGGTTCGTGGGCCTCCTCGCGGCGTGGCTGGCCTGGAGTGGAAGCCACGATGCGGACCTGCGCATCTGGATGCCCACCGCGGCGGTCTCGATCGCGATCGCGTCCGTGTTCAACATCCGCAAGGCCAAGGCAACGGACGTCCCGATCTGGTCGGGCGCGATACGGCGCCTGGTCTGGGTGATGGCGCCCGCCCTGGCGGCGGGGGCGGTGCTCACCGTGGCCCTCACGCGCGGCGGCTCCGAGCCGCTGCTTCCGGGCATGTGGCTTGCGTTGTACGGGGCGGGTGTTACCGCCGGCGCCGAGTTTTCCATTCGCGCAATTCGCTGGATGGGCGTGTCCTTCCTCGTGTTGGGGGCGGTGGCACTGCTCGAGCCGACCGCCGGACTCTTGCTGATGGCGGCAGGCTTTGGCGGATTGCACGTGGTGATCGGGCTGGACATCGTGATGCGCCATGGTGGGTAGCGCGGTGTCCGAGACGCTGGATCGCCTGATTCACGAGCGGATTCGCCTCGGCATCGTGTCGGCCTTGGCGGCCGAGGAGGGGATGAGCTTTGCCGACCTCAAGCAGGTGCTGAAGACGAGCGACGGCAATCTCAGCGTGCATGCGCGCAAGCTCGAGGACGCCGGCTACATCCGGGTGCTCAAGGGGTTCGAAGACCGGAAGCCGAAGACCGAGTACCGGCTCACGGCCAAGGGGCGGCGAGCGCTGGAGGCCTATCTGGAACAGATGGAAGCGATTCTCAACGAGGCACGGGACGCGTTGGAGCGAACATGAGCGGTTTGCACGTCGGCATCATCATGGACGGCAACGGCCGGTGGGCCCGAGCCCAGGGATGGCCGCGGTGGCGCGGTCATCTGGCGGGTGTGGACAGCGTGCGGGACGTCGTGCGCGGCGCCCCGGAGATGGGCATCACGATACTGACGCTCTACGCGTTCTCGTCCGACAACTGGAAGCGGCCGCCCGGCGAAGTCGGCCGTCTGTTCTGGCTGCTCCGCGAGTACTGCCGGCGGGAGCGGGCCGAGCTCGTGGAGAAGGGGGTACGCGTCAGCCACGTGGGACGCAGAGACCGGATTCCCCCATCAGCTCTCGCGGAGCTGGATCGCACGCTGGAGGCAACAGCACGTGGCGGCCGGCTCCACCTCCGGCTGGCAATCGACTACGGCTCGCGCTGGGCGCTCACTGAGGCCGTCCGTTTGGTCTCACGTCAGGTATCGAGCGGTGAGCTGCGCCCGGACGACATCTCGGCCGACCTGCTCGACCGGGCCCTTGCCGGTGGCGTGCCGCACCCCGATCTCATCGTGCGCACGGCAGGCGAGCAGCGGCTGTCGGATTTCCTGCTCTGGGAATCGGCATATGCCGAGCTGTACTTCACGAACGTCCTGTGGCCCGACTTCCGGCGCGCCGATCTCGCCCTTGCCGTTTCGGAATTCCAGCGCCGGGAACGCCGCTTCGGGGCGGTCACCGCGCCTGTCGAACCCAGCCCCGTCACCGCCGTTGGCTAGCAGCCCCTGGAAGCCACGGTCTGCTTGGACCCAAGCTGTGGTTTCCGGTTTCGGCGCACTCGGTCTGTCCACGGCACTGGCCTGGAGCGCCCTCGCGCAGCATGCGGCGATGGGAACCGTCCGTTGGCACCCCGACCAGCCGCTGCAGGGCTCCATTGTGCACATCGTGGTGGATGCAGCGAGCCCGACGACATCACACGACGGCCTCCACCTACCGATCCGCGGAACGCTCGCCGGGCAGCCGCTGCATTTCGAATGGGACGGAATGCGATCCTACCGAGCCCTCGGTGCCATACCCGTGAGCGCGCAGTCGAGCATCCCACTGTTGCTCACGTTCGCGGGTGGGTCGGGGTCGACCGTCGAGCGCACCGTGCGCATTCGGGTCGCCCCGGGCGACTTCACCGTCGAACGCCTCCGCGTGGCACCCAGATTCGTGGAGCCGCCCGACTCCGCGCTGGCGGCGCGGATTGCGGTGGAGCGGTCCAAGGCCGCCGCGGTGGCGCGGCGGTCTCACGGCACGCCCCGACTGTGGTCGGGGGAATTCCTCGTCCCGGTGGCCGGCCGGGTCACGAGCCGGTTCGGGGACGCACGTGAATTCAACGGCGCCATCCAGAGTCGTCACATGGGAACGGATCTGAACGGCCTCATCGGCACGCCCGTCAAGGCTGCCAACCGCGGGGTGGTGGCGCTCACCGGGGATTTCTACTACGCGGGAAACGTCATCTATCTCGACCACGGTCACGGGCTCATGACCGTGTACATGCATCTGAGCCGGATCCTCGTGCAGCGTGGTGACACCGTGGCCGCAGGCCACGTGATCGGCGAAGTCGGCGCGACGGGGCGAGTCACGGGCCCCCACTTGCACTGGGTCGCGCGCTACGGACCGATCTCCGTGGATCCACTGAGTCTCGGTAAAGCGGCACTGGCGGAATTCGGTCCATCCAACTGAGGAGCTCCGGTCGCGCGACCGCCGCAAGATCCGGGTTGCCGACCGCTTCCCGTTCTCCCACCTTCCGCCCAGGACATCACGCTGGGGCAACCAACATGTCGCGAGTCGATGCACAACGGGTGGAGCGGGCCATTCGATTCCTCGAGCACCACTGGCGACGTCGCCCTTCACTCGAGGAAACCGCCGCCGCGGTTGGCTTGAGTCCCTTCCATTTCCAGCGGCTGTTCCGGCGCTGGGCCGGCGTCACGCCCAAGCGCTTCCTCCAATACCTGACACTCGAGCACGCACGCCGAGCACTGAGCGACGGGCGGAGCGTGCTCGAAGCCACCTTCGACTCGGGGCTGTCCAGTGCAAGCCGCCTGCACGACCTGTTCGTCACGTTCGAGGCGGTCACGCCAGGAGAGTTCAAACGACACGGAGCGCGGGTGGCAATCGAGTACGGCTTCGCCGAAACGCCGTTCGGGGACGCGCTCTTCGGCCTGACCGTCCGGGGAATCTGCGGTCTGATGTTCGTCGACCGTGGCACGCGGGCCGTGGTCACGGCGGAGTTCCGGGACCGGTGGCCGCGGGCGTCACTCCAGCGAAGCGACCCGGCCGCTCGCCGTGCGGCTCATCAGGTGTTCGGCTCGCCGGACCCCGCCATTCCGCTCACGCTCGACGTTCGGGGCACCAACTTCCAGGTCAAGGTTTGGGAAGCGCTGCTTCGGATTCCACCGGCCACCCTAATTTCCTACGGCGACGTGGCCGCAGCGATCGGGCGGCCGGCGGCGCAGCGGGCGGTCGCCACCGCGGTGGCGGCCAACCCGGTCGCCTACGTCATTCCATGCCACCGGGTCATCCGCAGTTCCGGTGCTTTCGGCGCGTATCGATGGGGCTCGGCGAAGAAGAAGGCGATCGTCGGTTGGGAGGTGGCGCGCGCCGCGGAGGCACCCGTGGCGGTCTAGGCGCCTCGCTCCACCGGGTTCTTCAGCACACCCACTCCGGAAATCTCCACCTCGACCACATCACCCGGCACGAGCGGTCCCACTCCCGCCGGTGATCCGGTCGCTACGAGATCTCCGGGCTCGAGAGTCATGATGCGAGAGATGTACGATAGGAGATACGCAATCGAGAACACCATGTCGCGCCCCATGCCCCGCTGCCGCTCGATGCCGTTGACACGGCACACCACCTCCAACTCGGGGAGCGGCGGGAGCGCCGCGAGCGGCACGATTCGCGGACCCACCGGACAGAAGCTGTCGAACCCCTTGGCCCGCGTCCACTGCGGGTCGGACCGCTGGAGATCCCGTGCCGTGACGTCGTTGAGACAGACGATCCCCTGCACGCCGCGCAACACCGCATCAGCGCCGACATGGCGGAGCCGCTGACCGATCACCACACCGATCTCGCCTTCGTGCTCCACCCGCTCGGACATCGACGGCAAGACGATCGGCTCCCCATCCGCAATCACGGCCGACGGCGGTTTCAGGAACAGGAGCGGATGCTCCGGAACGACGTTACCCAATTCCTTGGCATGTTCGGCGTAGTTGCGGCCGACACACACGATCTTCGTGGGAGCGATTGGCGGTAGCCGGGTCAATGGCTGATCCTCGGGTCGCGGGCAAGACTCCGGAGCACGGGGGCGTAGATCGACGTCCGCGTGAAACCTAGCACGGGGGCCTATCGCGGGCGATGCGGACGAGAGAGCTTTCCAGCGCCATGGAAGGGACACGGACGTGAACGCGGTCACAGCGGGCCTGGTCATCGCCGGCGGGGTCGTGCTGCTCCTGATCGGTGGCGACCTGCTGGTGCGGGGCGCGGTCTCCATCGCTCGGCTGGCCCGCGTCAGCACCGCCGTCATCGGCCTGACGATCGTGGCCATCGGCACGTCCACCCCGGAGTTGGCCGTGAGCCTCATGGCGGCGGCGTCCAACCAGCCGGACATTGCCGTCGGGAACGTGGTGGGCTCCAACATCTTCAACGTCGCCGTGATTCTCGGGGTGGCGGCGCTCCTCTTGCCGCTCACCGTGCACATGACCGCGGTCAGGTTGGAGTGGCCCTTCATGTTCGCCACATCCGCCCTGTTCCTCATGCTGGCGCGTGACGGCCGTATCGACCGTCTCGAGGGCGGCTTCCTTCTCGTGCTGCTGGTGGCGTTCCTCGCCTACATGGTGCGGGCATCACGGCTCGAGGTCGGTGCGGCAGGGCGACAGGAACTGTCGGATTCGGTCGATGCGCTCACGCTGAGAACCCCGGGGCGCCAGGCCCTCATCGATGTCGCCATCGTCCTTGGGGGACTCGTGACCCTGGTGGTCGGCGCGCGATTGCTGGTGAGCGGTGGGACCGGTCTCGCCCGGGCGGCCGGGATCTCGGAGCGGGTCATCGGCCTTACCGTCGCTGCCGCCGGCACGAGCCTGCCCGAACTGGCGACATCGATCGTGGCCGCCCGTCGGCGCCAGCCCGACATCGCCATCGCCAACGTCCTCGGCTCGAACATCTTCAACGTCCTTGGCATCCTCGGCACGGTGGCACTGGTGACGCCGCAGACCGTGCATCCCGCCATCGTGAGCAGCGACAGCTGGTGGATGGTCGGTACTGCGCTGCTGCTCTTTCCCCTAATGATTTCGGGCCGTCGAGTGTCGCGGTGGGAAGGTGCGGTCCTGCTCGCGGCCTATTCCGTCTACCTGCGGTCGCTCTGGTAGGTCCCGCGGGGACTCACCGACCCAGGGCCGACCGATTTTCGAGGAGCGGCTGCAGCACGCCCCACACGACGGCCGCGATGCGCCGGTGGCCCTCAGCGGTCGGATGGATCCCGTCCGGCTGATTGAGCTCCGGTCTCCCGGCCACACCGTCGAGCAGGAACGGAATGAGCACGGCGTCGTTGGCCACCGCCAGGTCCGGGAACACTCGGCGGAACGCCGATGTGTACCGGCTCCCCATATTCGGGGGAGATTCCATGCCGGCGATCACGATCCGCGCTCTTGGATGCTGCACCAGCGTGCGATCGATGATCGCTTGGAGATTGCGCCGCATCTCTTCCACATCGAGTCCTCGCAGACCGTCGTTGGCGCCAAGCTCCAGCACGAGGACGTCCACCGGCTCTCGGAGCAACCACCCGATGCGCCGAAGGCCCCCCGCGGATGTCTCGCCGCTCACGCCGGCATTCACGACCCGATAGTCGAGGCCCGCGCTGTCGATCGAGCGCTGGATGAGGAAGGGAAACGCCTGATCGGACGCGAGCCCGTACCCGGCGGTGAGGCTGGTTCCGAGAAACAGCACGACGGGTCGCGCGTCGCGCCTCGGTTGCGTGATCGAATCCGTACGAGGGGCGGTATCCGCCCGTCGGGGCTCGTCCTCCGCGCACGCCCCGACCAGCGCGAGCATCGCGACCGCGACTATCTTCCGAACCATGATGATCATCGCTCAGGATCTGGAACAAACATACATGAGTGGCGGTCGCCGGCTGACGGTCCTTCGCGACATGAGCTTCGCCGTCCGGGAACGCGAGGTCGTGGCCGTGGTCGGGCCGTCGGGGAGCGGCAAGACGACCCTCCTTGGCCTGCTCGCGGGACTCGACCGCCCCACGCGTGGCACCGTCACACTCGACGGCCAGGCACTTGGCCCGATGTCCGAGGACGAGCGGGCACAGTTGCGAGCCGAGAAGATCGGCTTCGTGTTTCAGACGTTCCAGCTCATCCCCACACTCACCGCGCTCGAGAACGTGCTCGTCCCGATCGAGCTCCAGGCATCGGCTGCGTGGACGCCCGACGCCGCCACGGCCCACGCGCGTGACTTGCTCGGCCGGGTGGGCCTCGCCGACCGGTGGCATCACTATCCGGCCCAGCTCTCGGGAGGCGAGCAACAGCGTGTCGCACTGGCGCGCGCGTTCGCGAATCGTCCCAAGATCCTGTTTGCCGACGAGCCGACCGGCAACCTCGACGCCGACACCGGGCACGCGGTCATCGACCTGTTGGTGACGCTCAACCGAGAGGCCATGACGACGCTGGTACTGGTGACGCACGACCCGGAGCTCGCCGGGCGGGCCCATCGCGTGATCGGCCTCGCGGGCGGGCGTATCGTCTCCGATTCCGCCGCGTCGGCATGATCGGCACTCCCTTCGCCCTGCGGCTCGCGCTGCGGGAGGGCCGGGCAGCTCGAAGACAGATCGGGCTCTATGCCGGGGCGATCTCGCTCGGCGTCGCGGCGCTCGTGGCGATCGGCGCGTTCCGGGCCGACGTGACCGACGCGATTCACGCCGAGTCGCGGACCCTCTTGGGAGCCGATGTCGAGCTCCGCAGCACGAGTCCCTTCGCCGGCGAGGCTGCACTGATCCTCGATTCCCTGCAGCGGAACGGGGTATCGGTGTCGCGCGTCACCAGCTTCACGTCCATGGCGTTGGCCACCGCGACCGGAGCGAGCCGTCTGGTCGACGTACGCGCGGTGGCAGGCGACTACCCCTTCTACGGGCGAATCGAGACTGCACCGGCCGATCGGTGGATCCGTCTGCGAGACGGGCGCCATGCGTTGGTGGACCCGGCGCTGCTCGTCTACCTCGGCCTCGAGATCGGGGACACGCTGCGTCTTGGTGACGCGACGTTCGTGGTCGACGCCGAACTCAGACGGGTCCCCGGAGAGATCGGGATCCAGGCGGCGGTAGGCCCGCGGGTGTACATCTCGGCCGATTACCTGGAAGAGACGAACCTGCTACAGTTCGGCAGCCGAGCCCGCTATCACGCCCTGCTGAAGCTCCCCAACGCCGCGGCGGCCGAGACGTTCGTCACGACACACCGATCCATTCTCGACCGGGAACGCGTGCGCGCCGCCACAGCTGCCAGTCGGGAGGAGGATTTCCGGGAGTGGTTCGCCGCGTTCACTCGATTCCTGGCGCTGCTCGGGCTCACGGCACTGCTGCTCGGGGGGATCGCCACGGGGAGTGCGGTGCACGTGTTCGTGCGACGGAAACTCGATACCGTCGCGGTGCTGCGGTGCCTCGGCGGGACCCAGCGGACCGTGTTCACCGCCTATCTCGTGCAGGCTGCGCTCATGGGCTTAGTGGGCGCGACGGCGGGTGTCGTGATCGGGGTCCTCGTCCAACGCGGTCTCCCTCGTGTGCTGGCGGACTTCCTCCCCCTGGCCGTCGAGCCGAGCATCCGTCTCGGCCCGATCGCGGCCGGGCTGGGCATTGGGCTCTGGGTTGCGCTCGCCTTCGGTCTGCTGCCGCTGCTCACCATACGCAACGTGGCACCGCTGCGTGCCCTTCGGCGTTTCGTGGACGAGCCGGCTCGGCGACGGGATCTCCCGCGGATAGCGGGGTACATCGCGGTGCTCGCCACCATCGTGGCGCTGAGCGTGACACAGGCGCCCATCCCGGCGGTCGGGCTGGCCTTTGCCGCCGGAATCACGGTCACGACGGCCGTGCTCTGGGTAGCGGCCCGAGCACTGGTGGCCGCGACGCGGCGGCTCTTTCCGGCCCGTGCGCCGTATGTCGTGCGTCAGGGCATCGCCAATCTGTTCCGACCACAGAACCAGACGGTGTCCGTGGTGCTGACCGTCGGGTTCGGTGTCTTCCTCCTCGGCACGCTTCACGTCGTCCAGCGAAACCTGCTCGACCAGTTTGCGTTCGAGACGTCGGATGCGCGGCCAAACCTCGTCGTCTTCGACATTCAACCCGATCAGGTGGATGACGTGCAGACCCGGCTGGCCGCGGCCGGAGCCGGGGAGACCGTGGCCGTGCCGATCGTGCCCGCCCGGATCGCGGGCATCGGTGGGAGGTCGGTCGACGAGCTCCTCACCGACACCAGTCGCCTGCGCCCGAGCCGGTGGGCCCTCCGACGGGAGTACCGCAACACGTACCGTGACACCCTCGTGACGTCGGAGCGGCTCGTAGGAGGCACGTGGTGGACGGATGCGCGGTCCGACACGCTGCCAGCCAGGATCTCCATCGAAGAGGAGCTGGCCGAGGAGCTTCGCGTCGAACTCGGCGACCGCATCACGTGGGACATCCAGGGCGTCCGCATCGAGACCGTGATCACGAGCGTGCGCCAAGTGGACTGGGCGCGATTCGAGACGAACTTCTTCGTCGTCTTCGAGCCCACGGTGCTGGAGCAGGCTCCGCAGACGCTGGTCACGCTGGCGCACGTCGCCGATCCCCGACAGCGCGCCGAAGTGCAGCGCGACCTGGTACTCCAGCATGCCAACCTGTCGCTCATCGACATCTCCCTGGTGCAGCAGATATTCGAACGCCTCCTCGGCAGCGTCGCGCTCGCCATCCGCTTCATGGCCGTCTTCTCGATCGCGTGCGGTGCGGTCGTGCTGCTCGGCGCGGCGGCCACGTCGCGTTTTCAGCGGCTCCGGGAAAGCGTGCTGCTCCGCACCCTCGGGGCACGGACGTCACAGGTCGTGCGGGTGCTCGCGGTCGAGTACGCCGTACTCGGGAGTCTGGCGTCGCTCCTCGGCATCGTGCTGGCGTCGCTCGCGGGGTGGGTGCTGGTGAGGTTCTTCTTCGAGCTGCGGTTCTCGCTCCCCGCGGCCCCGCTCTTCGTGCTCGCCGTGGCCACGGCGGTCGTCACGACCGTGATCGGGATCCTCGCCAGTCGGGACCTGGTGCGCCGCGCGCCGCTGGCCGTGCTGCGCGACCTCGCGGACTGACATCGCGCACCGCGACCCTGGCGGGCGATCCCCAGGCCCGTTTGATTTCGTTCATGCGCGACCCGCTGAAGAAGCTCGTCGTGGTGGGCGACCGTGTGCTGGTCGTTCCGCAGGAGGGCGAAGAACGCACCAACGTCGGCCTGTATCTGCCGCCGACCGCGGTGGATCATCAGGCCGTGCAAAGTGGGCGCATCGTGGCTACCGGGCCGGGGACCCCCCTCTCCGCGCCCGCCGACCTCGACGCCGAGCCGTGGAAGATCCCCGGCGGTGAAGGTCGGTTTCTGCCCATTCAGGCCCACGTCGGCGACTTCGCGCTCTTCTTCCGGAAGGCCGCCGTCGAAATCACGTTCGAGGGCAAGCGGTATCTCGTCGTTCCACAAGCCGCCATCCTCGTTCTCGTCCGGCCCAAGGACATCCTCGACGAACTCGATTCCTCCGGTCAGTAGCGGGTAGGGAGATGTCGTCCGTTTCGCTGGCGGTGCTCTTCCTACTGTTGCTCGCCCTCTTCGTCTGGTTCACGCGCAGGCCGGGTGGCTTCCGACCGTCGCACCCCGGCCGGCATGCCGACGACCCGGAGGCGCTCGAGGATGCCGAGAACGAGGTCCGCAATCTCGACGCATTTGCCACACCGGAGGATGCCGAGGAGGATCTGCCGGACTGGGGACCCGGCGTGCCGCGTTCCTAGCTGGGTGGGCGGATCGTTCCAGGAACGAGGAAATCGCGCCGGCGCGAGCGCGTCACTCCAACCACCACCGAGTCGGACTGCAGGGTGACGCCATCGACGAGGACTCGAATGGCGATGGACGCGTCGAGCGGTACCCCGCAGACGTGATAGTAGCCGCTCCCGTCGGACTGGCTCTCGACACCGAATCGTTCCTCTCGCAGTCCGCGCTCCGAGCGGCGCCACGCGCTCCACGCCGTTGCGACGGACGCGCCGGTCACAGGGCTGCCAGTGGCGCCGACGCGGACAAGGCCGGCGACGACGCCGGAATCGGCCGGGATCGACGGACACAGCGCCGCCAGGACCGCCTCGCTCGGGCGCAAGGCGATATCCAGGCGGAGTGTATCGCTGGGTTTCAGGATCGTCACGAACGGGGGCTGGATATTGCGCTCGGGGTCGAGCGCGGGATGGTCGATCACCAGGACGTGACGGCCTGACGCGAGGCTGTCGAGCGCAAACGCCCCGCGTTCATCCGTCGTGGCGAACCGATCGCTCCCCAACAGATGGACGGTCGCCCCATGCACCGGACTGCTCGAGGCTTCGTCCACCACTACGCCCTCCAATCGTGCGTCGGCCGCATGCCAGACGGACGCGCCGGACAGCGATCGGACCTCCTCCACCCATCCCCCCTGCTCGAGGATGTCGATCAACACCACATCGGCGCCGCGATGCCCGCCCGCGATGGGCTCGCGTTGGCGATAGCCGAGAATCGGCATCCGAATGAACCAGGTCTCCACGATCCAGGGGCCGTGCGGCAGTCGCCTGAACGTGACTTGGCCTCCGATGTGGGTGGCGTCGATCTCCCAGGGCAGCCCGCGATACCTGAACTCCAGGTGCCGGAGTTCGGCGGTCTCCGCGTCGAGCCACATCACACCGCCGATATCGACGAGGTCACGGCCGCGCACCGGCTCGAAGGTGAGGCCCACCAGGTCCGGGCGTTGGTGGGCCGGCTGCTCCACCGCCAGACAGTGCAGGTCGGCCCATGCGTCGGACAGCAGGACCTGAGCATCCGGTGCTTCGTAGATCCAGTCGCCGTCGGCGGTCTCCCGGACATACCCGGAATCGGCGAGCACCTGTGGTGCCGCGGTCACGAAGGAGCTTCCGCGATACATGCCCTCGAAGGCAAACTCCTCGTGACGGCGGATTTCCAGCGAGCGCGCGTCCCGCTCCCGCTCATAGCGGACGATCCGATGACGCAACGTTCCCTCTCGTTCCGTCCATGCGATGGCCTCGAGGGCCTTGCGGGCCTCCTCCCACAACTCACCTGCCACCACGCCCGCACCGGGCCGCACCCGACAGCGGCGGTCCGCGCGGACGACGAGCGCGGGCAACGCGACGGGCAGCAGGCTCATGGTCACGTCGACAGTCCGCTCCTCACCCGCCGCAAGCTCGAAGACGTGCGACTCCCAGCTCACCCGACCAACGGCCACGGCCTTCAGCCGATAACGTCCCGGTCTCGGCCCCCGAACGCTGAATCGGCCAGCCGCATCGGTCAGGGTACGCGCGATCTCCGCGGAATCCTCATCGAGCAGCATCACGAACCCGCCCCGCACCGGCTGCCCGGTGGCTTGCTCGCCGACCGATCCCCGCACAACCTGCCCCGCCAGCGGACCGGCTGCGCACGGCAACACGACGCAAAGTGTGGCGAAAGTCTTGGAAAGTGTCACGCGGCAAGGGACTCGATGCCGGTCGCCGAGACCCGATGGGAAACCAGCGGAAGCGGTGGGCCGGGTCGTTCCGCACCGATCCGTACGGCGGTATCCAGTGCGGCGACCGCGGTGTCGTGCCCCGATTCGTCCCGCGCGTGGATGACCGCCATCGGATCACCACGTCGCACCTCGTCGCCCGGCTTCACCAGCAGGACGATGCCGACCGACGGATCGATCTGATCATCGAGCTCTCGACGTCCGCCGCCGAGGCCTACGACCGCGCGTCCGATGTCTCTGGAGATTGTCGCGTGCACGTATCCGTCGCCGCGGGCGCGGTACTCGCGAGCGAGCGGCGCACGCGGGAGCAGCTGCGGTCGATCGATGATGCCGGGGTCCCCACCCTGTGCCCGAACGATCGCCGCGAATTTGTCCGCGGCGCGGCCATCGGCGAGCGCGCCCGCCAATGTACTCCTGGCCGCGGCACGGTCCGCCTCCATCCCGGCAAGGAGCAGCATCTCCACCCCGAGCGCGAGCACCACGTCCCGGAGATCCGCCGGGCCGTTCCCGCGGAGCGTCTCGACGGACTCCGCCACCTCGAGCGCGTTGCCGCACGCCCGTCCGAGTGGGCGATCCATCGCGGTTAGCAGCGCCACCGTCGGACAGCCGCGCTCCTCGCCCAATCGGATCATCGTGGAGGCCAGCTGCAGGCCGCGATCGAGCTCCGGCAGGAACGCCCCGTTGCCCCGCTTGATGTCGAGCACCAGTCCGTTCAATCCCTCGGCGAGCTTCTTCGACATGATGCTCGCCGCCATCAGGGGAATCGCGTCCACCGTAGCCGTGACGTCGCGCAGAGCATAGAGCTTCTGATCCGCCGGCGCGATTTCCGCCGTCTGACCGACCATCGCGGCCCCGATACGCTCCACTTGCCGACGGGTGGCATCCACGGAGAGATCGACGCGAAAGCCCGGAATGGACTGCAGCTTGTCGAGTGTCCCGCCGGTGTGCGACAGCCCGCGACCGGAGATCATCGGTACCGCCACCCCCAGCGATGCCACCAGCGGTGCCAGCACGATCGAGACCTTGTCACCGACACCCCCAGTGGAGTGCTTGTCGATGCGCGGCGGCACGTGGTCGCCGAACGTGAGCTCCCCCCCCGACGCCCGCATAGCGTCGGTGAGGGCACCCAGCTCGCTGTCATCGAGCCCCCGCCACACGACCGCCATCAGCAGGGCCGCCATCTGATAGTCCGGGACGTCCCCCGCGGCATAATCGCGCACCAGGGCACCCCATTCGTCGGCGGTCAAAGGCTGACCGTGCCGCTTGCGCTCGATGAGGGAGGGCACAATCATTACGCGGTCAGTCACCTTTCGGCGCAAGTGGAGTCATCATGCGTGCTCTGTTCTCGATCGGCGTCATGCTCTTTGCCGGAGCACCAGCCGTGGCCGCGCAGTCGCCCTACGCCGAGCTGATCCGTCAGGGCGACAGTCTGTCCAACGCGTTGGACCCTGCCGCCGCGCTCGAGGCGTATCGTGCAGCCTACATGGCTCGTCAAACCTACGAGGCCATGTGGAAATTCGCCGAGGCGCAGATCGAGGTGGCAAAGCAACTCGAAGATACGAAACAGTCCAGGCTACGGGACAGCCTGTATGCAGTCGCCGAGATGTACTCCCGTGCGGCGATCCGCACGGACTCGATGGATGCCGAGGGGCACTTCATGCTCTCGAACGCCCTGGGTCGGCTGTCGCGCACTCGTGGCGGCAAGGAGCGCGTGCGCTTCGCCAAGGAGATCTACGAATCCGCCACCCGTGCGGTCGCGCTCGATTCGACGCACGATGGGGCCTATCACGTGCTTGGGGCGTGGCACGCTGAGGTCAAGCGTCTGTCCGGCATCGCGAAGTTCTTTGCGAAGACGTTCTTCGGCGCGGGGTTCCTGGACCGCGCGGACTGGGATTCGGCGGCGGTCAACCTCGAGCGGGCCGTCGAATTTCGGCCGGAGTATCTGTACCATCATCTGGAGTTGGCCGAGATCTATATCGATCTGGAGCGGTATGCGGAGGCGCGACACGCCCTCGAGACGGTGCTGGCGCTCCCGCCCACGAGCGACGTGTCGGATCCACAGTACCAGTCCCGGGCCCGGGAGCTCCTCTCGACGATTCGCGACCGGCCCTGACAGCTGCGAAACCTGATCGCTCAGTCGTTACGGTGCAGGCGACGACGCAGCTGACGCTGGCGACGCCGGAGTTCGCGCTCGGCGCCGTCGCGCCAGTCCTCGAAGTGCTCGCGCGCGTCATCCGACACATCGCGGATTCTCGCCCCTAGGCGTCGTCTCGTCACATCGCCGCGCTCCGGCGCGATCAGAAACGCCACCCCCGCGCCGATGAGCGCGCCCACGAGCAAGCCACCGATGAATCCCACGATCCCGCTGGCCCCCTCATGCTCTTCGAGGCCCTCGAGCTCCTCCTGCTCCTCCTCGAGTCCTTCCTCGTCGTCGACGAGGTCCAATTCCCGATCGCGTGCCATGGTCGCTCCCGGATTGTC
Source organism: uncultured Gemmatimonadaceae bacterium (assembly GCA_964348385.1). Classification (GTDB taxonomy): domain Bacteria; phylum Gemmatimonadota; class Gemmatimonadetes; order Gemmatimonadales; family GWC2-71-9; genus JAOTVV01. Next base: position 21,013 of record CAYGCN010000002.1, read on the forward strand.
CATCGTTGTTCGGTCGAGCGCATCGTGCGCCCGCTCATGTCGTGCCTGAGTCGGCCCGGTGCCGACATCGTCGGGATTCCATGCCCGACACGCCTGCCCTGCCGTCTTCGGATACTACTGAATGGACGGCATGGCGTCGAGGGCGATCCAGGCGATGGCACGTCCAAAACGGCGGCCGACGCTCTTGCGTCACTCCCCCGGGCGCCCCTATGTTGCCACGTCTGCTACCGGGTCATCATCATGACACACGCAGTGTACCAGCAGGGGGTGGTTGGCATCGGCGCAAATGCGCTGCGCGTCCTCCGTGCGTCACTCGTCCACGACCTCGGCGACGACCAAGGTGCGACCCGTTTACAGGAGATGGGCTATGCGGCGGGAACGGAGGTGTACGACGCGTTTTGCGAATGGCTGCCGTCGCGCACCGACATCGAGGATCCCGCCGACCTCGATGCGTCGTTGCTCCCCGAGGTCCTCTCCGACTTTTTTCGCAGTCTCGGGTGGGGCACCGTGCAGACCGCGCGTATCGGCACGCTCGGTCTGATGATCACCACGAGCGATTGGGCCGAGACCGCTCCGGCGGCCGGCGACGGTCCCATGTGCTTGTTCTCGACCGGCATGCTGGCGAGTTTCCTCACGGCTCTGGCGGATGGAAGCCCGATCGCCGTCATGGAGATCGAGTGCCGCGGTCAAGGCGATGCGCAGTGTCGCTTCCTGACCGGTTCGCCCGAAACCCTGGGGAGCGTCTACGAGGCGGTGAGCCGAGGCGAGGACTATCGAGCGGTGCTGCGATGAGCGGGGGCGGGGACGCCCGGTCCCGCCCTTACTCCTTCTCCAGCTTCTCCGCGTACTCCGGCCGCAACGCGAGGCGGCCGTCCAGCACGACCTCCCGATCCCAGGGAAGAATGATGAAGCTCTTGGTTTCCAGGGCGTAGAAGTCCGGCTCGTATCCACCCGTCTTGATCGACACGGCGGTGCGGACTTCGGTCGGCCCGAGCTTGCGCGCAGCGACGTGGGCGACCTTCAACGTGTCCCCCGTATCACATGTCTCATCGACGATGAGGATGCGGTGACCGCGCACGGCGGGCGGCGGCCCGGAGACGAGCGTCGGCCGACCGGCCGCTGTGCGTCGCGTGATCGACATCGCGGCGAATTCGCATCCCAGCATCGATGCCACCACGGCACCCGGCACGACACCCGCTTTGGCGATCCCCAGCACCAGCTCGGGTTGGTAGTCGCGTGCGATCTTCAACGCCAGCGCCCGGCACAGCTCACCAAAGAGGGGCCAGTCGACTTCGAGAACATCTCGGGGACCGGAAACGGCGATCGCGTCACGCATAGACGTATCCATCATATCGTCGCCGCTCGATCGAGACAACCGGAGGGGGACAGCGCCGGCCCAGGCGAACCGTCCCGCTAGGCCTCGCGGCAGCTTCACGTTATCTTCCCGCTCGAATGCACTTCTGGAACCGTCTTTTCGGTCGCCGCCGGCGGGCGAGCGTCCAGCCGCAGCGACTGGACTACCTCAACGAGGCGCTCGCGTTGGAGCGGCAAGGCGATTACGATGCCGCGCTGACCTCGTATCGCCTCGCATTGCGGGACCACCCCACGGACCTGCGGGTCCTCCAGAACATCGCCATCGCGTTCACCAAGACCAACCGGCACGACGAGGCCATCCGGCACTACCGCCGCGCCCTCGAGATCGACCCGGATCTCGCGGGGGCCCACTATGGCCTGGGGTTCCTCCTGCTCCGTCGGGGGGAAACGGACCGCGCAGTCGAGCACCTGCGGACGTTCCTGCAGCGGCCGCCGCGCGGACCCGATGCCGACAAGTGGGTCGAGCACGCCCAGCGCGCGCTGCAGCAACTGGCCAAGGAGGAATCGCCCTGAATCGTTGGATCGCCATCGCCGCGGGCACGGTGGCGTGTTCCCAGATCGTGGCGGATTTCGACCGGATCGTCGCCATCGAGATCCTCGGCGCCACGACGCGAACGGTCGAAGAGGGGGATACGCTGCGGCTTGCCGCCCGCGCGGTGAGCGCGGCCGGTGCAATCGTGCCGGATGCGCCCGTCGTGTGGGGGATTCTGGACGTCGACTCGGGTCAGGTCGGTTTCACGATCGAGCGCGAGACCGGCTTCGTGAGGGCCGTGTCTCCCGGCTCGGGGCGCGTGCGGGCGCGCGTCGACGATCTCACCTCGGGCACGGTGGTCGTCACCGTCACCGGAGCCCCGGACTCGACGGCGGCGGCGGGGCCCACGCGCGTCACGGTGGATACGGCGGCTACCGTATCGGCCGCGCTTTCGGTGACGGTGCTGGACCTGACCACGAGCCCTGGAGCGCAACTCGCGCTTGCCGGAAAGACGGTGCATTTTCTGACGATCGATCCGGTTCCGGGGTCGGCCGCCGCTGACGGTTTCTATCTCAGCGAGTCCGGTACGGGCCCCGGCACGGATCCCCATCGTGTCGTGGTCACGACCGGCACCGACGGCCTGGGGAGCATCCTGGTCGCTCGCCAGACCGGGATGTCGCAACCGGACAGCGCGTCGATCCACGCCGTGGCGCTCACTGCCCGCGGCGACACGGTTGCCGGATCGCCGGTCCGGTTCTTGGTGGTGTTCGAGAACAACTGACGCCGGAGCCCGAGACTCCGGAAGCGCCCGATCCCGACAGGGTCGAGGAGGTACGCCGTGAACGCCCCACGCACCCTCAACGAACTGTTCTTCACCGCGGTCGAGCGGTTCGGCACGAAGCAAGCGGCTCTGCGGTACAAAGACGGGGACGTCTGGAAGAACATCACGCACCAAGAGCTGGCGCGGCGGGTCAAACACGCCGCGCTTGGTCTCAAGGAATTGGGCATTCAGCCCGGAGAGCGTGTTGCGGTTCTCTCCCAGAATCGTCCGGAATGGGCGATGGCCGACTTCGCGGCCCTGACGGCCGGATGCGCCGATGTGCCCGTCTACCCCACGCTTCCCGCCGCGCAGGTCGCGTACATCCTGAACGACTCCGACGCGCGAGCGGTGTTCGTCGAGGATGCCGAGCAGTTCGAGAAGATCGCCGCCGTCCGGGATGCGACGCCGACGATCGGATCCGTGATCGTGTTCGCGGTCGCTGAGGGCATGGAAGGCCCGGGGGTGATCAGCTTTCAGGAACTGCTGCAGCGCGGTGCGGCTGCCGAAGGCAAGTACCCCAAGTACCGCGAGGATGCGCTCGCGGTGGACCCGGACTCGCTCGCGACGTTGATCTACACGTCCGGCACGACGGGACCGCCGAAGGGCGTGATGCTCTCCCACCGGAACTTCTGCTCGAACGTGCACGCGGGGCTGCAGGTCCTGTCCGTCGGGCCGGACGACTCCTGCCTGTCGCTCCTGCCTCTGTCACACAGCTTCGAGCGCATGGCCGGCCACTACGTCATGATTCACGCCGGGACCACGATCAACTACGCGGAGAGTATCGAGAAAGTCTCGATCAACCTGGGTGAGGTGAAGCCGACGGTCGTGTTGTCCGTGCCGCGGCTGTTCGAGAAGATCTACGCCCGCGTATTGGAGAACGCGATGGCGGGGAGCGCGGTGAAGCGGCGGATCTTCTTTTGGGCCCGCCGCAACGCGGAGCGGTGGGCGGATCTCAAGCTGGGTGGACACCCCATTCCCGCTCTCCTCGGGATCAAGAAGGCGATCGCCGACCGGTTGGTCTTCTCCAAGCTCCGCGCCCGCACCGGGGGACGCGTGCGCTTTTTCGTGTCGGGAGGAGCCCCGTTGAACCCCGAGATCGCCAAGTTCTTTTTCGCCGCCGGCCTGCCGATCATGGAAGGATACGGGCTGACGGAATCATCACCGGTGATCGCCGTGAATCCGTACGACGCGCTGAGGATCGGCACCGTGGGTCCGCCGATCCCGGGCGTGGAGGTCAAGATCGCGCCCGACGGCGAGATCCTGGCTCGCGGCCCGAACATCATGAAAGGCTATCACAAGAAGCCCGAGGCGACCGCGGAGGCCGTCGACGCCGACGGCTGGCTCCACACGGGTGACATCGGAGAACTGGACGACGCCGGCTACGTCAAGATCACCGATCGGAAGAAGGACCTCATCGTCACTGCGGGTGGGAAGAAGATCGCGCCGCAGCCGATCGAGAACATGATCAAGACGAACCGGTTCGTGTTGAATGCGGTGATGATCGGTGACAAGCGAAAGTTTCCCGCCCTGATGGTGGTCCCGGACTTCGACGCCGTCACGGCGTGGGCGAAGGAGCGCGGTCTCACGTTCACCGACATCCCCTCGTTGCTCGCGCTGCCGGACGTCGCGGCGAAGGTCGAGCGCGAGGTGATGGGCGGCCTGCGGGACTTGGCGAGCTTCGAGATGCCGAAGAAGCTGCTGATTCTCGACGCGGACTTCACGATCGAGAGCGGCGAGCTCACGCCGACGCTGAAGGTGAAGCGGCGTGTCGTCGAGGAGCGCTATCGGGAGCGGATCGACACGCTGTACGCCGAGTGATCGCGGCGGTGGGCCGGAGCGGTGCGATCGGGCCGCTTCGGCTCACGCTCAGTGCTTCTCTCCCACCCACATACCCTGTCCCGAGGCCAGGCGCTTCACACCGTCAATCGCCCCCGGATCCCCCACGACGACCACGCGCAGTCCCCGAAGCAGCAGGCGCGCCGACTCGGCCAGCCACGGAGCTCGAGCGTGATCGTGACCGATGACGACCCCCCGAGCCATGGAGGGAGCGAGCGGAATCGCGTGTCGGCAACGCACGCGGCTCGTCATGCCGCTGGACGCGACCCCACCGGGTGGATTGACCAGGACGAAGTGGACACCGGGGACGAGGGGTGTCATGGACGGCACGAGCAGGCACGCGGAGCCAAGCGCGACGATGTATCCCCCGGGTCCCGCCACGCCGAGGAGGGCACGCACATCCTCCGCCGCCGGGAGGGTCACGCCTTGGGAATCGACGCTTCCTGCGTCGTCCTCCGCCGACCCGCGGAAGTCCGCGATACCGTCCACAATGGGGTACGTCGCCTGGCAGGCCGGGCAGGCGATGGTGCCGGCGCGTACGTCACGTGCCTCGACCGTTTCCGGCATCAGCACGCAGTAGTCCCTCGCCCCGCAGTGCTCGGGGCACCGGAGGAACTCGGTCAACTCGATATGCATGGATCGAACGCGACGCGACGGCCGAGCGCGTCGGCCAACCGTCAGGTCGCCGGCATCAGGCGGATCCACTCCACCGCCACACGCTCCGGCTGCGTGACCGCGTACACGACGGCTGCAGCAACGTCGTCCGGCGCCAGCATGTCGCTCCTCGCCGGCATCTCGTCGGCTCCCCGAGCCTCCATCGGATCCCACAAGCGCGTGTCCGTCGGCCCGGGCGAGATCAGCGTTGCGCGCACACCGGTCTCACGCAACTCCTCCACCAGGATCTCGTGCAGCCCGCGCAGGCCATACTTGCTGGCGCCGTAGGCGGCGTTCCCGGCATAGGGTCGGTGGTCCACGACGCTGCCGATCGTGATGAGGTGACCGCGTCGAGCACGCAGCAGGTGGGGCAGCACTTCCCGAATGACGAGGAACGGACCCAGTGTGTTGACACGGACCTGCGTGAGAAACTCCTCCGTCGTCGTGTCGCCCAGAGACTTGAGCAAGAACGCTCCAGCGTTGTTGACCACGATGTCGGGTGGACCGAATCGCTCCACGACCAGGGCCACCCCCCGGCGAACCGCGTCCTCGTCGGTGACGTCACATGGGATGTCGAGGCGCATGCCGTCCTGCGCGGCCGCGACGCTGCGTGCCAGACAGGCCACCCGCGCGCCATTCCACTGCAGTCGGTCCGCCACGGCGCGTCCAATGCCTCGACTCGCCCCGGTCACCACCGCGATGCGATCGTCCAGCACCTTCATTCGAGCCACGAGCCGCCGTGTGCCAGGCGCAGGAATTCGTCCCGAGTCGTGCCATCGAGAAACGCGCCCCGCAAGGCACTGGTCACCGTCTTCGAATGCTGCTTCTCCACGCCGCGCATCATCATGCACAGGTGATACGCCTCGATCACGACACCGACACCGCTTGGCTCCAGCACATCCATCAGCGCATCGGCGACCTGATCGGTGAGTCGCTCCTGAACCTGAAGGCGCCTGGCGAAGACGTCGACGATGCGCGGGATCTTCGAGAGGCCGATGATCTTGCCGTCCGGCAGATACGCGACATGCGCTTTCCCGAAGAACGGGAGCATGTGGTGCTCGCACATCGAGTACAGTTCGATGTCGCGAACCAGAATCATGCTTTCGTGCGGTTCCTGGAACACCGCGTCGCGCACGACCTCCTCCACGGACTGGTGATAACCGCGGGTGAGCCACCGGAGCGAGGTTTCGACGCGCTCAGGTGTTTGGAGGAGACCCTCCCGGCTGGAATCCTCACCCAGCAGCTGCAGCATGCGCCGCACCATCGCCTGGAGCTCCGGGTCGTCCACGCCCCGGTCGATGGCCACGATCTTGTCGTCGGGTCTCACATCGCGCTCCTCTCGTTGCGGTCCGGCGCGCGCTGGGCACAGGTCGCCCTCACCGGAATGGCAATGTAGCAGATCTACGACGTGGCTGTAACGGGGAAAATCCGTTCAGCAGAGGCGACTCCAGGGGGTAAGCGGCAAGAATGCGGGAACGAAGAGCGCTTATTGAAGCCCGAATCCGAAGGAACCGTGCCAGCCCAGCCATGTTTGACGTCCCCGAGGGGGCATGTCATCCATTGTCCAAAGCAGACACGCGGTCGAGCCTGTTGGCTCAATAATCCAGCTCTTCGCTCCCGCTGACGTTATATATAGAGGTGGCGCAACAACGCGTCAAGCGAGAATCATCGCAAACGAGGTCGCAATGCACCTGGCAACGGCTCTCGCGATCCTGAGTCTCGCTCTGTGGCTCGTGCTGGCGTTCGTGCTCGCGATTCCCAGTGGATGGGTTCATGCGGCGTTGGGAGTAGGATGTGTGCTCCTGGCACGCGGCATCGTCGGACGTCGAGGCGACTGAGTCAGATCTCCCAATTCGAAAACAGGATCTCGCCGCGCGGGACGCGTCCTTCCGGCCGTCCCCGCAGGGTCATGCGAAGATCCGTCCACCGTACACGATACCCGCGTTCCACGAGGGTGGCATACGCAGCCTCGTATCCGGTCTGGCAGCGGATGGCCACCCGGGGCAGACCCTCGGCATGCGCGCAGGCCTCGAGAGCCGCCATCACGCGCAGGAAGCTCGCCGTGGATTCGGCGAACAGCTTGAGCACGCGAAGCTCGTCGGCGGGTCGGCCCGCGGGCAAGGCTGCCGAGTGGAACACCGCGAAGCCCGCGACGCCTCGCGGACCGCCGAGGACGACGGTATCCCCCAATCCAATCTCGCCGGTCAGATTCATCTCTCGACTGTAGTCGTATCCCGGCAGGGACTGCCGCAACCGCTCCCGGCAATGGCCGATCGTGGTCGCGCGTTCGGAAGCGGGGAGCGCTTTCAGGCGGACGGCGGCGCTCTCCAGTTCGTCACGGGTCACATTGCTTGTGAGCGTCACCGTCAGGTGCTGGGGTGCGAAGCCGAGCCGGCTGTAGAATCCGATGTTGTCGACCGTGCGAGGCATGGTCTCGAGTCCGACCGTCGTCGCACCTTCGGCGATGAGCCAGTCGATGGCGGCCGAGACAATGGCCCGTCCCACGCCGCGCTCTTGCCGATCCGGTCGCACCGCCAAGGGCCCCATCCACCCTTCCGCGCCCGAGCGGTGAGCCATGTTGAAGGCAACGAGTCGGTCGTCCCGATCGAACCACAGCATCGCGCCGTCACCCGCATCCCGAATCGCATACCGCCAGACCTGCGGGTTGAGCTGTGGAACGCGCACGCCGATCAAGCCATCGCGATGGTACCGCTCCGTGAACGACTTCGCGAACATGCGATTCAGAGCGGTGACGTCGTCCTCCCGGGCGACGCGCGGCCCGCGGAGCGCGTCCTCAGGCGGCGACATCGGCTCCGTCCAGCGTCATGGGGTCCTCGGTCACGACCGAGGCACCCGTCTCGGCCACCTGCTCGACGCGCAGCACGCGATCCACGCCTTCACGAACCGAGTCGATGTGGGTGATGAGGACCACCTGAGGAAACCGGTCGGCCAACCCGCGCAGCAGGGCAACCACGTTGTGCCGGCGCTGCTCGTCGAGACTGCCGAAGATTTCGTCGAGGATCAGCAGAGACAGCGGCTGCCCGGCGCGCTCGGCAACCATCTGACTGATCGCGAGCCGCAGTACCAAGTGCAGTAAGTCCTCTTCGCCACCGGATACCACCGGCTTCATCTGGCCCTCCTCGACGACGAGGAGACGATAGTCTTCGTCGAGCTCGAGCTCGTTGTAGCGTCCGTCGGTGAGATCGTTGAGGAGATCCGACGCGCGTTCCGCCAACTCGGGCCGCATCCGCGCATTGAGTTCGAGTCGGAGATCGTGGAGCGCGCGATCCAACTCGTCGTGCAGCGTGAGATCGGCGCGCACCACGTCGATTCGTTGGACCCGCTCCTCCCGCTCCCGTACCCGCCGTTCGGCGCTCGCCAGCGCGGCCTCGGCGGCACGCACGTCTCCCTGAACCGTTGCCAGTCGCAGCTCAGCATCGCGGAGCGTCGTTTCCGCCGCCTGATATCGCTCACGCGCTTCGGCGAACGCGGCATCGCTGAAGCCAAGGTCCACGATCGCCGTTTCCAGAGCCTTGACTCTGGCCTCGCACTCCGACGCCGTCCGTTCGGCCGATTCGGCCTTGCGTACCAGCTCTTCCGCCTTGCCGGCAGCGGAGCGGAGCTCGGCGGCCCGAGTGACGGTGGGCTCGAGCTCTCGGAGCGCATCGCGCACCTGATCGTGGCGATCGGCATCGTAGGACTCGGGCAGTGCCGTAATCTCCGCAAGCAGCTCGCGCCGCCGCTTGTCGAGTCGCTCGAGATCGGATTGGATGTCGCGCCGCTGTCGCCCGCGGTCTTCGCACCGCGCCACCCGCTGCGCCGCATCCTCGACTGCCGTCTGTGCCACCTTCACGGCGGCCTGCGCCGCGTTCAGCTCGTCAGGCGGTCGCTCAAGCTGCTCCATCCTCCGTTTGAAGAACTTGCCCTTGACTTCGATCTCCTCCATCTGCCGGTCGAGTGTTTCCAGCACTTCCTGGTACACCGCGCCGAGCGGTCGCTTGCAAATCGGACACTCACCCTCCGACCCGGCCTCCAGGACGCTCTCCCGATGCTTCTGGAGATCGACGTACTGGTCGCGGAGACTCTGGCGTTTGGTTTCGGCATCTTGCCGGTCGCGAACCCACGTGGTGCGCGCTGCCTCTTCCTGTACCTCCGCTTGCGCGAGCGCGGCGCGGGCGGCGTCGAGCGCCGCCTGCGCCTCGGCAAGGGCCTCAGCCGCGTCGCCGAACTGCGCCGCCCGCTGGCGTTCGCGCTCGAGTTGTCCATCCACCTCCCGCAGCTGCCCGGCGAGGGAGCGCCGCTGCCCCGCCGCCCGAGCCTGACGTTCGAGCGCCTCCACCTCCTCCCGCAACGGCGCGACCTGCGAGAGCGCCGGCTCGAGTCCCGTCAACTCCGTGCGCGCCGAGAGCGCTTCCGCCAATTCCTTGTCCAATCGCTCGAACTCGCGGCGCGCCTCACCCACGTCCCGCTCCGCGATCTTCAGCTCACCTTCCAGCTCGAGCACCGATTCGCGAAGCTCCGCCATGCGTGTCCAGACCGGTCCCTCCCGCTCCAACGCGGCATTCGCCTCCTCCCGCGTCCGGATCGCCGTGGTCAACAACTCCCGCATCTCGGCGAGCTGCGCCGCGGCATCGGTATGCTCTCGGGTCAGTGCTTCGGCGTCGGCGAGCCCGCGCTCCAATCCGGTCAGCTCACCGCGCAACGCCGACCGAGACTCCCGAACGCGATCCTGCGCCAGGCGCAACTTCTCGTAGCCAAGGACACGCGACAGAAAACGGGCTCGGTCGGTGGGACCGAGCGTGGCCATAACGGCGAGTTCCTTCTGTCCGGTGAAGTACGTGTTGAAGAACTCGTCCCGGGTCATTCCGAGCAGGCGCTCGACCCGACTCGAGACCTCTTGGTGCCCGACGACGGTCGGCGCGTCGAAGCGATCCTGAAACAGCTCGGCGTTGTAGAGACTCCGACCGACGCGAAACTCGTGTGCACCGAGGGAAAACTCGACGTCCACCCGAACCGAGGCGCGGGCCGGCGCGCGGTTCCACCGGATCGTGTCGCGGCTGCCCCGGGCCGCCGGATTGCCATAAAAGGCCCAGGCGATGGCCTCGAGGAGCGTCGTCTTTCCCGAGCCGTTCGGTCCGATGATCGCCGTGATGCCCTGCCCGAAGACGATCTCCGTGGAGGCGTGCTGCCGGAAGTTCAGCAGCTTGAGCCGATGGAGCTGCATCTATGTCTCGCGGAGCTCCTGCTCCACCGCCCGCATGTACCGCACGCCCAGGTCGACGAGACCCTGACGATCGACATCGGCATCGAGTGGTCGTCGGCCGAGATAGTCCGTGAGAACGTCCGTCAGCGTCTGCCGCACGCCCGGTGCCCCGACGCCCACCTCCCGGTGCGGCAGCGGTCGGCGGAGATCCAGATGAAAGTGCAGCGCCTGCGCCTTGAGCGTTCGGATACGCTCGTGATCCAGATCGCGTGCGATGGGTCGCGGAATGTCGAACACCACCTGCCGGACGATCTGGTCAACCACGCCCGACGTACACGCCTCCACGTGGGCCGCGATCTCGGCATCCACGTCCGCCGCACCGAGACCCGCCGCGTGAATGGGTGGGAAATCCACGACGCGTCGAGCGAGTGGGACGGGTTGGAATTCCACACGGAGTCGATCGCTCAGGTCGACGAGGAGCCAACCCTTCTGACCCGGCCGGCCCTCCCGCGCTTCGTCCTGGATCTCGCCCCACGGGTTGGAGCTCACATACTCCAGCGATCCACTGTACCACGCGTTGCCCGCGACCTGATGCGCCACGTGGTAGTGTCCCAAGGCGATGTAGTCCCAGCGGTCGGCATGTAATTCCGCCGGATCGACCAGCGCCCCGCCGTACTCGAGCGCCGTCGCGTCGCGGCGCAGCACGCCGGCCACTTCGCCGTGGGTCACGAGCACGTGCCGCCCGGCCCCGGGGGGCGGCGTGAGTGTCGGTCGCTCACCGGTGAGCCACGCCGTGTGCGGCACGCAGGTCAGCGTCACGTCGAGCTCGTCGAACACCAAATCGGTCGGTCGTTCGGCCACCACGGACACGCCGTTCACCGCCTCGAACAGACGCAGGATCGTCCCCGTCTCGACGGATCGCGGCGTGTCGTGATTCCCGGCAATGACCACGACGGGCGCCTGCGGCAGGGCGTCGCGCAGGGTCCGGAGGAGGTTGAACGAGTGGAGAATGGCGGGGTTGCTCGGCCGAACCGAGTTAAAGAGGTCGCCGGCGATGACCACCAGGTCGGGCGCTGCCTGTACCACGCCGTCGATCGCCCGCCGAAACGCGGCAGCGACATCGGCTTCCCGTTGATTGATCCCGTTCGGCGTGAGCCGGTGGTATTGCCGGAAGCCGAGGTGGATGTCGGCGAGGTGGGCGAGCTTCACGACTTACGGCAGCACCGCATGACGAACCGTCGTTTCGATCTCGAGCCGTCGAGAGGGCAGCCCATTCGGCCCGCGTTCGTCCGCGACGAGGTCGTAGCGGACCGCGACCGAGACCAGGCCGCGCCACCCGGACGACCACACCAGCGTGCCGGTGACCTGACCCCCGTAGACGACCCGGATGCCGTCAGGCGACGTGGCGGACTCGGGCTCGATCGGGCCATCGACGGAGAGAAACGCCAGGGTGTCTTGGCTCCGCGCGACGAGGCTGTCCACCGTGACCGTGCTGCGAGCGAGGAGGACGGGACGCTCGATGGTGAGCTCAGCGTCAGGCCCCGGCGCGTCTCCGGGGATCGTTACCGGGACCGTCCATTGATCTCCCGGCCGCACCGGTCGGTCCGGCACGGTAAAGCCCGGTATGCCGACAATGAGCTGGTCGAGCACGCCGCGCTCCACGAGTGACGCGGGCCGGATGACCCGACGAACCCGAAGTCGGCGATCCACCGTCAGCTGGACCCATTGGCTGTCCCTGGGCGCGACGGCAAACTCCTGCCACGGCATCGCCGCCACCCGCCGCCGAATCCGCACCGAATCCAGCGCGAGGTGTACGGAGAAGTCCTCGTCCGTGGCGGCCAGCCCGAACTGACTGGCGCCACCGAGGCGTGCAATCTCGCTGCTCACGCTCGTCCCGCGCGCGTGATCATCCAGCGTCACTCGCGTGAAGACCTGGAAGAGCCGCCGGATGAGCGTCCCCTCCTCCATCCCGGCACGCAGATCCAACGCCCCTTGAGCGGCGACGGCCGACGGCCACACGAGCAGCGCAGCGACAAGCGGCAGCCAACGTCGTGGCATCACTGAACCCGGAACCTCCCCGCGATCTCCGCGGTCATGGTATGGACCTCCCGCTCCTCGTCCGGCGTCCCCACGTAGACCCGGAGTCGGACGTGCCGTTGGACCGTCCCCGACACGAACGTGTGCCACCCGGTGGACCAGATGAGCCGCGCCCCGAACGCGCCGTCGATCCTCGCATGCCCCTGCGCCGTCTCTACCGGGGCCGTGAGTGTCGTGGGGAGAAAGCTGCCCGACACTTGCAGATACGCAAGCGTGTCCGCCCCGCGATCGACCACGCTGTCCAGCGTGAACGTGGAGCGGGCGATCATCGCGCCGGCCTGCGCGAGCCATCGCGCCGCGTCGGGCTCCACATCGACGCCGACGACGGCCACCAACGGATCGACCACGGTTTCCACCCAGGTGTCGCCGGCCGCGACCGGCCCGGCGGGTAGCGAGAACTCGAGACCGGACGCGAACGCCCGGAGTCGCCCGCGCACGATGTCGCCCTCGGCGATGGCGCCGCCGAGGGAGTCCAGCCGCATGCGGTCGTCGACGACGATGCGCGCGGACGTCCCCCCGGCCGGTGCGCGGACCGTCTCCCACGCGCCAGAACCCGATCGCACCTGCACCACGGTCGAGTCGATCGTCACGTCCACGATGATCCGCCCGTTCTGCCGCGCCACGGTGCGCTGCGTCACGCTGGTCACTTCCGTCGCCTCGACCACCCGCACGGTCATGCCGCGCGGCGGCGTCGTCACCGTGCGGGTGGCACTGTGCCGCCAGAGGGCCTGCACCATGGCCCCGGCGGGCGGATCGTAACGCAGCTCGACGGTGCGCTGGCCCGACGCGTCGGATGGGATCAGCACTGTGGCGGCCACGGCGAGGCTCACCATCGAGACGCTACGGCGCATACGGGTCTTCCACCGTCCGGAGCGGCACGCCTTCACGCCGCATCGCGATGCGCTCGCGCGCCACCGCCGGTCCGAGGGCCGTGCGAAAATACTCCAGGGCGTCGTCCGGCGCGGCGCGCCTGGTGGCCAGCAACGCGCGCCGCACGTCATCGTCCCGTCGATCGGCAATGAGATCGCGAACACGGCCCGCCGCGATGCGTCGGTCCATGGCCGTCAGCTGGCGCACGACGGCCTCCTCGAACGACACGTCGGGCGCGGGCGGAAATCGCTTGCTTCCGATGGGACCGCTCATGACGGCCGGGCGTGGAAACCGTACGAAGACGGGTTGAGTGAAGTGCGGGTGCCGCACCATCAGCTCGCCCTTCGGCAACGTTGCCAACTTGATCTTGGTGGCCGGCGACAACACCTGGTACCCGGGTGTGGCCAACTCGTCCATGTCCATGCGCCCGAACACGACGGTGCCTGCGTTGCCGACGACGCGCCGGTGGACCTGTGAGCGGAACTGCTGCGCCGCGAACAGCACGAGTCCCAAGTACCGTCCCCGCTCCGAGATGTCCAGGAGCATCTTGCGTACGTACGTGTCCTGACCGTCTCCCGGCGCGTATTTGTTCAACTCGTCGACGAACACGATGACGTGGTCCACGCCGAGGGCGCGCCGCTCGAGATGCTCGCGGAGCGTCGACACGACGCGCGTGAACGCCAGGTCCTGTGCCACCTGATCCATCCCCGCGACGTCGAGCACGTACACCGCCCGGTCCTCGAACTGTCCGAACGGCAGATCACTCACCGACCCGTCGTCGGTCACGAGGCCCTTGCAGCGTGTGGAGATGTTGAGGAGGCGGTTGCGGACCTTGCGGATCGTGGCGATGTGATGGGTGCGCCACACGTCGGAGCGACCGGCGTGCTCCAGCCCGTCGAAGACGGCACGAAACAGCCGATCAAGATCGGCAAAGCTCTGCACCCGGTGCGTCGTGCCCCACTCGTCACTGAACTCCTTCTCGACCACCCGGTCCACGAGGAAATCGAGCAAGCCGTCGGCCTTGGCGTCGAGGTCGTCGCGATTCAGCAGCACCTCGTGGAATCCCAGCACCTCGCGAAGGCCCCAGACGAGCGGCTGTACATCGGCCACCAGGTCAGGGTGCGAGCGAAGCGTGTTGAGGTTGATCCCGTCGGCGCGAAACGGGGCGAAATACCGCACCCGCTCGAACGGCCTCGGCTCGATGCCCAGGATCGCATAGAGCTCGCGGTCGGCCTCGGTCAGGTCGCCCGGCTGATCGAGGAAGCAGAGATCGGGGCCTTTCACGTTGAAGCACACGGCCGCCACCGACCCCTTGAGTGCGGGAAGCCGCTGGAAGATGCTGGCGAGCAGGAACTGGACAGCGCTCGTCTTCGTGGCGAGGCCCGAGACACCCGAGATGTTCAGGTGGGCCGATTCGGGGCCGAGGAGGAAATCGGCATCCATCCAGACCGGCGCGGACAGGCCGCCAGCCCGGTAGACGCCTATGGGGATCCCGGTCGGCCGCTCCCCGCGTACGTAGGCGTCCATGCGGAGTGCCACTTCCACGTCCTCTTTGGTCGCGAGCCGGACATCGGCCAGCGGCACCGGTTGCACGGGCTCTTCAGGTTCGTGACGGAGCACGGCCGCCGTCCACAACCGGACCTCCGTGCGCCGGGTGGGCGCCCGGTCACCGGCGGGGTCGCCGTGCGCCACCACCACCTCGTGCAGCGGCGACGCCAGGTCGGAGTACCCTTTCCCATCGACGACCACGGCGTACACGGAGCGGGCGGGTCCGTCATCCACGCGCACGATGGCCCCGATACCGATCGGCGTGTCGATCGCACTCCAGAAGTAGAACTGGTGGGTGCCGGCCGGGAGGGTCTCCGTCGCGACGACACGACCGATGGGGGCGTCTCCACCCATTTGAATCACCACCAACCTCCTGCGAGGGCGCGCAAGTACATCTCGACCTGCTGGATCGGATACACGAGCCGATCCCATCGGCCGTCGGGCGCCGACAGCGGCGCCCGCTCGGCCAGCAGCCACCGGCTCACCGTCGTAGCCTCGTCCACACCGCGTGGACTCGGTGGGCGTTCGATGCGGACGAGACCGTGGAGCAGCTCATGGTCCTCCCACGGCCAAAGTCGAAGATACCACGTATGGACCGTGGCCCGCTCCCCGACCGTGCGCGCAAATACGCTCGTGCGGTGGCCGACCGGCAACGTGAGCGCCACCTCGAGATCCGCGCCGTCGAGAAACTGGGTCTCGTGGCTCTTCACGAGTCCCAACAGCCGCCCAGACCCGCCGCCCGGCACCTCGCCGATCCCCGCGAGGGATCCGTCGAGCACCAGCCACGTCGTAGGCTGGGCAACGAGGGTGCGACGGGTCACGTCGATCTCGGCCTGCTCGCGACGGCCCTCGACCACCTTGGCCGCCAGTTGGACGTCGAGAATCGGATGCGATCGTTCGGCGACCGTACAGTCGACGAGCGGCAGACCGCACTGCTCCAGGGCAGCTCGCTGATCGGTGCCGA
Organism: uncultured Gemmatimonadaceae bacterium; assembly: GCA_964348385.1. GTDB lineage: Bacteria > Gemmatimonadota > Gemmatimonadetes > Gemmatimonadales > GWC2-71-9 > JAOTVV01. The sequence goes on from CAYGCN010000002.1 coordinate 36,851, forward strand.
GTCGACGCAACGGCGCGACGAGAAATTCGCGGGTCGCGGCATCGACGACGCGCAGCTCCCCCCGCTCGCGGCGCAGCGCCGCGGCGGCGACGTAGCCGCGAACGATCGGGACGAGGCCGATGCGCCCTGCGACCGCGTATCGCTGGATGCCGTCGATGAAGATCATGGGCTCGGGGGGTGACAGCGGCGTGCCCACGTCGATCGCCCGAACGGGCCGTTCCTCCACATAGTCGGCACGCCCGAACGGCGCGCCGAGCGGGGGTGGGGCGTGTGTGAGCATGGCCCCGGCCCCGACCGTCCCGCCAGCCTGCTGGAGCGCTGCGATCAGTCGTCGGCGTGGCGAGTCCGTCAGACGCTCACCTGCCGGGGTTGGGGCGGGACATCATGGATCGAGGCCACCGGATTCACGGTAGACCCACCGCCCCGCCATCATCGTCCCCAGGACACGGATGTCCTTGATCGTCTCCGCTGGGATCTCAAACGGATCATCGGAGAGGACGATCAGATCGGCGACATAGCCCGGACGCAGCTGGCCCTTCCAGCGCTCCTGGAACCCGGCGTAGGCTGCGTTCACCGTATACGCGTCGAGGGCTTCCTGCACCGTCAGGCGTTCCTCGGGAAACCACCCCCCCGCGGGCTCGCCGTCCAGCGTCTGCCGCGTCACGGCGGCGTAGGTCCCAAGGACCGGATCGGCCGGATACCATGACGCGTTCGTGCCGGGCCAATCGGACCCGAACACGAGGAGCGCCCCGCCGTTGGCCAGGGACCGGAACGCGTACGCTCCACGAGCCCGTTCGCCGATGCGATCCTCCATCCACCGCATGTCGTCGATCGCATGATACGGCTGCACCTCCGCGATCACGCCGAGTCGCCCAAACCGTTCGAAGTCGGTCGGGGCCACGACCTGCGCATGGATCATGCGAAACCGTCGATCCTTCGGACCATTGACCGCGACAGCGTGTTCGAAGAGGTCGAGGAGGGTATCGACCGCGAAGTCGCCGATGGCGTGAACATTCGGCGTGAGGCCGGCGGCGTCGGCCTCGAGAATCAATTGCTGCATGTTTCCCGGCGGCGACATCATCGCGCGCCACTGTCCCCTGAGCTCGGGCCGATGTCGGTACGGCTCGCGAAACATCGCGGTCGAGTTCCCCATGATCCCGTCCACGAATCCCTTGAGCCCACAGATCGAGATCATCCCGTCACCATACCCGGTCTGGATGCCCACGGCGGCGAGATCGCTCCAGTGATCGAGCGTCGGGCGGGCGCACACGCGTACCGTCAGTGAATCGCGATCGCGGAGATACCGGAACATCCGGAGTTGCTCGGCACCCGTGATGTCGTGTATGGTCGTGACCCCATGCCGCGCCAGGTCGGCCAGGGCGAGGCGCGCTTCGGCGCGTCGTTGCTCGAACGATGGTGCGGGTACGGCGGCGCGCACCCGGGCCGCCTCGTCGGCCGTGAGCAAGCCGTCACGCCCGGAGGGGAGGACGCCGGCCACACGCAGGGCAGCCGAGTTCGCCACAGCCTCCGACCGATCCCACTTGGTGAGCAGCACCGGACGGTCGCCCACCAACGAATCGAGCAGCGAGCGTCGCGGCCTCCACGTCGAGCCCAACGCGTAGGCTCCCCAGTCGCCCCCGACCATCCACGAGCCGCTGGGCAAGCGCGCGTGGGCCTCCGTCACGCGCCGACGGAGGGCAGCATCCTCGGCCACATCCAGCAGGTTCACGCCGAGGAGCAATCGACCCGCCGACTCGAAATGCGTGTGGGTGTCGATGAACCCGGGCATCACGAATCGGCCCTGCAGATCCTCGGTGCGTGCTGTCGGCCCGACGACTCGCGCTACATCGTCCGCGGTGCCGACGGCAATCACGCGACCATTGTGCACGGCGACGGCGTCGGCCCACGGCCGTTCCGCGTCACCGGTCCAGACCCGCGCGTTGCTCAGCACCTCGGTTCCGGCACCGCCCTGCGCGACGGCAGCAGCGGCGCTCAGCGTCGTCAGCACAGCGACCGACCGAAAGACGCGGCCGACGACGCTCACAGCTCCCGCTCCTGCGGAAACGGTGGAACGGACAGCAGCCAGAAGCCGGCGAGATCGCCCTGCTCGTCCACCTCCGTCAGGAGGTGGTCGGCGAGTGCCACACCCCGTACGGGGCGCCGGCGTCCGATGCCGATGTGGATGGTGGATTCGTCGGGTGCCGCTTCCGCCCACAGCACCGTATCAATCTCCAACACGGCGATCCCTGGCTGCGAGGGGCGGCCCGGGACGACCAGCCGGCCCTGCTCCGTGGCCGTCGGCGGGTCGAGGTTTGCACGCGCGGTCTCAGGCCAGATGACGACCTCCAACCCCCGCAGCACACCGTTCGAGAAATCGAGTGTCAGCACGGCCCCCTGGGCGTCCTCCAGCTCGATCGAGCCGGTCAGCCCGCGGGCACCCTCGACGTCGAGATGACAGGACAAGATCTCGGTCTCCGCGTCCCATGCGTACGCGAGCGTCGGGAGATCGCCGTCGAGCGGCTCGATTTTGCCGCCCAAGAGATGCGTCTGACTCATGTGAGGTCGCCTTGCGAAAGAACGCGCACGAAGCTGGCCAGCCCCTGCAGTCCTCGTTCCACGTCACGGCGGCCGACGGCATAGTTGAGGCGGGCCCAGCGGTCGTCACCGAACGTCCCACCGTGCGCGAGCGCCACGCCGTGTTCCTTCACCAAGCGTTCGCAGAATGCCCGGGCCGACGCCATCGACGCCGTGAAGAACCCGTCGACGCGGAAGAAGAAGTAGTAGGTACCCAACGGGTCGATGAACTCGACGCCCGGGAGCTCGTGACGGAAGAACTGCACCACCACATCCCGATGGGTGCGCACCGCGTCGAGCCAGCGGGAGAGATCGTGGTCGGCACGATCGCTCGCGAGCACTGCCGCCGCCCCCCGCTGTGCCGGCCAGGGCACTGCCCCCATCGCGTGCTCCTGGACCCGCCCCATGGCCCTGCTGACCTCCGAAGGCGCGAGCGCGACCGCAATTTGCCAGCCGGCCAAGCCGTGCGACACGTCGAGGCCCGTCACCACGACCGCCCGTTGCAGCAACTCGTCGGGCAGGTCCAGCGCCGACGGCGCCGGACCCGACCCGTAGTGGACCCGGCGGTATGTCTCATCACACACGATCCAGAGATTGCGCTCGAGCGCCCACTCGAACAGGGCCTTGAGTTCCGAGCGGGTATAGGCCGCGCCGGTCGGATTCACCGGCGTCGCCAGCACGAGGCCCGCCGTACGAGCGTCGCTCCGAGCGGCCAGATCCTGCGTGCTCACCTTCAGGCTCCACTCCAGGTCGCCCTGGATTGCGACCGGCGAGGCTCGGGCGAGTCGGACCAGTCCATCGAAAGCGGGCCACCCCGGCTTGGGAAGGAGGACATGATCGCCGTGTTCGAACAGGGAGAAGAACGCGGTGAAACACGCGTGCCGCACGCTGGCCGACACGACCACGTGGTCGGCGTTCACCGGCCGTCCTCCGGAGAGCAGCGACAGATATCGAGCGGCTGCCGCGCGCAGTTCCAGCCCGCCGACGGGTGATGCGGTCCCGTGTCCCTCGCGGAGCGTCCTGAGCGCCGCCTCGAGCGATCCGCGCGGAGGGTCGATCCCCGGCTCCTCCCGCGCGAGGTCCGCCACCAGATCGCCCGTGATGCGACGACGCTCCACCTCGCGGTCGAGCACCCCCTGCGTGTCCGAGGCGACGTGGGCGAGGTTGCGCGACAAGCGCAGCGGGGGGGTGGCCGATTCGTGACTCATCGGCGCACGATGCCGTGACGCGCGAGAATCTCCAGCGTCGAATCGATGGGCAGGGCTTCGCCGATCCCGCGGTACCCGCGCACCGTCGTGGCATGGAGGAGCGAATTGTAGATCGCCTCTTCGGTGGCCTCGACTGCCGCCAAGAACAACGGGCTCATCTGATCGTTGGCCACCCTGGCTGTCTCCCGCAACTCGGTGACCGTGACCGTGCTGAACGCGATCACGTAGTCACCGGACCCGTTGGTCATCACGCTCCCGGTGCGGGCCAGCCCCGCCAGGGCCCGCCGTGCGAGGCGCTGCAGATTGCGGTGCGACAGCGGCGCGTCCGTCGCCACCACGATCATGATCGATCCGTCCGCGTGATCCGCCGCGTCAGCGCCCGGGCCGGTCGAGTCACGGGAACCGTCCGGTCGCATATCGAGTCGTTCCCGCAAATAGTAGCGCCCCAGCTCCCGCCCGATCGGCGCACCGGCGATGGTGAGCACTCCACCGAAGTTGCTCTGCACCAGCACGCCCACGGTCCAGCCTCCCAACGCCGGTGGAAGTCTTCGACTGGCGGTGCCGATGCCGCCCTTCCACCCAAATGCCATCGTCCCCCGCCCCGCCCCGACACTCCCCTGCTCCACCGGACCCGTTCGTGCATTGCGGATGGCGTCGAGCACGTGATGCTCTGCGATCGGCCGCTCCCGAATGTCGTTGAGGAACCCGTCGTTCGTCTCGCCCACCACGGCGTTCGCCGACCGCACGGACTCGTTGCCGGGCAGCTCGAGCAGGTAGGTGAGCACCGCATCGGCCGCTCGCGGGACGCACAACGTGCAAGTCAGCACGATGGGAGATTCCAGTTCACCCAATTCCTCGACCTGGGTAAAGCCGACCAGTTTCCCGAAGCCGTTCCCGACCACCACGGCCGCAGGCACCTTCTCACGAAAGATGTTCCCGTCATGCGGGAGGATCGCCGTGACCCCGGTATTGATCGAGTCGCCCTCCGCCCGGGTCACCTGTCCCACGCGAACGCCCGCCACATCAGTGATCGCGTTGAGGGGTCCCGGTGGCAGGATCCCGGGCTCGACACCGAGCGAACGGATCCCTCCCCGTTCCTGTGCCTCGGCCGGCATCGTGACCGCGAGGACGGCCAGCAACCACGCCGCTGTCTGTGCTGTCGGTCGTGTCACCATTCTCCGCGCACGGTCACGCGTCGATGGACGCGGTGGGCGGCCGTGAGTCACCCACCGGGCCCGGATACGTTCCGCGCTTCCAGCGAAACGGCAGCTCGAGGAGCCCGCCGGGCTCCGTGATGCTCCACGCCGCTTCCAGTGCGGCGTGCAGGACCGCCTGCTGCTGTGCCACATGGCCCGGCTCACCCAGCACCTGGCCCAAGCGGAACGGGACGAACGCGTTCCGGGGTGCCGGAGTACCCTCGACCATACTGCGCACCACGCCCAATGAAACCGTGGGGATCCCCCGCGCTTCCAGGATCCGGGCAACCAGTCCGACCGACCGGTGACACGTCGTTCACCCCGGCACCGTCAGCACCAGGCCGACATCATCCGCCGCAAACAACCTGGCGATGGCTTCGCTTTCCCGATCGAGCAGTCGGGTGAGCTGGGATCCTGACACGTGACCCATGAGACCCACGTGGCGAGCCGCGACCGCGCCGACCGTGCCGCCCGACACGAGTTCCCGGAGCCGGTCGATGGGAAATACGCAGTTCACGTCCTCGTCGGCGGGGCGGTGATCGTAGTAGTCGTGGGTGATGCGGAGCCGGTCCGTCGAGACGTCATCAGGAATGACGCGAAACGAGCCGTCGCCATCCGGGTCGTGCATGTCGAAGGGCGCGTCACCGGCCAGGTGAACCCCACCCGCGGTGACCATGCCGACCCGGGTGGCCGGCAGCAGTGCGGCAAGGGGCGCGAGCGGCGGAAGCGGGACGGGGTCCGTGTCGCCGACCCGGCGGCCATAGCGCTCTGACAGCCTGGGAACCCTCGCATAGACGCGAGACACCAGCTGATTCCACCAGCGCGTCATCGGGAACCTCGGGTCATGGTGCTCGTCCGTTGCGTCAGGATCGAGTGCAAAGTACCATGCTTCCGGGACGGGTACCACCGGATCCTCTTTGACAACCGAGGGCGTCGTGTCCTGGACGTTTGCACCGATGTTCGATGCCGCACACCGTGCGGCCTTGGAGACGGGGAACTCCCTGGTCTATGAGGGACCACCGGCCGGCTGGGTGGTTCGCCCGCTCCTTCAACGGATACATGCGGGTGCGCCGTCGGGGCTCACGACACTCGTGCTCACTCCTGATCTCCCGATCGCCGACGATCTGGTCGCCGAGGCCCGAGCCTGTCCCGACCTCGGGCCCGTGCACCATGCAAGCGGACTCGCACGCACCCGGCAACGCGTCGCGGCGAACCGGGTCGCGACGCTCGTCGCGTCCCCGGCCCAGACCATGCGACTGCTCGAGCACGGTGGTCTGGGATTGGAGCGACTCAACCACGTGGTCGTCTGCTGGCCGGAGTTTCACGCCCGCTTGGGGACCATGGCGCAGGTGGACACGATCCTCGGCGAGTGTAGCCAGGCGCAGCGGCTGGTCGTGACCGCCGACGCTACCGAGGTGTCGGAGATCGTCACCCGCCACGCGCACCGGGCGCCGCGATTGGCAACCACGACCCTGCCCGTCGAGCCGTTACCCGCCGTTCGATTTGCGGTCGTGGGCCGATCCCGTCTCATTCACACCGTGCGCACCGCCGTGGACAGCCTCGCTCCGACCTCGGCGCTGATCTGGGATCCGACGGCCGGATCGGCACGATGGAACGACTACCGAGAGGAGGACGGCATCCGGGTGAGCTCGGACATCGGAGATCAGCCGGTAGATCTCGCGATCGGTGTCGAGCTTCCCACGGTCGAGGCCCTCCACGCACTCCTCGGCGTCGCCGGCCGGGTGCTGGTCCTGGTCCGTCCATGGCAGCAGGACTATCTGCGACGCATCGCGGCGTCGCCAACGGCCGTTCACCTGAGCACCGAGATCGACGGAGCGCGTGACGCCCGGGCCCGCCTCCATGGGGCCGTGCGCGAGCGTATCACGAACGGAACACTTGGCGACCACCTCCTCGCCCTCGCACCGCTCCTGGACGAGTTCGATCCTGCTCTCGTGGCCGCGGCACTCCTCGCAATGCGGGAGACGGCAGAACCGCAGGGGGCGTCGGCACCGGATGGTGTGCCGGTATGGGTGCACCTGCGCCTGAGCATCGGGCGCCGCGAGGGCCTCAAGCCGGGCGATGTCGTGGGAGCCCTGATCAACGCCGCCGGGCTTGCGAAGGACCAGGTCGGCCGGGTGGACCTGCGGGAGAGTTTCACGGTGGTCGAAGTGCGCGCGGAGGCCGCCGATGCCGCCCGTCGGGGGCTCGACGGCCTCACGCTGAAGGGCCGTTCGGTGTCGGCCCGCTTCGACCGGAAGTAGAGGCGGCTTAGTTCAGCGCGTCTTTCAGTGCCTGGCCCGCCTTGAAGGCCGGGAGGGTCGCGGCCTGGATTTGAATGGTCGCGCCGGTACGCGGATCACGCCCGGTTCGGGCTTTGCGCTTGCGAGCTACGAACGTCCCGAATCCCGTGATCTGCACCTTCCCACCCTTCTTCAACGCGCCGGCAATGAGGCCGGTGTCGCCGAAGATTGCCTCGATGGCGCGACCCGCATCGGCCTTGGACAGGCCGGCCTGCGAAGCCAGAGCCTCCGTCAGTTCCGTCTTGTTCACCCCGTACCCCCTTGTGAGATAGGATTGACCTTCCGGTCGAGTTACGGCCACCCGTGGGCGCCGTGCTGGCATCAAAGTAAGGAGGGAAGGGTCGGGTTTGGCAAGCGCTTGCACCGACCCGGCGGGAGGGATAGCCTCCTCGCAGGGTCGGAGGTGTCTCGCATGGTGCACAGTACGCGTCCAGGATGGATCGAGGTCATTGCCGGCGTGATGTTCGCCGGCAAGAGCGAGGAACTCATTCGGCGGGTCCGACGCGCGATCATCGCCAAGCGCCGGGTGCAAGTCTTCAAATCGCATCTGGATGACCGGTACGGGGTGTATCAGGTCACGACCCACGACGGCCTTTCGGTCGAGGCCCAGCCCGCCGATTCGTCGGCCGAGATCATGCGCGAGGTGCGGCCGGAGACCGAGGTCGTGGCGATCGACGAGGCGCAGTTCCTGGACACGGGCGTCGTGGAGGTCTGCACCACGCTGGCAGCCCGCGGGCTCCGAGTGATCGTCGCCGGCACCGACACGGACTTCCGCGGCGAGCCATTCGGCCCGATGCCGTGTCTGCTGGCGGTGGCCGAGGTCGTCGACAAGCTCCACGCCATCTGCGTCACGTGCGGCGACCCCGCGTGCCGCAACCAGCGCCTCATCGACGGCCGTCCGGCCCGATACGATTCCCCCACGATCATGGTCGGCGGCAGCGAGAGTTACGAGGCTCGGTGCCGGCACTGCCACGAAGTGCCGCACAAGGACGAAGACCAGACCCGCCTGTTGTGATCCCGCACATCCGCGGCATCGGCTGACCCATGATCACAGTGGGGCTCACCGGCAACGTAGCGAGCGGCAAGTCGATCGTGGCCGCACACTTCGCCTCGTGGGGCGCGACGGTGCTGGATGCCGACCAACTCGTGCGCGAAGTTCAGGCACCCGGGACGCCGACGCACGCCGCCATCGTCGATGCCTTTGGCCGAGACGTGCTGTTGGCCGACGGAACGCTCAACCGTTCGTGGCTTCGCCGACGCATCCTCCACGACGATGCCGCCCGGTCTCGCCTCAACGGCATCGTCCACCCGGCGGTTCGGGAACGGCGCGCGCAGCTCGTCGCCGAGGCCGCCATGCGTGGCGACGCGATCCTCGTCAACGACATCCCGCTTCTGTTCGAGGTCCTGGATCCCGACCAGTTCGATCTCATCGTGCTGGTGGATGCGCCGCCTGACGTGCGACGCCAGCGTCTCGTCGAGCATCGCGGACTCACTACGGACGATGCCGAGCGGCTCATCACCGCCCAGCTGCCGTCGGCCGCCAAGCGCGGGCGGAGCCACATCGTGATCGACAATGTCGGCAGCCTTGCGGACCTGGAGCGCGTCGCTGGCGCGGCGTGGCGCGATGTCCGTCGGGCAGCGGCCCGCGCCAGCGATGCCGGCCACGGATCGCTGGTGATCGTCGTGGCGCACGGCGACGACGTGCTCGCCACCATGCGTGGCACGATGGCGCGATATGGCGAGGCCGGTGTCGCGATGCGGGTGGTAAGTGGCACCTCGGCTCCCCCGGCCGAAACATCGGCAGCATCGCTTGCACTTGGTCGGAGGCCCGGCGCCCTCGACCCGGATGACGCCGCGGCCATCGACCGCGTGATACAGGCGATCACCGAGAGTCGACCGACCTCGGTCGTCTCGTTCGGACCCGACGGCTTGAACGGGCACGTCGATCATTGCGCCGTACACTCCTGGGTGCGGCGCGCGCTCGATCATCTCTCGACCGCTCCGCGACTCGTCTACTTCGCGGATCCAGCACACCGCGCAGCAGCCCCGGGCCGTCCCCCCGCGTTCGGCATCGACGTTCGGCCCTGGGTGCGGCCTGAACGGTGGCGCGCGCGCGTGGCGAAGCCCTGCGGCCTCCGGGCCGGATCCGCCCGGCCAAAGACCGACCTGCCCGGTCGTGAGTGGTACCGCGAGGCGGTGGCTGGAGGAGACGCGCGCGCGGGACTTCTGGGCCACAGAAGCCCGGTTGACAGGTCGACGGAGGGCGCATAACCTACCGTCGCCGTTGAACGCCTAACTACGGATCCACCATGTCCGAGATCCCTGACAATCTCCACTACACGGAAGAGCACGAGTACGTGCGGCCGACGGAGGATGCCGGCATCGTCGTGGTCGGGATCACCGATTACGCCCAGGGCGAGCTCGGCGACGTGGTGTACGTCGATCTGCCCGAAGTCGGCGCCAAGTTCAGACAGATGGACGAATTCGGCACCATCGAGGCGGTGAAGGCGGTCTCGCAGTTGTTCTGCCCCGTGACGGGGGAGATCGTCGAGATCAACGAGGCCCTCGAGGCCGATCCGGGACTCGTCAATCGCGATCCCTACGGCGATGGATGGATGGTCAAGCTCGAGATCCACAGCCCGGCCAACCTGGATCAGCTGCTTACGGCGGCCGACTACGCCCAGCACATCGGGGAGTGAGCGGGCAGCCGGTCTCGGGGGAAAACGCCACCGATCTGCCGTGAGACGCCCTGGGTCCCCCCGGGGCGTTTGCACGCATAGAGGTACGACATCATGACCCACCACACTCCGCTGCCGCACCACGGTGATCTCTTCGTGCGGCGGCACATCGGTCCGCGGCCGAGCGACATCAGCACCATGCTCACTACGCTCGGCCACGATTCGCTGTCGGAACTCATCGACGCCGCGATTCCACGGGAAATCCGGCTCGATCGTCCCCTCGACCTCCCCACGGCGCTCACCGAGTACGAGGCGCTGCGAGCGCTCCGAGCGATCGCCGCCAAGAACCAGGTGTTCCGATCCTACATCGGTATGGGGTACGCGAACTGCATCGTCCCCCCGGTGATCCAGCGCAACATCCTGGAGAACCCCGGCTGGTACACGGCGTACACGCCCTACCAGGCAGAAATCTCCCAGGGGCGGCTCGAGGCGCTGCTCGGGTTCCAGACCATGGTGGCCGACCTCACGGCGTTGCCCGTGGCGAACGCGTCACTGCTCGACGAGGCCACAGCCGCCGCCGAAGCGATGACGTTCACGATGGCGGTTGCCAAGGCCAAGGACGCCGATCATCCGGTGTACCTCGTCGACAGCGGCTGTCATCCACAAGCCATCGCGGTCGTGCGGACTCGCGCGGAGGCCAGGGGTATTACGGTGGTGGTCGCGGATCCCGTGGACTTCGAGTTCACGGAACACGTGGCCGGAGCATTGGTGCAGTACCCGTCCACCGAAGGGCGCGTGGATGACTTTCGCAGCCTGTGCCAGCAGGCGCATGCCGGCGGCGCCATCGTCACGGCTGCAGTCGATCTGTTGAGCTTGGCGCTGCTCGTGCCGCCGGGCGAGTGGGGCGCGGACGTGGCTGTCGGCAACTCGCAGCGCTTCGGTGTTCCCCTGGGTTATGGGGGTCCCCATGCCGCGTTCTTCGCCACCAAAGAGGAATACAAGCGCCATGTCCCGGGACGGATCATCGGGGTGACTCGCGACCCGGAGGGACGGGCCGCCCTGCGCATGGCTCTCCAGACACGCGAACAGCACATCCGCCGCGAGAAGGCGACGAGCAACGTGTGCACGGCGCAGGTCCTGCTCGCCGTGATGGCCGGGATGTACGCTGCGTATCACGGGCCCGACGGCATCCGCCGGATCGCCACGCGCGTCCACACACTCACCGTGACGTTGGCGGACGCCCTGCGCCGTCTCGGTTTCCAAATCGCGCACGAGACCTTCTTCGACACGCTGACCATCACGCTCGATGCCGAACGGGCGGCCCGAATACACGAGCGGGCGCGCGCCAATCGGGTCAATTTCAGGCCGACGTCATCGACCCGCATCGGCGTGACCCTCGACGAGACGACCTCCGAGCGCGACCTCGCCGACCTGATCGCGATCTTCGCCCTCGACGGCGCCCACGACCCGGACGTGCCGCTGCTCGTGGCGCGCGCTCATTCGGTGATCCCCTCGCACCTCGCACGAACGTCTCCGTACCTCAGTCACGAGTGTTTCAACCGGTATCACTCCGAGACGGAGATGCTGCGCTACCTGAAACGACTCGAGGATCGTGACCTCTCGCTCACGTCGGCGATGATCCCGCTTGGCTCGTGTACGATGAAGCTCAACGCGGCGGCGGAGATGCTCCCGGTCTCGTGGCCCGAATTCGGGGCGCTGCATCCGTTCGCCCCGCGCGAGCAGGCGGCAGGGTACACCCAGCTGTTCGATGAGCTCTCGTCGTACCTCTCGGAGATCACGGGATTCCCGGGTATCTCGCTCCAGCCGAATGCCGGGTCGCAGGGCGAGTTCGCGGGCCTGCTCGTGATTCGCGCCTACCTCCGCACCAAGGGCGAGGGGCACCGCTCGGTGTGCCTGATCCCGCAGTCGGCCCACGGGACCAATCCCGCCAGTGCCGTGATGGCGGGACTCAAGGTCGTGGTGGTCAAGACCGACGAGGGCGGCAACGTCGACATGGATGACCTGCGCGCCAAGGCGGACACGTATCGGAACGACTTGGCCGCGCTCATGATCACGTAGCCCTCGACCCACGGAGTGTTCGAGGCCACGATCCGCGAGATGTGTGACGTGATTCACGCCAGTGGGGGGCAGGTCTACCTCGACGGCGCGAATCTCAATGCCATGGTGGGCATCGCTCGGCCGGGCGACATCGGTGCCGACGTCTGTCACCTCAACCTCCACAAGACCTTCGCCATTCCGCACGGCGGCGGCGGACCGGGCATGGGGCCCATCGGCGTGGCCGAGCATCTCATGCCGTTCCTGCCGGATCATCCCGTGATCGATCTCGGGGTCGAGCGGCCGTGCGGTACGGTGTCGGCCGGCCCGTGGGGGAGTCCTGCAATCCTCCCCATCTCGTGGGCCTACATCCGCATGATGGGGCGCAACGGCCTCGTCGAGGCGACGCAGGTGGCTATCCTCAACGCCAACTACATCGCGCGGCAGCTGCGGGGCCATTTCGATCTGCTGTATGCCGGGCGGAACGGCCTCATCGCGCACGAGTGCATCCTCGACACCCGTCCGGTCAAACACTCTGCGGGTGTGGACGTGACCGATATCGCCACCCGACTCATGGACTACGGGTTCCATGCCCCCACCGTATCCTTCCCGGTGGCCGGCACATTGATGGTCGAGCCCACCGAAAGCGAGTCGAAGGAGGAACTGGATCGCTTCTGCCGGGCGATGATCGCCATTCGCGAGGAGATTCGGGAAATCGAAGAGGGTCGGGCGGACCCCGAGCGCAACCTCCTGCGGAATGCCCCGCACACCTTGGCCGATCTGTTGGTGGACGACTGGGATCGGCCGTATTCCCGGGAGCGCGCCGCCTTCCCCTCGCCGGAAACCCGTGAGCACAAGGTCTGGCCTCCCGTGGGGCGCGTTGACGCCGCGTTCGGCGACCGGAATCTGGTGTGCACGTGCCTGCCCCTAGAGGCGTACGAGCCGGCCGGAGCAGCGTGACGCATCGCGGTGCCGCGGGAATGCACGCGCCACGCGGCGAGCCTGCGGTTCCGCGCCCCACGCAGGCCTGGCGGCTCGCGATCGACCCCGTTGGATGTTCCGGCGCCGAGAACATGGCGATCGACCTGGCTCTCCTACGCCTCGCGCAGGACGGCGGTGCCGCCCTCCGTCTCTATCGCTGGGATCCTCCGTGCCTGTCCTTCGGCCGCAACGAGCCCGCCAGCCAACGCTACGACCGCCACGCCATCGCCCGCCTTGGCCTGAGCACGGTGCGCCGCCCCACCGGCGGACGAGCGGTGTGGCACGCGCACGAGGTCACGTACGCCGTGGCCGCCCCCGTCCACGTGTTCGGGTCCCTTCGCCACGCATACATTTCGATTCATGAGATGGTGGTGAGCGCCCTGACGCACCTCGGCGTCCAGGCCGAGCTCGCGGGTCCACGTGCCGCCTCCAGCCCCTCGGCCGGCGCCTGCTTTGCGGCACCCGTCGGTGGCGAGGTCGTCGTCGGCAGCCGGAAGCTCGTGGGCAGTGCGCAGGTTCGCGAAGGCGGCGGGATGCTCCAGCACGGCTCGCTGCTGCTGGAAGACAACCAGGAACTCGTGGCGCGAGTGACTCGCGAGGCCGCCGCGCCGACCGGTGCAACAGGGCTCCGCGCGCTGCTGCTGCGTCCCGTCGGGTTCGAGGAGGTTGCCGATGCGCTGGCGACCGAGGCACGCGCCGCGTGGGGCGGGGCCTGGTCCACCGGCCGAGTCGCGCCGACATTCGAGGACCTGGCCCGGCTTGCCGATCCCGCGTGGACATGGCGGCGATGACGCCGCGCTCAACCGCATGAGACGACAACGGAGGGACCCGATGCATTGGATCTACGTCACCCTGCTGGCAGGTCTTGTCGCCGCGTGCGTCTCCGATCAGGGTGGGCAGTGCCCTGACGGGTGGTGCGGCACGGCCGTCATCGCGACCCCCGCGGAGGCCGATGTGCTGTTCCCGCCGAGCGCTCAGGGGGACGTCGCACGATCGATCATCGATCTGGTCTTCACGAAGTTGGCCGACCTCGGTCCGGATTTGAACACAGTCGACCCGTCCACGTTCACGCCTCGGCTCGCCAGCTCCTGGGTCCGCGAGGACTCCCTGACGATCGTCTTCTCGTTGCATCCCGACGCGCGCTGGCACGACGGGGCGCCCGTGACCGCCGACGACGTGGTGTTCACCTACGAGGTCTACCGCGATTCGCTCGTCGGATCGCCGGCGCGACCGCGCGTGCTGCAGATTGCCGCCGTGGACGCGCGCAGCCCCCACACCGTCGCATTCCGTTTCCCGCGACCGTACCTGGAGCAGCTGTTCGACGCGGTGTACCACATGTGGATCCTGCCGAAGCACCTGCTCGATACCGTGCCCCGCGCGCAGCTGGCGGCCCATCCGCTCGGGCGCAATCCGGTCGGGGCCGGACCGTACCGCTTCGTCCGATGGCGGGCCGGAGAATCGATCGAGTTGGTGGCCGACACGGCCTGGTTCCTCCCTCGACCGGGACTCCGGCGCGTGATCTGGCGCACGACCAGCGGCGACATGTCAGCCGCGATCACCCAACTGCTCTCGGGAACCGTGGACGTGCTCAACTACCTCCCGCCGGAGGCCGCGCAGCGAACGGAGACGTCGGAGGATGTCCGGGCCATCGCGTACGAGCCATCCACGTTCTACAGCTATCTCCTCTTCAACTTCCGGGACCCGAACGATGTGACCCGACCGCACCCGCTCTTTCGAGATCGGCAGCTGCGTCGGGCCCTGAGCGCGGCCGTCGACCGCGTCGCCGCCGTACGGGCAGTGGACGGGCCGGACGGCATCGTGGCGGACGGACCGGTGAGCCCGGCACAGTGGATCTACGGCGCCGACTACGAGCGCATCACCTACGACGCGGCACGAGCCGCACGCGAACTCACCGCCCTGGGCTGGCGCGATGCCGACGGCGACGGCGTGAGAGAACGGAACGGACGACGCCTCAGCTTCTCCATCATCGTCCCCGAGACGAGTACAGCCCGCCGCCGGTTCGCGCAGATCATCCAGGAGCAGCTCAAGGGGCTGGGTGTGGAGTTGCGAATCACGGAGCTGGATTTCAACACCTTCCTGCAACGGGCGGAGGCCGGCCGGTTCGACATGTTCTATGGGTCGTACGGTGGCGATCCCAGTCCGGCCTCGATCAGCGAAGTCTGGACCAGTGGTGCGATCGGCGGTTTCAATTTCGGCTCGTACGTCAACCCTGAGGTGGATCGCGCCGTGCGCGCAGCCCTCGACGCCCGGGATATCGAGTCCGCTCGGCGTCGCTGGGCCGACGCGGTCTCCCTGATCAACGCGGACGCCCCGGCGATCTGGATCAGTTGCACGGTCCCGAAAGCAGGCGTCCATCGTCGGTTCGAGAACGTGTCCATCCGCGGGGACAACTTCATGGCGACGCTCACCGCATGGCGTGTCCCGGACGACCGGCGCCTCCCTCGAGATCGCTACGTCAACTGAGCGTGCACCGGTTCATCGCGGCCCGCCTGCTCCAGGCAGTGGCGATCGTCTTCCTCGTCGGGTCGCTCACGTTCTTCCTGATCCACCTCGCGCCCGGCGACCCGCTCACCAGCACCAGTAGCTCTGTCCTGGTGCCTCGATCCGTGGTCGAGCAGCAGCGTCGCGCGTTCGGCTTGGATCGCCCCGTGCTCGAGCAGTATGGCCGCTACCTCGGCAATTTGGCACGCGGGGACTTCGGATACTCCTATCGCGAGCATCGGCCGGCATGGCAGGCCATCCGGGATCGGATCCCCAACACGCTTCTCCTCGCCGCAGCGGCCCTGATCGTCACATTCGGGCTTGGCATCGCGATCGGAGTGGTGCAGAGCCTGCGAGCCGGGTCGCGGCTGGACGACCTCCTGTCCCTCACGTCGCTGACCGTCTATTCGACCCCCGTGTTCTGGCTTGGCATCGTCCTGCTCCTCCTCTTCGGCGAAACGCTGCGTTGGCTCCCGGTGGCGGGCGCAACCGATCCGGTCGTGTTCGATCAGCTTCCCCTCCTCGGCCGGGCGTGGGACCGTCTCCGTCACCTCGTCCTTCCGGCACTCACGCTTGGCGCCATCGGCGCGGCCGCGACGGCCCGATTTCAACGGGCCGCAATGCTGGATGTCATCCGCCAGGATTTCGTTCGCACGGCTCGAGCCAAGGGCCTGGCGCAGTGGGCGGTCGTGCTGCGCCATGCGCTGCGCAACGCCCTGCTCCCGGTCGTCACGCTGTTCGGGTTGGCGTTCCCGCTGTTGCTTGGCGGGACGGTGCTGGTCGAGACCGTCTTCGCGTGGCCCGGAATGGGCAAACTGACAGTGGACGCGATTCACGGCCGCGACTACTTCGTCGTCACGGGCGTCGCGGTGCTGGCCGCGGTCATGGTCGTGATCGGCAATCTCCTCGCCGACATCCTGTATCACGTCCTCGATCCGCGGACCCGGGAGGTGGCGTGAGCGGTACGCTCGGACTCATGTGGCGCGACCGGCGGGCACGCGTCGGGCTCGCCCTCGTCGTGCTCTTCGCCCTGGTCGCAGCCCTGGCTTCCGTCGTTGCGCCCCACGATCCCATCACGCAGATCGACCTCGTCGGCAAGCAGTTCCAGCCGCCCTCGCTGGCCCATCCATTCGGGACCGATTTCTACAGCCGGGATCTCCTGAGCCGTGTGCTGTACGGAGCGAGGATTTCCCTCGGCATCGCAGTACTGTCGGTCGCCGTTTCGATCGTGCTGGGAACGGCCGTCGGGCTGGCCGCCGGTCTGGCGGGCGGACTCGTGGATCAACTCCTCATGCGCGGTGTCGACAGCGCCCTGGCCATGCCCCGTCTGTTCCTGGTTCTCGTCGTGGTGGCCCTGTGGGAGGACGTTGGAGTGGTCGGCCTGGTCCTGATCCTCGGCCTCACCAGCTGGTTCGACACCAGTCGTATCGTGCGCGCGGAGGTGCTGAGCATGAAGAACCGCCAGTTCGTCGCCGCGGCTCGCGCGGTCGGCGTGGGGCTTCGTGGCATCGTCAGGCGGCATCTCCTGCCCAACATCGCCGGTCCGATCATCGTGATGGCTACACTGGGCATCGGTCAGATGATTCTGCTGGAGGCGGGTCTCTCCTATCTCGGCGTCGGCGTGCGGCCTCCCACCCCGTCCTGGGGGCAGATCATCGCCGACGGCCAGCAAGTGCTGCGCACCGCGCCCTGGGTAGCCGTGTTCCCCGGTGTCGCGATCGTCGTGACCGTGCTGGCGTTCAGCCTGCTGGGCGACGGCGTGCGACGCGCCCTCGACCCACGCTCCCGATGAGCCTGCTGCTCGACGTTCGCAATCTCCGCA
Organism: uncultured Gemmatimonadaceae bacterium; assembly: GCA_964348385.1. Classification (GTDB taxonomy): domain Bacteria; phylum Gemmatimonadota; class Gemmatimonadetes; order Gemmatimonadales; family GWC2-71-9; genus JAOTVV01. Next base: position 54,167 of record CAYGCN010000002.1, read on the forward strand.
CCACCTTTCCGGGACGTCCCGTCACGCGGGCCGTCGACGGGGTATCCTTTACCCTCGATGCGGGGGAAACCTTGGCATTGGTCGGGGAGTCGGGGTGCGGGAAGACGGTCACCGCTCTTTCCATCCTGGCGCTCGTCGACGAGCCGGGGCGGATCGCGCCGGAGAGTATGGTGGAATACGGTGGCGTGAACCTGCTCACCCTCCGGGGGCGCGAGTTGCGTCGTGTCCGCGGCGCTGAGATCGCCATGGTGTTTCAGGAGCCCGCCACCAGTCTGAACCCCGTGCTGACCGTGGAGACGCAGATCACCGAGACCCTGCACGCCCATCGCTCCATCACGCGTGCCGCCGCCCGCGCTGCGCACGGCGTCGTCG
>CAYGCN010000002.1:54548-61873 GCA_964348385.1 uncultured Gemmatimonadaceae bacterium
CCCGTGCCCTCGCGCTCCTCGAACTGGTCGGTATCCCGCACGCCACCGATCGCTTGGGCGCCTACCCACACGAGCTGAGCGGCGGCATGCAGCAGCGGGTGATGATCGCCATGGCGCTCTCCTGTGAACCGAAGATCCTCATCGCCGATGAGCCGACCACGGCGCTCGACGTGACCGTGCAGGCGCAGATCCTCGACCTGCTGGCGGATCTCCAGCAACGGTTGGGGATGGCCATGCTGCTCATCTCCCACGATCTGGGTGTGGTCGCCGGCCTCGCCGACCGGATTGCGGTCATGTACGGTGGACAGATCGTCGAGCAGGGATCGGCGACCGCGATCTTCGAGCGCCCCGCACACCCGTACACCGAGGCCCTGCTCAAGGCCGTGCCGCGCCTCGATCGACCGGTGCGCCGCCTGCCGGCCATCCCGGGTTCCGTGCCGAACGCGGCCGCCTGGCCGAGCGGATGCCGCTTTCACCCGCGCTGTCCCCATGTGTGGGACCGGTGTCGCACCACACTTCCCACCCTCAGCGCCTCACCCGCCGGAGAGGTCCGCTGCTGGCTCGCGGACGAGCCCCAGCGGCGAGCCCAATGAGCCACGACCTCCTCCTCGCAGTGGATCGGCTGACCAAGACGTTTCGCGCCGGCGGAGGCCTGCTCGGTCGGCGGCACACCATCCGTGCCGTGGACGATGTCAGTCTGGAGATCGCCCGTGGCGAATCCCTGGGGCTCGTCGGTGAAAGCGGCAGCGGCAAGACCACGCTCGGCCGGCTGATTCTACGGTTGCTCGACCCGGATTCCGGCACCGTGCGCTTTGACGGCACGGACGTCCTGGCCGCGGATCGGCGAACGCTGCGTGCGCTCCGTCGACGGATGCAGATCGTCTTCCAGGATTCCGCCGGATCACTCAATCCCCGCATGACGATCGGCGCCGCGGTGCGCGAGCCGATTGCCGTCCATCGTCTGGCGAGGGGTGACGCTCTGGACACGCGGGTGCGCAACCTGTTCGGCGAGGTGGGGCTCGACCCGACGCTGATGGCGCGGTATCCGCACGAGCTGTCTGGCGGCCAGCGACAGCGTGCCGGCATCGCTCGGGCCCTGTCGGTGGAGCCGGAGTTCGTCGTGCTGGATGAGCCGGTATCGGCCCTCGACGTCTCGGTGCAGGCGCAAGTGTTGAACCTGCTCGCCGATCTGCGCGAGCGGCGGTCGCTCACGTACCTGTTCATCGCGCACGATCTCGCGGTGGTGCGCCACCTGGCCGACCGCGTGGCCGTGATGTATTTCGGTGCCGTGGTCGAGGCGGCCGAAACGACCCCGCTGTTCGCGAACCCGGCCCACCCGTACACGGCGACGCTGCTCGCGGCCGTCCCGATCCCCGACCCTCGGCTGGCCCGGCGCCCCCCGGTGGCGGACGAGCCGATCGATGGGTTACGCGAGGCCACGACCGTCCCCGCCGACGCGCGCCGTGCCGTCCGACCGCGCGACGCCTGTCCCTTCTACCCCCGGTGTCCCCACCCCCACAAGGACGACCGGTGCCGTCAGGAGGTTCCACGGTTGCGACGGATCGGCACCGACCGCCACGTCGCATGCCATCACGCCGACCCTGCGCTGCCCGGTGGGCGTCCGACGTAACATTGCCATCGTTCGGCGGCCCGATCATCTTATCGCGCCCGTCGGCCGCGCCGGCCACGACACCCCGAGGTAGGAGAGCCCCATGAGTCTGTTTGCCATCGTCGTCCTGGCCTATCCGTTGGCGCTCATCGGCGTCAGCCTGTGGCGCTCCCGGACCGTCAAGAGCCACGATGACTTCATGGTGGCCGGTCGCGCGGTCCCCGTGTACATGCTCGTGGGCACCTTGGTGTGCACCTGGATCGGATCGGGGTCGCTGTTCGGTGGCGCGGGTCTGGCGTTCCGGTCGGGGGTCTCGGCGCTGTGGTTTTCGTTCGGCGCCTGGGTAGGGCTGGTCGTCGCCTACTTCATCGCCGGGCGCGTGCGGCGCATCGCGCAGTACACCGTCCCGGACCTGCTGGAGCAGCGGTACAACGCGACCGCCCGCGTCCTCGGCACGGTGGCCGTCATCCTCGCCTACGTGACGATCGCGGCGTACCAGTTCCGCGGTGGAGGATGGATTCTCACGATCGTCACCGACGGAGCGATCTCGCCCACCCAGGGGATGCTCATCACCGCTGCTGCGATCGTGGTGTTCACCGCGCTCGCCGGCATGGTGTCCATCGTGACCGTCGACGTGTTCAACGGCATCATCATCACGCTGGCCGTGGTGTTCACACTCCCCTACATGGTGTTCCAGCTCGGGGGGATCGGCGCGGTCGCCGACCGGTTGCCGGCCGAGCACCTGACCGCGCTCGGCGGGCACAACGTGCTGTGGGTCCTCGGCGTCTCGATGCCGACGTTCCTTCTGCTCCTCGGCGAGAGCGGGATGTACCAGAAGTTCTTTTCCGCCAAGGATGCCACTGCCGCCCGGCGGGCGGTGATCGGTATGGTTGCGGGGGTCGTTCTCATCGAGACGACCCTTGCGTTGGTCGCCATCGTGGGCCGGGCCGCCTTCCCCGACCTGACCGCGCAGACGTCGATCGTGGGTCGCGCCGCCTCGGAGACGATCATCATGCATGCCGCCCGCCATGGGCTCCCGGTGCTGGGCGGAGCGCTACTGCTCGCCGCCGCAGTGGCGATCGTGCTGTCGACGGGAAACACGTTCCTCCTGGTGCCGTCCACCAACGTGAGCCGGGACATCTACCAACGGTTCATCAACCCGCAGGCGAGCGAAAAGCAACTGGTCACCCTGCAGCGCGTCTTCATCGTGCTGTTCGGGGGCCTGGGCCTCGTGCTGCTGACCCAGTTCCGGACAATCCTGTCGATGGCGCTGTACGCCTACTCGCTGGTCGGGGCCAGCCTCACGCCGGCGCTCCTCGCCGCATTCCTGTGGAAGCGCGTGACACCACAGGGCGGCGTGGCCTGCCTCGCCGGCGGGCTCGGGACCATCATCGGTATCGGCGTTCTGGGTCGGCTTCCGGCGCTGGCGAACGCGTTCACGTTGACCTTGAGCGGGTCGGAGTTCGACTTCGCCAGCAGTGACTACATCGTGATTCCCGGGGTGATCGTCTCGATCACGCTGCTCATCGTCGTGAGCTTGCTCACGAAGCCGTCACCGCGAGAGAAGTGGGAGCCCTTCTTTACGACGGGCGGTTAGGCGGTTGGGCGGTTAGGCGGCTAGAGGGACGGGGCGAGGGCGGTGCTCCGGCCGGGGGGCCGCTGTACGGGGTGACTGACGCGTCGCGGAGCCGCCGCTCAGTCAAACAACTCGTTCTGCTCGTCCGATCCCTCGGGCACTTCCAGCTTCGTGAGGTTGCGGAGGCGCCGAATCCAGGCCGGCACGTCGAACCGGGCTTCGGTGATGAGCATGCGTCGCAGCACGTCCGGAACGTCATCCAGGGCGTCGATGAGGTCGCCGAGCACGGCGCGCGCCTCCTGCATGCGAAACTGCTCGTCGCTGGCAACCGCCATGTCGCGCAGGATCGCGCGTTCGCTCCGGGACGCGACGATGGGTGCCTCGAGGGTCGCGGTGTACACCTCCGTGCGACGACCGGGGCCTCGTTCCTCTTCGATCGGCCTGAGCCCCACGATCGCGTCCGATCGCCAGTACTTCCCGTACCCGAGATAGACCATTCGGCCCGCTCTGATCTCCACGGCCCTATCCTTTCCCCATCTTCTTCTTGAGCTCGCGTAGCTGCTCCTCGGCCCGCGCCTCCCGCGCGGACCGGTCCAGCTGCGAGCGCAGCAATTGGTCTTCGAGATCGGTCTCCGGCCGAGCTCCCCCGGCGGCCTCCAGATCCCGCCACGCCGACTCGACGCTGCGCGCCGCGTCCGTCGCCGGACGCTGTCGCTCCACCTCGAGCAGCTTCGCCTTCATTTCGTCGAATTCCCGCTCGGCGAGCACCAGCTCGCTCTGCTGAGCGTCGAGCTTCCGCTCCAACACGTCCACCCGTTCCCGGTGCTTCGCGGCGAAGCGCTCAGCCACGGCCTGCGTCTCGGCGTCCTGGATCTCCTGCGCCAGGCGCCCGCGCCGCTCGGCGTCGGCGAGTTGTTGCCGTTCGTGGGCGAGCCGCTGTTCGGTCTGCCCGATCCCCTGCCGCATCGCCTCGATCGACGTGCGCGCCTGGATCACGGCGTCCCGCATCCGCGATACGGCCGCTCCGGCGTCGCCAGCCGCGGCCGCATCGAGCGCCGCGTTCAGGGCGTCGCGAAAGCGTCGAAACACTCAGCTCTTCTTGGCGGTCTTGGCGAAGAACGCCGACAACTCCTGGGACACCTTGGCCGACTTGCACTTGGGGCACTTCGGTCGCGAGGTGTCGTGCTTGGAGATCGGCTCCACCACCGTAAAGCGCTTCCCGCAATTTTCACACCGATACTCGTAGGTCGGCATAGGGATTCCTCGAAGACAGAGGCCACCGAAATTGAGGACTGGTACGTGTAAAAACGATAATCCTCCGATCGAAGGGGGGTCAAGCGAGCACCACCACCGTTGGCTGGCCTTGGCCCTCCCCGGCCAATAGCTTTCGATCATGCGACGCCTGCTGCCAATGGTACCCATACTCCTCACCATCGCCTGTGGCGAACGAAGCTCCGAGAACAGCGCCTCGTGCGGCCTCGCCGCGATGGCCGGTGCCACCATGGCTCTGGAAGAGCTCCGGGGCGGAACCAAGGTCCTGGCACAAGTGCCTCCGGGCCTCGAGGGGGTCGTCCCGGCCCGGGTCGTAGGCTACGGAACCACTCCGGCCACCGTTGTGGCCGGTGACGAAGGTCCGATGGTCATGTACGGTGGAGAGGGGTTTCCCCAGCTGCCCGGCTTCGGGTTGGCGCTGGTGGAGGACTCGACGGATACGTTCCAGGGCGTGCTCATCTTCGAGAGCGAACCACCGCGCGGCTACCCCGTGCTGGGCGGCGTCTCGAGCGGGACCTACGCGATTCCCCTCTACGGCCTCCGCGTGAACTGGCTGACGGTATCAACACCCCGGTGCCCGCTCTTCGCGACGCTCGATAGCCTGCGGACCTGATCGCTCAGAGTTGACTCAGGCAGGGGTGAAGCCGTCGGCCACCTGCCGCAGCAGCTGGCCCGGCGTGTGGACGGACGGAAACAGCAGGCGATCGGAGATCTGGTTCAGGGCCACCCGGATGCGCCTGAACGAGTCGGCGACGGACTGGTAGATGCCGGTCATCCCGAGTTGCCGCGCCAGCCGGTGCTCGGCCGCCAACGAGAAGCCCCGCGCCCCCAACTCCTCGTAGTACCTGATTCCGGGAGCCCCGCGCCGTTCGTTCCGGGCGGTAACGTGATCCGGGAAAATGCCGACGAGCCACAGGCTGAAGTTGCCGAGGTGTACGCTCAGCAGAAACTCCCGCCGGCCCGACTCGACCGAGAGGTCGCCTACGATGTCCACGAGGTAGCGATACGACGCGTCGTCATACTCGGCGATGCGAAACGCCCGCCCCCGGTGCCCGAACTCGAGCACCAGCGCCGCCAGGTAATCCGAGAGCGTGGTGTCGTCGATGGTCGCCGCCAGAAGCGCGTGACGCACGGTGACGTACAGAAACAGATGGGCCGAGGGACTCCCCAGCTCCGGATGAGAGCGCAGGCGCTCCGGTAGGCCCTCCCGATCGAGAAGCCAGTCGACGCCCTCACGCGCCACGTCCCGCTCGATCCGACACCGCGCGGCTTCGTCACCATCGGCGAGCACGCGGGTCACCAAATCGAGATCGGCGGCGCCAATACGCTGCCGGAGATTGGCCAGAATCATGGCATTCCCTCCATGTGTCACTACCAGGACCGGAAGCCGTGGTTCCCACCCCTCATCCTCCACTCCAGTGTGCGGACGTCCGATCCCGCCCCCCGTGAGCCCCGTCACACCGGCCTTCCACCATGATGTAGATTGCCGTCCTGAACTTTCGGGCTGCCGCGAGGTATGTGTGGGTGGACGGTCGGCAGCCCACTCGGAGCCAGGAATCGTGCCGTGATTTACGTCTGTATTACGACCCATAACGACGCGCAGACCGTTGGGGTCCTCCTGTGGAAGATTCGGAAGGTCTTCGCGGAGTTCCCCAGGGAATACCATATCCTGGTCGCCGACGATGCGTCCACCGACGGCACCGGGGAGACGCTCGACACGTACCAGCAGGCCTTGCCCATGTCGCTCACGCGGTGGCCGACACGGCGCGGCCGAGCGGCGAGTCTCGAAGCGCTGTTCCGCGATGCGCTCGAACGCTCCGACCGGCCTCGGCGAGACGGTGTGGCGACGCTGCCCCCCGACTTCTCCTTCTCGCCCGAAGTGGTACTGGATCTGATCAAGCGCTTCGAGTCCGGCGCCGATGTCGTGATCGGGGAGTCCGATCTGGCCGGAGAGTCGCTCGGGATGCGCCTCGTGCACCGCTGGGCGCCGCGGCTCCTGCGTCCAGGCATCGCGTTGCCGGGGCTTCGCGATCCGCTGTCCGGCGTGACCCTGATTCGACTTGTGACCCTGAAGAACGTGCTGGCGGACCGACCGCGTGCCCTCCTGGAGACCGACGGCCCCGCAGCGCATGCCGAGCTGGTGGCGCGAGCGGCCACTAAGGCCCGACAGATCGCCGCCGTGCCGGTGGGGCGTCACGTCAACGGGCTCCGGTCCCGACCGACCGACGCCCCCTTCGGTACCGCCGTCGCGTTGTTCCGCGCCGGCCGGCACCTGCGAATCCCGGCACCGTCGGTGCCGATTCAACGTCCGGGGATCGCATGAAACCCTTCGGCCTGCTGACCCTGAGCCTCCTCTTCGGCGCCAGTCCGGCTGCCGCCCAGATCCCACCCGATTCCAGCCCGGCCTTCGCTCGGCGGTTCGCGGTGGGGGAGACCCTGCTCTACGATGCCCGCTTCGGCATCCTCACGTTGGGCAAGGGCCTGATGCACGTCGCCGGGATCGACACCATTCGCGGCGCCCCATCGCTCCACGTGGTGTTCCGCCTGCAGGGAGGGTCCTTCTTCTATCGGCTCGACGACCGTATGGACTCCTGGATCGGGATCGACGACTTCGCCTCGCGTCGCTTCATCCAGGACTTCCATGAAGGAAACTCCGAGCGGGACACGGCCTACGAGATCTTTCCCGATTCGGGCATCTACTGGGAACAGGGCGCCGACACGTCCAAGGTGAGTTCGGAGAACCCGCTCGACGACACGGCGTGTTGACGCACTGCCCGCTGACGTGACCAAGGTGACGGTCGTGCTCGAGCCCGATGTGGAACAGGCGGAAAAAACAATAAAGAAACAGAGGATCAATGCGGAAGCTGT
>CAYGCN010000002.1:61883-73194 GCA_964348385.1 uncultured Gemmatimonadaceae bacterium
GAAGGAAACTCCGAGCGGTACACGGCCTACGAGATCTTTCCCGATTCGGGATTCTACCGCCAGAGCGGCGTGGACTCGGTGATGCCCACCTCCGCGGCACCGCTCGACGACGCCGCCTTCTTCTATTTCGTCCGTACCGTGCCGCTCGAAGTCGGCAAGCGCTATGAATTCCAACGGTACTTCCGCCCCGACCGCAACCCGGTGGTCTTGGAAGTCCTGGGGCGCGACACGCTCGACCTCCCGGCGGGTCGGTTTGCGACGATCGTCGTCCGACCGGTGATTCAGGGACGGGGCATTCTGGAGGAGGCGAAGGAACCACGGATGTGGCTCACCGACGACGAGCGGCGTCTCATGGTCCAGCTGAAGCTGACGTTTGCCTCTATTGCCACCATCACGTTGCGTCTCCGCGAGATCCGCGACACCCCCCCCGACGACCTCGCGCGTCGCTGACCACCCGAACACACGAGGTGCCGGCCGGTCACTGCGTCGGACCGGCCGGCACGTCAATGTCCTGCTCGGCGCTATTCCGCCTCGCCTTTGATCTTGTCTTTGACCCGCGCGGCGGTCGACGGACTGATCACCTTCAAGACCAGATAGAAGATGAAGCCGAGAAGCGCGAGCCAAAGCAGCGCCCAGAAGAGCGAGAACGCGATGCTCAGCAGCCCGAACAACAACTTCAAGGCCAGTATGCCGACGACGGCGAGCACGGCATAGCCGACAATCGTACGCAGCATCCCTTGCCTCCCGGTGTGAGAGGGTTCAGTGTACAGTACGAACCTATGACTCCACCGGTTTCAGCTCAAGCGAATGGTCAGTCCTGACGTTGTCGTGATCGGCGGTGGCATCATCGGGGCGGCGTGCGCGTACCGCCTCGCCGGCCACGGGATCACGACCATGGTGCTCGAATCGGGGCCCGAACCCGGCGCGGCCACGCCGTCCGCGGCGGGCATGCTCGCGACGTTTGCCGAAGCCGACCCCGACGATCCGATGTTCGCTTTCTCGGTGCGCGCACGGGATCTCTACGCCGAGCTGATCCCGACGCTCGAGGAGGAGACGGGTTTCGACATCGCCTACCGGACCGATGGGATCCTGCAACTGGCGCTGGATGAAGACGATATCACCCGGTTGCGCGAGGCGGTGTCGGTCCAACGGCAGAGCGGTTTCACGATCGACTGGCTCTCGATCGACGAGGTCCGGCAGATCGCGCCGGGGGTTGGGCCCGACGTGCTGGGCGCGGCGATGGCCGCCGAGGACGGGGGGCTCGATCCGTCGGCCCTCCACCAGGCCCTGCTGGAAAGCGCCCAGCAGCGCCAGGGTGTGCAGATCGTCGCAGGGCGCGCTGCTCAGCTGGTGTTCGACGGGGAGCACGTCACCGGGATTCGGACGACGAGCGGTCCGATCAGCGTCGGCGCCGTGGTCGTCGCGGCCGGATGCTGGTCCAGCCAAGTGCGCGGCCTGCCGCGCGCGCTGCCGGTGGAGCCGATACGGGGTCAGATGGTCGCGCTCGACTGGCCCACCGACGAGCCCCGGGCAACGGTCTACGCTGGTCACGGCTACGTGATGGAGCGGCGCGGCGAGGCGATCGGCGGCTCCACGATGGAGCACGTCGGCTACGATCCGTCCACGACCCGGGACGGGATCGACGAGGTACTCGCGAAGATCCGGCGCATCTACCCGGCTTTGGGGGAACAGCAGGTGCGCCGCACCTGGGCCGGATTGCGGCCGGGGACCCCCGACATGCGGCCCATCATCGGTCGCGACCCCACCGTCTCGAACTTGTGGTATGCAACCGGCCACGGCCGCAACGGTATCCTCCTCGCGGGGATCACGGGGGAGGTGCTGCTCAAGCTCTACATTGGCGAGGCGGTGGAGCACGACCTGACACCGGTCGATCCCGCGAGGCTCTGGCCCGAGTGAGCGACACACCGTCGTCTCGTTCACCGCGCCCCGTCTGAAGCCTCTCCGTCTCCACACATGCGCTGGTCGCATCTCAGGCGGCTGGCTATGTTTCGCTGCCTATGGAACTCGTTCAACTCACGTCCCGTGCCCTGACGCGCAAGCCCCACTGGCTGAAGGTGAAGGCTCCGGGGGGGCAGACGTACGTCGGGGTCAGACATCTGATGCGCGAGCTTGGCCTCCACACCGTGTGCGAGGAGGCCCATTGTCCCAACATCGGAGAGTGCTGGGAGCATCGGGCGGCCACGTTCATGATTCTGGGCGACGTGTGCACGCGGAATTGTGCCTATTGTGCCGTTGCCCACGGGACACCGGAGCCGTACGATCCGGACGAGCCTGCCCGCCTCGCCGACGCCGTGGCGCGACTCGGTCTGCAGCATATCGTGATCACGAGTGTCGATCGTGACGACCTGCCGAACGGAGGCGCCGAGGCGTTCGCCGGCTGTGTGCGGGAGATCCGCGCGCGACTCCCGGAGGCGTCCGTCGAGCTCCTGATCCCGGACTTCAAGGGATCCGACCGTGCCCTGGCGATCGTGGTCGAGGCCCGGCCGGACATCCTCAATCACAATCTCGAGACGGTCGAGCGGCTCTACCGGATTGCGCGGCCGGGTGGGCGGTACGATCGCGCCCTGCGTCTCCTCCGACGTGCCAAGGAGATGGATGCCGGGTTGCTCACCAAATCCGGGCTGATGGTGGGCCTGGGCGAGGAGTGGGACGAACTGCTCGTCGCCGTGCGCCATTTGCGGGACGAGGAGGTCGACCTGTTGACCATCGGCCAGTACCTTCGCCCGTCGGACGGCCATTTGCCGGTGGCCCGGTTCTACTCGCCCGACGAGTTTGCCCAACTTCGCGAGGCCGGACAGCGGATGGGGTACCGACACGTCGAGTCGGGCCCGCTGGTCCGCTCATCGTACCACGCGTGGCAGCAGGTGCAGCGCGCGGGCGCCGGCACCTGAACCACAAAGGAGACGACCACGGTGTCGCAACCAGCCCGTGTGCATCACCTCGAACCCGGGCGTGCCGAGTTCTATCACCGGCTGCTGCGGCAGATGCTGCTGGTTCGCCGGTTCGAGGAGCGGGCCGGTGAGGCGTACGCACAGGGACTGATCGGGGGGTTTTGTCACTTGTACATCGGGCAGGAGGCCGTGGCGGTCGGCGCGCTGAACGCCATCCGCCCGGACGACTACGTGTTCGCGAGCTATCGTGAACACGCCCACGCCATCGTGGCGGGGACGACCCCTGGTGCGGTGATGGCCGAGTTGTTCGGTCGCGACGGTGGCTGTTCGCGCGGCAAGGGCGGCTCGATGCACCTGTTCGACGTGCAGCACAACTTCCTTGGCGGCCACGGGATCGTGGGCGCCCACCTCCCGCTCGCGGCCGGAGCGGCCTTCGCGGCCCGGTACCGCGGCACCGATCAGGTCGTGCTGTGCTTCTTCGGCGAGGCCGCCGTCAATATCGGCGCGTTCCACGAAACGCTCAACATGGCCGCCCTCTGGGAACTTCCGGTGGTGTTCATCTGCGAGAACAACCGGTACGGAATGGGCACGGCCCTCGAGCGGGCCGCGGCCGTGTGGGACGTGTACCGACGTGCCTGCTCGTACGACATGGCGGAAGAAACCGTGGACGGCATGGACGTGCTCGGCATGTACGAGGCGACGCATGGCGCCGTCACACGTGCCCGTGAGGAGCACCTCCCGACGCTGATCGAAGCGCGCACGTATCGTTACATGGGGCACTCGATGGCCGATCCCATTCACGGGCACTACCGGACGAAGGAGGAACTGGAGGAGCAGAAGCTGCAGGATCCGATTCAACGGCTGCTGCGGCAGTTGCTGGACGACGAACTCATGACGGACGCGGGCATCGAGCGGATGCGCAGCGACGTGGAGCAGGAGGTGGACGAGGCGCTGCGCTTTGCCGAGGAGAGCCCGGACCCACCAGCCGACGCCCTCTACACCGACGTCTACCGGGACTGACATGCCGGTCGTCACCTATCGCGACGCGTTGAACCAAGCCCTCCGCGAGGAGATGGATCGTGACCCGAACGTCTTCCTCATGGGAGAAGAGGTGGGCGTCTACCAGGGAGCCTACAAGGTGAGTCGTGGTTTGCTGGAGGCCTTCAACGAACGCCGGGTCATCGACACGCCCATCGCCGAACTGGGGTTCGCCGGGATCGGCGTGGGCGCCGCCATGGTCGGGCTGCGACCCGTCATCGAGTTCATGACGTGGAATTTCGCGCTGCTCGCCATCGACCAGGTCGTGAATTCCGCCGCCAAGATGCTGTACATGTCCGGCGGCCAGATCCCGGTGCCGATCGTGTTCCGCGGTCCGGGGGGCGCGGCGCTGCAGCTCGCGGCCCAGCATTCGCAGGCGTTCGAAGCCTGGTACGCGCACGTGCCCGGCCTCAAGGTCGTGGCACCGGCCACCCCACACGACGCCAAGGGGCTGCTCAAAGCGGCGATTCGCGACGACAACCCGGTGGTGTTCCTCGAGGGCGAGATGCTGTACAACACCAAGGGGGACGTGCCCGACGGGGAATACACCGTGCCGATCGGTGTGGCGGACGTCAAGCGGGAGGGCACGGACGTCACCGTGATCTGCCATTCCAAGACGGTCGCGGTGGTGGAGCGGGCCGCCGAGCGGCTCGCTAGCGAATTGGACGTGTCGGCGGAGATCGTGGACCTACGGAGCATTCGGCCGCTCGACACGGAGGCGATCATCGCCAGCGTCGAGAAGACCAACCGGTGCGTCGTGGTCGAAGAAGGCTGGCCGTTTTGCGGCGTCGGAGCGCAGGTCGTGGACGAGGTGCAGCGACGGGCCTTCGACTCGCTGGATGCGCCCATCGTGCGCGTCACGGGCGCCGACGTCCCCATGCCGTACAACAAGAAGCTCGAACGGGCGGCCAAGCCGAATCCCGACGCGGTAGTCGCGGCGGTCAGGCAGGTCGCCTACCTCGACTGACCCGGACCCGACAGGCCATGGCGACGAAAGTACTGATGGAAGCCCTCTCCCCGACGATGGAGGAGGGCAAGGTTCTATCGTGGCTCAAGCGCGAAGGCGATACGGTCTCGAGCGGTGAGGTCCTCGCTGAGGTCGAGACCGACAAGGCCGTCATGGAGCTGCAGGCACGCGGCTCCGGCGTGCTGCGGACGATCGTCGCCGCCGACGGTGCCACCGTCGAGGTCGGGAGCCTCGTGGGGATCATCGCCGAGCCGGATGAGGACATCGCGAGTCTCCTGGAGTCGGCCGGTGCGGCAGCGCCACCTACCGAACCCGCCGCCAAGCCGGGCGCGGATGTGAGCGCCGCGACGACCGAGCCCGCACCGCCGCCACCCACGGCGAAGCCGGCGCCAGCCGCACCGCCATCGGGTGGCCGGATCAAGGCCTCGCCGCTCGCACGGCGGCTTGCCGCCGAGCGGGGACTCGAGCTCGCGACCCTGAGCGGCTCCGGGCCCGGCGGCCGCATCGTCAAGCGGGATATCGAGCAGGCCGCTGCCCAGCCGGTCGCGATGCCCGCCGCCCCGTCGGCGGGATACGAGGATGTCGAGCTCAGCCAAATCCGCAAGACGATCGCCAAACGGCTGGTCCAGTCGCTCGGACCCATCCCGCATTTCTTCCTGACGACCGACGTTGACATGGAGCGTGCCGTCGATGCGCGGGCCCACCTCAACGGACTGGACGATGGCCCGCGCATTTCGTTCAACGACATCATTCTCAAAGCTGTGGCGGTTGCTCTGACGCAGCACCGCGACTGCAACGCGTGGTGGATGGACGGCAAGATCCGCTACTTCAACGAGGTGCACCTCTCGATGGCCGTCGCGATTCCGGATGGGCTCATTACCCCGGTGATTCGGAACGCCCACGTGAAATCGCTGCGGCAGATCGCCACCGAGTCGCGGGCGCTCGCCGAGCGGGCCCGCGATCGCAAGCTCACCCCAGAGGAGTACACCGGGGGGACGTTCTCCGTGTCGAATCTCGGGATGTTCGACATCGATCAGTTCACCGGGGTGATCAACCCCCCGGAGGCGGGCCTCATCGCCGTGGGGAGCATTGCAGAGAAACCCGTCGTGGTGGACGGTGAGGTGCGCATTCGCCGCCGCATGCGCCTCACGATGAGCTGCGATCACCGCGTGATCGATGGCGCCTCCGGCGCCCGCTTCCTCCAGACCGTGCGGCGGATGCTGGAGAATCCGTTGGCGATCGTGTGGTGACCCTGGCCGTGGGATGACCCGCCCGTATGCGGCACGTCCCGCGCACGCTGGACACCACCAGATCCCTCAACCCAGACGCTGGATGCACAATCGTGTCTCAGACTTTTGATGTGATCATCCTCGGCGGCGGACCCGCCGGCTACGTGTGTGCGATCCGCTCGGCCCAACTGGGACTCAAGGTGGCCGTCGTAGAGCGTGACAAGCTCGGTGGGGTCTGCGTCAACGTCGGCTGCATTCCCAGCAAGGCGCTCCTCCACAGCGCGTACGTCGCCAACTTGGTCCGTCACGACGCCAAGACGCTGGGCGTCAACACCGGGGAGGTCACCTTCGATTTCGGGGCCGCCATCAAACACTCGCGCCAGGTGAGCGATCAGAACTCCAAAGGCGTGGGGTTTCTGATGAAGAAACACGGCGTAACCGTGATCACAGGGAGTGGCACTCTCGCGAAGGGAAAGACCGTGAAGGTGGACGGGAAGACGTACACCGCTGCCAAGGCGGTGGTCGTCGCCACCGGGACCCGGGTCAAGGGCTTGCCGCAGATCGGCCTCGAGCTCAACAAGACCACGGTCATCTCGACCGATGACGCCCTGTTCGTGTCGCAGGTCCCCGCGTCGGTGGCGATCGTCGGCGCGGGCGCTGTGGGCTGCGAATTCGCGGACATCTTCAACGCCTTCGGTGCCTCCGTCACCCTCCTCGAGGTCCTCCCGCAGATTCTCCCGGTGGAGGATCCTGAGGCCGCGGCGGCCCTGGCCAAGAGCTTCAAGAAGCGGAAGATCGCCATCATGACCGCCGCCAAGATCACGGGCGCCAAGGTCGGTGACGCGAGCGTCACATTGGACGTGGAAACGGGCGGTTCAAGCCAGACCGTGACCGCCGACGTGGTCCTGATGGCCGCCGGCCGGGCACTCAACACGGAGAACATCGGACTCGACGTGGCAGGCGTGCAGCTCGCCGACAGTGGCTTCGTCAAGGTCGATGCCAACCTCCGGACGACCGCCGACGGCGTCTACGCCATCGGCGACATCGCCCGCCCTCCGATGCTCGCGCACAAGGGAAGCCGCGAAGGGGTCTTCGTCGCCGAAGTGATCGCGGGCAAGACGCCGCACCCGATTCGCTACGACAACATCCCGAGCGTCACCTATTGCCACCCCGAGGTGGCCAGCATCGGGCTCACCGAGACGCAATGCAAGGAACGAAAGCTCGACTTCGTGGTCGGGCGGTTCCCCTTCAGCGCCAACGGTCGGGCGCGGGCCGCGATGGAGACCGACGGGTTCGTCAAGATTCTCCGAGACTCGCGCTACGGTGAGATCCTCGGCGCTCATATCGTCGCGTCGCACGCCAGCGAGATGATCCACGAGCTGACCGTCGCCCGGGAGAACGAGTATACCGTCGAGGAAGTCGACTTGGCGGTCCACGCCCACCCGACCCTGTCGGAGGCCGTCGCCGAGGCGGCCCTCGATTCGCTCGGCCGGGTGATGCACACCTAGACCGTGCCCACGACGGATCCCGTCGGCACCGCACTCGCCGCTATCGGCGCCGGTGCGACCACAGGCGCGGCGATCGTGACCGGTGGAGCGCTGGCACTACGTCTGCTGCAAGGTGGCGGCGCGGCGTCGCTGTCGACCGAGATCGGCGCACTCCTCCTCGGGGGCTCCGCCTTTGTCGGGATGATCGTCGCCGTCGCCGTCGGATGGAGGCATACCCGGGCCATCGATGACGTGTGGCGTCGGGCCGTGACGGGTGCCGTCTCCGCCTTCGGCGCCGTCCTGCTCGCGTTGGGTGCGACGATCGCCGACATGGTGGCGGGACCGCTGGGTATGATTGCCTACCTCGTCGGGTTGCTCGCGGCCGCGGTCGCGACCCACCGAGCGGCGCGGCGGGCCGCCGCAACATGAGCGCAACGCTCGACGTGGTGGGTCTCGGCCGGTTGGCGTACGGCGAGGCGCTCGATCTCCAGCGCCGCATCGCCGAAGGGCGAATCGACCGTCGGCTCGAGCGGGATGTCCTGTTACTGGTGGAGCACCCCCCTGTCGTCACCCTCGGCCGGTCGTCCCAGCCGCAACACCTGTCGACGCCACGTCCACAACTCGAAGCCCGCGGGATCGAAGTCCACGACATCGAGCGCGGCGGGGACGTGACCTTCCACGGCCCGGGCCAGCTCGTCGGGTATCCCATCTTCGACCTGACGGAGCACCGGAAGGACCTGCACTGGTTCCTGCGCCAACTGGAGGGGACGCTGATCGACGCCCTGGACGGTTTCGGAATCGCCGCCGAACGCCGGGCCGGCTTGACTGGGGTGTGGACGGCGAACGGGAAGATCGCGAGCATCGGCATCCACGTCCGGCACTGGGTCACCTGGCACGGCTTCGCGCTGAACGTGCTCACCGACCTGGCGTACTTCGACCTCATCGTCCCGTGCGGCATCGCGGGAGTGACCATGACGAGCATCAAGCGGGAGTTGGGTACCAACACGCCGCGAGACGTCTGGGCCCGCGCTGCCGACTTGGTGGTTCTCGGATTCGCGCACGTCTTCGGGCAGCGCCCGCAGGCCGCGGACCTCGGGGACCTACAAGCGGTGCTCACTCCAGCCGGATGAATCCGCTCGGGGGCGAAGGGCGACGGCCCGCTCCTTCCCCTTCCTTCCGGCGCTACGCCCCCAGCTTCGACAGGAACCGACCGAAGACGCGCACGCCCTTGATAAACTGATCCACGCCGAGCTTCTCGTTGGGCGCATGGAGGCGGTCGTCAGGGAGCCCGAGACCGGCCAGCATCACCGCAGCACCTCGCTTGCCCAGCACCGGGACGACCGGAATGGATCCCCCGGAGCGGGTGAAGACCACGCCGCGGCCCTCGACCTCCTTGAAGGCCTCGTCGATCACGCCGAAGGCGGGATGGTCGATGCGCACCAACACGGGATCGGCGCCGTGGATGAACGTGACGGACACATCGGCGTACGGCGGCGCCAGCTCCTTGACGGCCCGTTTGAGTTGGCGCTCCACGGTCTTGACCCGTTGATCCGGCACCAGCCGCAGGCTGACCTTCGCGCTGGCCTCCGCCGGGATCACGGTCTTCGCACCGGGAGCCGTGAAGCCGCCGACGATGCCGTGGATCTCGAAGGTCGGGAGGCCCCACAGGCGCTCGAACACGGAGTAGCGTGACAGACCCGTGAGCGCCTTGGCTCCGACCTCCTCCCGCATGAAACGGCGTTCGTTGAACGGGAGCTTCTTCCAGGCGTCGCGCTCGATCTTGGCCGGCCGACGCACCGCGTCATAGAAATCGGGGATCGTGATCCGTCCGCTTGGGGTCTTGAGCTTGGCCAAGAGACGCACCAACGTTTCGTGGGCATTGGGCGCCACCCCTCCGTACAGGCCCGAGTGGAGATCACCCTTGGCGGTGCGGACCGTGATTTCGCCGTAGCAGATCCCGCGCAGCCCCACCTCGATGGCCGGCCAACCCGGCGCCCAGTATTGCGTATCGGCGACGAGAGCGACGTCTCCCTCGACCAACTCGGGCCGTCGCTCGAGAAGGCCGAACAGGATGCCGCTGCCCGACTCCTCTTGACCTTCGATGAGAAAACGCACGTTCACCGGCGGCTTGCCCTTCTGCATCACCGCTTCGAACGCCTTGACGATGGCGAAGAACTGCCCTTTGTCGTCGGTCGCCCCACGGGCGTAGAGGTTCCCGTCGCGCACGGTGGGTTCGTACGGCGGCGACTCCCACAGCTCGAGCGGCTCCGCGGGCTGCACGTCGTAGTGGCCGTACACCAGCACGGTCGGTTTGCCCGGAACGCGCGGACCTTCCGCCACCACGACGGGATGCGTCTCGCTCGCCGCCAGATCGACGGTGGGGCACCCCAGGGCGCGAAGCTGATCAGCGACCCAGTCGGCCGCACGGCGGCAATCGCCGGCGTGGTCCGGCGACGTCGAGACACTCGGAATTCGGAGCAGCTGCTTCAGCTCCTCGAGCATCCGCTCGCCCTGTGCCGCGACAAACGAATCGAGATGGCTCATGATGTGGCTCGCTGGAAGTGGTGCCACTGTGGTCACGGTTGTCTGGCCCGGCGATCGCCGGAAGCGTGCCGTGCGGAGGGCCCTTCCCCACCCCGATGCCGAACCTCGCTCAATATACGCCGGAGGCCGTGGACCCACAGTTTGGCCTGAGCGGCGTCCACCACCTCACCACTGGAGCAACCCCGCCACCACCGCGAAGGGATCTCGGTCAGCGCGATCGTCCATGGCCGCACGGATCAGGCCGACCGTGGCTCGGAGATCTCCGCCGCGCTCGGTCAGCAGGCGGTCGAACAGGTCCACGTCCGTGAGGTAGATGCGGAAGGCGAGCAGGCTCGCGTTGTTGAGCGGTCGCTCGGCGACGCTCGCGGCGTCGAACACCTCGAATTGCCGCGCCAGCGGTCCCAGGATCCGCTCCCGCGCTCGGTGGAACAGCTCCTGGCGCTCACGCTCGCGCACCTCTGGCGGAAGCCCACCGAGATACAGCGCCTCGAGTTCCACCACGACGCCGGCATAGAAGTCACTCAGGCGCTTCTGGTCGCGCCAAATGGCCTGCAGGCGCTCGGCGCGCGCGGTGTCGCCCCGGGCCAGGAAGAAGCGCTCCGCCCCACGGTACCCGACGAACAGCGCAAAACTCTCGTTGAACGGCGTGGCGTTGGGCACGTACAGGGTGTTGTGGGCGATCTCGTGAATCACGAGTTCGGCCAGCGATGCCGGTCCTCGCTGTAGTGCGGTGGACAGGAGCGGATCGTTGAACCAGCCGAGTGTCGAAAACGCCGAGGATGGCCGCACGTAGGTATCGTACCCGGCACGTTCGAGTCGCTCCGTAGTCTGGAGCGCGGCGTCGAAGTCGAAGAAGCCCTTGTACGGGACCTCGCCGACGATCGGGTAGCGCCACGTGTAGGGCGCAAGCGTGTCCCGGCGGGCCGCCGTGACCACCAGGATGAGCGTATCCCGACCCACGTCGGAAAAGGTGGTGTACGTATCACCGGCGGCCAGCCCAAGGCTGTCCGCCGCGAAGTCGCGCACGTCCAACACCAGTTGGAACAACGCCCGCCGATGCTCGTCGAGGGTCGGGTCGTCGAGGAGCGTGGCGAGGGATCGGCGCGCCCGCAGGATGCGTGCTTCCTCGTACGC
>CAYGCN010000003.1:0-777 GCA_964348385.1 uncultured Gemmatimonadaceae bacterium
GAGGCCCGAGCCCGGGGTGCCGAGGAGAAGGATCTTGGATAGCGGCGAGCTCGAACGGGATCTCGATTGGATCAAATCGATTCTCCCTCACCGGTATCCGCTGCTTCTGGTCGACCGCGTGTTGCAGATCGAGCCCGGACGGCGGGTCGTGGCGATCAAGAACGTAACCGGGAATGAGGAGATCTTCAACGGTCACTTTCCGGGTCACCCGGTGATGCCCGGGGTCCTCCTGGTGGAGGGGATGGCGCAGGCCGGAGGACTCCTGCTGTTGCACGATGAGCCCGAACG
Organism: uncultured Gemmatimonadaceae bacterium; assembly: GCA_964348385.1. Classification (GTDB taxonomy): domain Bacteria; phylum Gemmatimonadota; class Gemmatimonadetes; order Gemmatimonadales; family GWC2-71-9; genus JAOTVV01. Next base: position 289 of record CAYGCN010000003.1, read on the forward strand.
AGCTCGCAAGCTGCTGTATTTCATGTCTATCGACCGGGCACGATTTCGACGTCCCGTCGTGCCGGGTGATCAGCTCCGATTTGAGCTCGAGATGGTCCGGTTCCGCGGCCGGACATGCGCCATGAAGGGCGTCGCCTACGTCGACGGGCAGCCGGTGGCGGAAGCTGAGATGATGGCGGCCATCGTGGACCGATGAGCCGCGACATCCACCCTACGGCGCTCATCGATCCTCGGGCGCAGGTGGGGGACGACGTGGCGGTCGGGCCCTTTGCCATTGTGGGTCCCGATGTCTCGATTGGGGGTGAAACCCGCATCGGTCCGCACGTGGTGATCGAGCGGAACACTCGGCTCGGTGCGCGGTGCGTGGTCGGCGCCGGGAGCATTCTCGGCGCCGCCCCACAGGACCGCAAGTTCGCCGGAACCGACACGTGGCTCGAGGTCGGTGACGAGACGGTCATTCGCGAGTACGCGACGCTCCACCGCGGCACG
>CAYGCN010000003.1:854-2001 GCA_964348385.1 uncultured Gemmatimonadaceae bacterium
TGCTTCCTGATGACCTACGTCCACGTGGCCCACGACTGCGTCATCGAGGACGGGGTCACGATCGCCAACATGGTGCAGTTGGCGGGCCACGTGCACATCGAATCCCACGCGTTCGTGAGTGGGCTGTGCCCCGTGCACCAGTTCGTCCGTATCGGAACGTACGCATTCGTGGGAGGGGGCTCTCGAGTCCCACAAGACGTGCCCCCGTACACCCGGGCGGTGGGCGATCCGCTCAAGCTGTTCGGCATCAACACCATCGCGCTCACCCGCGCCGGCTTCCCGACCGAGGTTCGTCTCGCGCTGAAGCACGCCTATCGCCTGTTGTTCAACTCCGATCTCACGCCCTCGGAAGCCGCCACACTGCTTCGTGCCGAACCGAGGCAGGTGCCCGAAGTGTTGCGTCTGGTCGATTTCGTCGCACGCTCGGAACGAGGCGTGCTCGTGTGAAGCAGATACTCGTCTCGGCGGGTGAGCCGTCCGGCGATCGGCACGCCGCGTCGGTCGTGAGTGTACTCCGCGAGACCATCCCCGACCTCGTCGTCGATGCCATCGGGGGCTCGCACCTGGCACACGACGGTGCCGCGCTGCTGGCACGGTGCGATCGGCTCTCGGCAATGGGCGTCGTGGAGGTGGTGGGCACGATTCCGGCTCATTGGCGCCTCCTGCGTGCCGTGGAGCGTCGAGTTGCGTCACGGTGCTACGACCTGGCGGTGCTGGTGGATTACCCCGGGTTCAACCTCAGACTGGCGCGTCTGCTCACGGCGCGGGGTGTCCCGGTCCTCTATTACATCGCGCCGCAGCTGTGGGCATGGGGTCGCAGGCGATTCGCTACGCTCCGCCGCTGCGTGCGTCACCTCGCGGTCATTCTGCCGTTCGAGGAGCCGCTGTTTCGCGAACAGGGCATTCCGACGACCTTCGTGGGTCACCCGCTGCTCGACGATCCGCGCCCGCCGGGACGGACGGAGGCGCGCCGCCGGCTCGGGGTCGCCCTGACCGACCGCGTGCTGGCCGTCTTCCCGGGCAGCCGGCCCGGAGAGCAGCGGCGGCACTGGGCTCCGTTCCGCGATACCGCCCTGCGTCTGAGGGACGACCACCCCGACCTGCGTGTGGTCGTGGCCGGACGTGCCCAGGCATTCTCTTCGGCAGA
>CAYGCN010000003.1:2011-14899 GCA_964348385.1 uncultured Gemmatimonadaceae bacterium
TCCTCTACCATGATGACGCGCCGACCGTGCTGGCCGCCGCGGACGTGGCGCTGTGCAAGTCGGGAACGAGCACGCTTCAGGCGGCGCTGGCCGACGTGCCGATGGTGATCGCCTACCGGATGCATCCGATCACGTTCGAAGTCGCGCGTCGCGTCGTGCGGGTGCCGCACGTCGGGCTGGTGAACCTGGTGGCTCGGCGCGAGGTGGCACCCGAATGCCTCCAGCGACAGGCACGCCCGCAGGTGATGGGTCGCCTGGTGGCCGGGCTGCTCGAGGACGGCATCGAGGCGGCACGCCAGCGGGCTGGGTTCGCGACGGTCCGCTCCGCGCTCGGCACACCTGGTGCAGCCCGCCGTGTGGCGCAGCTGGCACTCGCGCACGCGGCATGAGTGGCGCGCTGGAGTGGCTCGGTCAGCATGTGGTTCAGGCACTCGCCGGGACCTGGAAGGTCGACGCCGTCGGTGAAGAACACGTCGAGGCCGCCCGTGCCGCGGGGTCGGCTGTGTTGTTCGCCGTGTGGCACGGACAACTCCTGATGCCCCTGTGGCACCGACGTCGCCAACCCATCACCCTGCTTGTGAGCGCCCACGGAGACGGCAGGCGGCTGGCGCGAGCCGCCCGACGCTGGGGGTACGAGGTGGTGTACGGCTCGAGCACCCGAGGCGGGAGCAACGGCCTGCGGCGTTTGATTCGGGTGCTTCGCGCGGGTGGCGACGGGGCGGTGACACCGGACGGTCCGCAGGGTCCCGCTCAAGTGGCCAAGGCCGGGGTGCTCGCGGCGGCGCGCAGCGCCGGCGCCAGCATCATTCCGGTCGCTGCGGCCGCCTCGTCGGCGTGGCGGGCACGTTCCTGGGATGGCTTTCTGGTCCCGCGGCCGTTTGCCACGGTGAAAGTGGTGTACGGCGCGCCGCTCGTGGTGTCGGCCACCTGTGAGGCGGATGCAGTACGCCTCACGCTGGAGCGCGCCATCGCCGACGCCGAAGTGGAGGCTCGATGTATCGGGTGACGCGGTGGTTGTGGGCGTCTCGAGCGACGAGCGCCCGCCTCACTCGGCTCGCGCTCTTGCCACCGTCGCTGATGTACCGGGCCCTCGCGTCGCTCCGTGCTCGGGCCTATCGGTCCGGCTTGCTCAAGACTGGCATTCCTTCCGTGCCCACCATTGCCGTCGGCAACCTCACGGTTGGCGGGTCCGGCAAGACCCCGCTCTCGAACTGGATCGCGCGCTACTACAGCGACCACGGACTCCGCGCCGCCATCCTGCTGCGCGGGTACGGCGGCGATGAAGGCGACGTCCATCGGCGCCAGCTGTCGCGGGCCATCGTGGTGGAAGACCCGGATCGCCTGGCTGCGGCCCGCGCCGCGGTGGCGCGGGGGGCTCAGGTCATCGTCATGGACGACGCCTACCAGCGACTCGACGTGGGACGCGACCTCAACATCGCCGTCCTGAGCGCGGAGTCGGGACGTGCCGTTCGCTGGATGCTGCCCGCGGGCCCTTGGCGCGAAAGCTGGTCCGCACTTCGGCGAGCGGATCTCGTCGTGGTGACCCGTAAGTGGGCCACACTCGATGCCGCCGTCGAGACGGCGCGACGTGCGTATGACGTCGCCCCGCAAGCGAGGTTCGCCATCGCCCACCTCCGGCTGGATGGCTTTCGACGCCTGTTGACCGAGTCGCATGTCCCGCTGACGGCACTTCAGGGTGCGCGTATCGCGGCTGGCGCGGGGATTGCCGACCCCGACGCCTTCGCTCGTCAGTGCCGTGACCTGGGCGCCACCGTTCGGTTGGTGCCGTTCGCCGACCATCATCGCTACGGTGACCGCGACATTCGACGCCTCCTGCACGGGAGGCAGGCGGTTGATTACGTTGTAGTCACCGAAAAGGACGCTGTGAAGCTCCGACATCAGTGGCCGAGGAGTGCGCCCGAGCCGCTCGTTGCCCAGATCGGGCTCGAATGGGATCGCGGCGGCCCAACGGTCGAGACGGCACTGAACGCCGCGGTAGGGGAGCTCACGGGCCTGTGGAATCCCGATCCGAACCCCGGTGGCTCGGCCGCCGTTGACCTGCGATGACCGGACGAACAGAGGCGAACCGCACGCGACGGACGGCGAGCGACATCATCGGTCCCGACAAGGATCCGCATCTCGACGACGACAACCCGTTCGAGGCGATGATGGCGCGATTCGACCACGCGGCGGAGCGCCTCGATCTGGACCCCGGGATCTACCGCGTACTCCGAATGCCCGAGAAGCAGCTGATCGTGTCGGTGCCGATCCAGCTCGACAACGCCGAGATCGAGGTCTTCACGGGATACCGCGTGGTGCACAACACGGCGCGCGGCCCTGGGAAGGGCGGCATCCGCTTCGACCAGCGGGTGACGCTCGACGAGGTGAAGGCGCTCGACATTCCGGCACCGGACGTCAACACCAATGAGCGGGTGATGGCCTGGATCATGGACACGTACTCCATGCACGAACGGCATCCGGTGACCGCGGTCGTGACGGGCAAGCCGATCGAAATGGGGGGATCGTTGGGGCGGCGCGAGGCTACTGGACGCGGGTGCATGCTCGCGACGCGCGAGGCCCTCAAGTATCTCGGCCTGCCGCTGCGAGGCACAAAGGTGGCGGTGCAGGGGTTCGGCAACGTCGGATCGACCGCCGCGGCGTTGCTCGAGCGCGAGGGCCTCACCGTGGTGGCGGCCAGCGACATCTCGGGCGCGATCTACAATCCCAATGGCATCATCGTGGAGGGGGCGATCGCGTGGGTGCGCGAGCATCGGTATCTCGCCGGGTATCCGGGTGCCGAGGAGATTCCGACCGAGCAGGTCATCACGATGGACGTGGATGTCCTGCTGCCCGCCGCCGTGGAGAACGCGATCACGCGCAACAATGCCGCCGACGTGCGCGCCAAGGTGATCTGCGAGGGCGCCAACGGCCCGACGACGCCGGGCGCGGATCGCGTGCTGGAGGAGAAGGGCGTATTCGTGATTCCTGATATCCTCGCGAATGCCGGGGGCGTGACGGTCAGCTACTTCGAATGGGTGCAGGACCGCATGGGATACTTCTGGGACGAGGCGATGATCAATGAGCGACTCGAAGGTGTGATCACGAGATCGTTCCGGGACGTGATCTCCGTGGCGGAGCGCCATTCGGTCAACATGCGGATCGCGGCCTACATGCTGGCCATCGAACGGGTCGCGGCCGTGCACCGGCTGCGCGGGCTCTATGCGTGATGCGCCTGCGCCTCGTTGCGGTGGGACGGATCAAGGATCCTGCCTTGCGCCAGGCGTGCCGAGATTACGCCGAACGCATTCGGCGGTATCACCGTTTCGCGATCACCGAGGTGCGCGACGGCAAGCGGCCCGATGCCGACGCGGCGGCGGGCCGGCGCATCGAGGGTGACGCTATCCGGAAGGCCCTCCCCGAGAACGCCCGTCTGATCGCCCTCACGCGCAACGGGACCCGTCTCACCTCCGAACAACTCGCGGAGCGATTGGAGCGGTGGCAGACCGACGGCTGCGAAACCGTACTGGCCATCGGTGGTGCCCACGGCCTCGACGACTCGATCCTGCGGGAGGCCGACGAGTCGCTGAGTCTCTCCTCCTTGACGCTGCCGCACGAGTTCGCCCGCCTCGTCCTGCTCGAGCAGTTGTACCGCGCGAGCACGATTCTGCGGAACGAGCCATATCACAAGCGACGCGAGCAGTGACGGGCCGACAGCCCAACCCGACGGCGGCGGGATCGTGAGCCTCGCCTTCCACTCCGGGCCGCTCGGTCCGTTCCCGCGGCTGGATGCCCGACGCCTGGCAGGCACCCGCGGCGTGACGGTGGACCCGGCGCTGCGCCCGGCATTCGTGGCGGACGGCCCGGCGGGCGAGCGCCTCGATCTGCTGCTCAGCGGGCGCGCGCTATGCGTCACCACCGGTCAACAGCCGGGACTCCTCACCGGTCCGCTGTTCACGGTCTACAAGGCGCTCACGGCGATCGCCCTCGCCGAGTCCCTCGAGCCCGCGATTGAACGACCGGTCGTCCCGGTGTTCTGGGTGGCCGGCGACGACCATGACTTCGCCGAAGCCAACCATCTGCACTTCCTCCGGCTGGACAACGAGATCGACCGCGTGGAGCTGCGGGCGAGGGACACGGACGATCCCCTGCGACCGCTCTATCGGGAGCCGCTGGGTCCCGAGATCGCCTCGGTCATGGCCTCGCTGGTGACCCACACGCCGGAAACCGAGTTCCGTACCGGGGTGTTGGCGTGGCTCGAACGGCACTATCGCACCGAAAACGACTTCGCATCGGCGTTCGCCGGCGCCGTGGCCGACCTCCTCGGGCCGCTCGGGTTGGTGGTCTTCCGCCCGACGCACCGTGAGACGAAGCGCGTCATGGCATCCCACCTCCTGACGGCCCTCGACCAGGCGTCGGCCTTGGACGGAGCGCTCGCGCAAACGGCGCAGGACATGGAGCGTGCGGGACATCGCGCGCCCGTACATGTGGGCGACGGGGCGTCGCTGGTGATGGTCGAAGGGCTCCTGGGGCGGGATCGCCTGGTCGTGGACGGCATGCGGTTCACGGCGCGGCGCTCGGGAGAGTCGTGGGACCTCGATCAGCTTCGTAGAGTTGCCGAGGAGGAGCCGACCCGTCTCTCGCCCAACGTGCTGCTCCGTCCGGTGGTCGAAGCGGCGATTCTCCCCACGCTGGCCTACGTCGCGGGTCCAGGGGAACTCGCGTACCTGCCGCAATGCGCGCCGGTGTATGAGCTGCTCGGCATCACACCGCAGACCCCGGTCCCACGCTGGTCGGCGACGATCGTGGAGCAGCGAGTGCAGAAGGTGCTGGACAAGTACGCGATCTCGCTCGAGGCGCTCGGTCGCGGCGACCTGGAGGCCACGCTGGCACGGGACGACATGCCGGCCGAGGCCACCGCCGCGCTCCATGCGATCACCGAGGCCCTCGAGCACGAGTATGGTCGGCTCGAGCAGGCGGCCATCGAGATCGACCCGACCATGAAGAAGCCGGTGCAACACGCGCGCAACAGCGCGCTGTCCGGCGTCCGCGGCATCGAGAAGCGACTGATATCCCATCTGAAGAAGCAGAACGAGATCGTCGCACAGCAGGTCGCCAAGGCCCGCAACAATCTTCTGCCCAACGGTCAGCCGCAGGAGCGGGTGTTCACGGTCGCACCATACCTCATTCGGTACGGGCCGCAGTTCCTGGCCGAAGCGCTCGACCGGACACGACAGTTCGTCGGTCGCGTGGAGGGTCAGGACCTCGGTCCGTAACGGCGCCATGATCTGGGTGCTCGGGTTGGTGCTGCTTCTGGCGCTGCTCATTCCGCTCGCCGCCGTGCTCCTGGACATCCCTCGTCGGCGCCGCCCGCCCGAGGAGCTGCCTGCGCCGCCGCCTCATGACGAGCGCGTCGCCGTGCTGGCCCGGCGACTGCTGGCCTTGGAAGATGACGTCGAGACGGTGTCGCGCGGTCTGCAGGACCTCCGTGACGAGATCGACGTCCTGCGCCATCTGCTCGAGAGCGGTCGGCCGCCGGACGCGCCGAGCCGCCGGAGCGGCCCCACTCGATGAGCACGACGCCGGGATCGGGACGACTGGCCGCGCGGGTGGGAGCCGGTATTCTCCTCACCCGCGTTCTCGGCTTCGTGCGGGAGCGGGTGTTTGCGCACTACTTCGGCGATGGGGCCGCGGCCGACGCGTTCCGTGCCGCACTGCGGATCCCGAACATCATTCGCAATCTGCTCGGTGAGGGAACGCTGTCCGCATCGTTCATCCCGGTGTACGCAGGGATGATCGAGCGTGGCGAGGTCGAGGACGCGCGCAAGCTGTCGGGGGTGATCGCGTCGCTGCTGGTGCTGCTGACCGCCGCCGCCGCGTTGCTCGGGATCGTGTTCGCCCCACTCGTGACCGATTTCGCGGCGCCCGGATTCTCGGGAGCCAAGCGCGACCTCACCGTCAGACTGGTCGAGATCATGTTCCCCATGTCAGGGGTCCTGATCCTGTCGGCGTGGTGCCTCGGCGTGCTCAACAGCCACCGGCGGTTCTTCCTGTCGTACGCCGCGCCCGCCGTGTGGAACATCGCGCAGATCGCCACCCTCCTCGCCCTCGGTGGGATGCTGCTCGAGATCCGGCTCGTGGTGGCGCTCGCGTGGGGCGCGCTGGTCGGCAGCATTCTCCAGGTGGCCATTCAGCTTCCCGCCACGCTCCGGCTCGTAGGCCGGCTGCGCTGGAGCCTGCGCCTCCGCACCACCGGGGTGACCCGGGTCATCCGCGCGTGGATTCCGGTCGTGTTCGGGGCGGGCGTGTACCAGATCTCCAGCCTCATCGATCAGCAGCTGGCCTCGCTTCTTCCCACCGGGGCGGTCGCTATTCTCGGCTACGCGCAACTGGTGGCGCTCCTGCCCGTGTCGCTGTTCGGCGTGAGCGTGGCGGCGGTGGCCCTTCCGGAACTGAGTCGGACCGTGGCCGGGCGCGACGTCGAGGAACTGCGAGCCCGGCTCGCGCTCGGGCTCCGGCGCGTCGCGTTCTTCGTGCTGCCATCGGCCGCCGCGTTGGCGGCGCTGCCGTCGGAGATCCTGAGCGCCCTGTTCCAGACCGGGGCCTTCGGATCGGCACAGACGGCCATCGCCGCCGGCGTGCTCGCCGCATACGCCATCGGCATCCCGGCCCAGGCGACGGTGAAACTGTTCGCGTCGGGGCACTACGCCTTCGGCGACACCCGCACGCCCGTGCGCATCGCCGCGCTCTCGGTCGTGGTGTCCGCCGGCTCCGCCTATCTCCTCATGCAGCGGTTCGGCCCCGCTGGCATCGCCCTTGGCGCCGCGATCGCCGCGTATCTCAACGCCGGTCTCAACCTGGCCACGTTGGTGCGCCGAGTCGGCTCCATCACGGGAGGGATGATGCAGCGGTGGCTCGCCGTGGCCGCCGGCTCGGTCGTGCCGGCGACCCTCGCGGCGCTCGTGGTCTCCCGCGCAGTCGATGGGCGGGTCGGACTCGCCGCCGCGCTCGCCCTTCCGACATTCGGATTAGTTTACGGGGCGTGCACGGTGCTGTTGGGCCATCCCGATGCCAGAGGGCTGCTCGCCCGCGTGCGCAGGTCACCGTCCCCCTGACCGGCCAGCCGCCGGAGGGCGTCTCCACGTGAGACAGAAGATCCGACACGATCTCGAGTCATGACCGCCGCGCCGCCACTGATCGAACGGAAGTTGAGTTCACTTCCCGACGAGCCCGGCGTGTACCTCTGGAAGGACGCGGACGGCCGCGTGCTGTACGTCGGGAAGGCGAAGCGGCTCCGGACACGGGTTCGGAACTACTTTTCCGGGGACCTGCCTTCCGGACCGCTGCAGCAGCGGTTGCTGTGCCTCGTGCACGATCTCGAGACGATCGTCGTCCCGTCCGAGAGCCAGGCCCTGCTCCTCGAGAACAATCTGATCAAGGAGTATCGGCCGCGGTTCAACGTGCAGCTCCGCGACGATAAGAGCTACCCTCACATCGCCGTGACGCTGTCCGAGCCGTTCCCTCGGGTGCTCGTCGTGCGACGGCTCGACATCGAGGGCGCGCGTTACTTCGGGCCGTACACGGACGTCGGCGTGCTGCGTCGCACGCTGCGCATCATCCGCCGCATCTTCACCGTGCGATCCTGTCATTACGCCCTCCCGCACGACGCCCCTGACCGCGCCTGCCTCGACTATCACATCCATCGATGCCTCGCTCCGTGCGTCGGCCTCCAGAGTGAGGCCGACTACCGCGATATGATCGACGACGTGGTGATCTTTCTCGAAGGCAAGACGGTGGCGGTGCGACAGCGGCTGCGGGAACGCATGGACGAGGCGTCCCGTCAACTCGATTTCGAGCGTGCGGCGGAGATCCGCGACGGGCTCGCGTGGCTCGAGCAGGTGGAAAAGCCGCAGAGCGTCGAAATCGTCGGCGGGCGTGATGCGGATGCCATCGGGTATGCCCGGGACGGCGATGATGCCGTGGGCGTGTTCGTGCGCCTTCGAGGGGGCAAGGTACTGGCCCGGGAGCAGCGGTTCTTCCAGAATCTCGCCGACGCGCCGGATGAGGAGATCCTCAGTCGCTTCCTGGTGCAGCACTACCTCAAGGCCGACGCCAGGGTGCGGCGCGTGGTGCTGCCATTTTCACCGTCGGACTTCGACGCCTTGATGGAGCTTGGATCGGATGTCGAGTGGTTGGTGCCGAAGCGGGGGGTGAACCAACGGCTCGTCGCGTTGGCCGACCAGAACGCGCGTCACCTCATGGAGAGCTTCAAGATCGAGTCGTTCGAGACCGACGAGCGGGTCGAGGACCCGGTGTATGCGCTGGGGCGCGACCTCGGACTCACCGTGGTCCCGCGGAGCCTGGTGTGCATCGACGTCTCCACCAATCAGGGGCGCGACACGGTGGGATCGCTCGTCTGGTTCGAGGCCGGGCGGCCCAAGAAGAGCGAGTACCGTCGGTTTCGCATCCGCGGAGAACCCGACAACTCGGGTGAGCCGGATGACAGCCCTGGCCAACGACAGCAGGATGACTATGCTGCAATCCGCGAGGTGGTGAGCCCTTTCGTTCGCCGGCGGATCGAGGAAGACAAGCCGCTGCCGGATCTGATCGTGATCGACGGTGGGAAGGGGCAGGTGGGCGCGGCGGCCGGAGCGCTGGCCGACGCCGGGCTTGCAGACCTGCCGGTGGTGAGCCTCGCCAAGCGGGAAGAGGAGGTCTTCGTGCCGGGAAGGAGAGAGAGCCTCCGCCTCGCATCCCGTGCTCCCTCGCTCAGGCTGCTCCAGCGTGCGCGCGACGAGGCACACCGCGTGGCGGTGACGTACAGCCGCGCGCGACGCGGAGCCCGCACGCTGACCTCCGAGCTGCTCGACATCCCGGGCGTGGGTGAGAAGCGCCGGCGTGTGCTGTTGCAGCGCTTCGGCAGCCTGGCGGGCGTGCGGCTCGCCACCCCCGAGGAGATTGCGGCGCTGCCCGGGTTTTCCCTCAAACTCGCGGACCGAATCCTGGAGAGCGTACAGGAATGACGAAGCCCTGGAGCCTCGTGTGCTCCGCCTGCGACGCCACACGTGATGCCGACGGCTTGCCCGACGTCTGCCCCCGGTGCGGGGCGCCGTGGCTGGTGCAATACGACGCCACCCCGGCACCTGCGCTCAAGGCCGAGATTGCCCGGCGGCCGTGGACCATGTGGCGGTATCGGGAGTGGATGCCGCTCGAGGAAGGCGAGCACCCGGTGACGTTGGGGGAGGGTGGCACACCGCTGCTGCCGGCGCCGGCCCTGGGCCGGGGCTTGGGAATGCACGATCTGTGGATCAAGGACGAGGCCGTGAATCCCACCGGCTCGTTCAAAGCGCGGGGCCTGTCAGCCGCCGTGACCCGGGCGAGGCTTGCGGGGGCGAAGGCATTCACGGTGCCGACGGCGGGGAACGCAGGCGTGGCCCTCAGTGCGTACGGGCGCCGGGCCGGCATCCCGGTCCACGTCTTCGCCCCGGAGACCACGCCACCGACGATCATCGCGCAGATCCGCGTCTTCGGTGCGCACCTCGAGCTGTTGGACGGCCATATCGGCGACTGCGGCAAAGCCGCGCGCAGCTATGCTGCCGAGCACGACGCGTTCGATGTCTCCACACTCAGGGAGCCGTACCGGATCGAGGGCAAAAAGACCCTCGGACTCGAGATCGCGGAGCAACTGGGGTGGACGCTCCCCGATGCCATCATCTACCCGACGGGTGGCGGAACGGGACTCATCGGCATGTGGATCGCGTTCCGCCAGCTGCTCGAGGCGGGATGGGTCAGCGGTGCGATGCCGAGGCTGTTCAGCGTGCAGTCCACGGGATGCGCACCGGTGGTGGACGCGTTCGAGCGCGGCGCGGACCGAACGGAACCATGGGCCGATCCATGGACGGTGGCCTCGGGGTTGCGCGTTCCGTCGCCCCTGGGCGGCGCCATCATTCTCAGGGCACTCAAGGACAGCGGCGGTCGTGCCGTGGCCGTGACGGACGAGGTGCTGAAGGCCGCCGAACGGCGGATGGCAGAGAGTGAAGCCGTGGATGCCAGTCCGGAGGGTGGTGCCACGCTGGCGGCGCTCGAGATGCTGCTCGAAGGGGGGAGTATCGGGCGACGGGATCGCGTCATCTTGTTCAACACCGGGGCGGGGTGGCTATACAGGCCCTAGCCGTCGATATTGTATAGTTTCGGCAGTTCCGGCTGCTATGCGCATTGCGATTCTCGATCCCGCGGCGGGGATCAGTGGTGACATGATGTTGGGCGCCCTGGTCGGGGCCGGACTGGATCCGGTCTGGCTCGAGGGACTCCCGGCCCGTGTCGGATTCCCGGACGTTCGCGTCAGCATCCGGACAGTGACTCGGGCGGCGCTCAGTGCGGTCAAGGTGGATTTCGCCATCCCGGCCGAGCCGGGGCAGGGCGACCACGGCCGCTCGGTCGGCAGCCTCATCGAGCTGGTCCGGCAGGCGGACGTGAGCGATGCAGTCCGCGCCAAAGCCGTGCGGGCGTTCGAGCTCCTGGGCGAGGCTGAGGGACGAGTGCACGGTGTAGCACCCGGCGCCGTTCATCTGCACGAGGTCGGCGCCATCGACGCCGTGCTCGACATCGTCGGCGCGGTGGCGGGGATCGAGCGCCTGGGGGTCGAGGCCGTCTACCACCGACCGGTGGCGGTCGGCCGCGGCTGGGTCGACGTGGCTCACGGCAACCTCCCGGTGCCCGCGCCCGCCACGCTGGCGCTGCTCGAGGGCATCGAGGTCACCAGCGGCGGCCCGATCGAGGGAGAGGCAACGACACCCACGGGCGCCGTATTGCTCCGCGTCCTGTCGTCCGGCCCGCCGCCTGATCGGTGGCGGGTCCTTGCGAGCGGTTGGGGCGCCGGTTCCCGCGACGATCGACGGTGGCCCAACGCGTTGCGGCTCATCGTGGCCGAGGCCGCGCCGGAGGCCGGCGACGTGGAGGTGATTGTGACCGACGTGGACGACATGACGCCGGAGTACGTCGAGCCTCTGCGCCAGGCCGTCTTCGACGCCGGTGCCCTCGACTGCCAGACCTGGTCCAGCCAGGGGAAGAAGGGGCGCAGCAGTATCCGCATCGAGGTGTTGACGCCGGTGAGCGCCGCGGACCGGGTCGTGGCGGCCCTGTTCGCGCACGGGACCACCGCCGGCGTCCGACGCTGGCCGGCCTGGCGCTCGACACTGGCACGGCGCGAGATTGCCGTGGAGCTTGAAGGCTCCACGAGGGTACGAGTGAAGGTACGAGAAGGGCCGCAGGGCCAGCGTGTGAAGGCGGAGTACGATGATGTCGTGCTGGCCGCAAAAGCCCTCAATCGGTCGGTGCTCGACGTGGCACGGGAGGCAGAACGTCGAGCGGAGCACCTACTTTCGAAAGCGTGAGCAGGCGAGTGATTCAAGGAGTGGTGAGCATGCGAAAACTGTTGGTCGGGATCGCAGCAGCATCGGGCGTTGCCGTGGCGGCGCCGCAGGCCATGGCACAGGGCGGCTTCCAACCCCCGCAGTGTGAGCTCTCGACGGGCCATTTCCTCGTCAACAGCGGGGTCACGTACATCAAGAGCGCGAGTGAGGAATCCGACGAGGACAAGCGGGAGCGCCTGCTGAACGACGCGCATCGCAACCTTGTCGACGCGATGCAGCGCGGACAGCAGGACAACCCTGCCGCCTGGTATTACTTGGGGCGCTACTATGTCATGACAAGCGATGCCTTCGGCGCCGATTCGGCATTCGACAAGGCCGAGCAGATGGCGCCCGAGTGTGCTGACGACATCAAGAGTTACCGCGAGCGGCTCTGGGTTCCCACGATCAATCGGGCCATCGAGATCATGCGCCAGGGCGCCTTCGATGGCGCGAAGGACATCCTCCTCGAGGCGTGGGCGATCTACCCGGAGGACAACCTCACCCCGTATTACTTGGCGCGGATCTACGGAAGCAACGGCGTGCTGGACAGCGCGATCCACTTCTTCAAGGCCACCGTGGCCCTCGGCGACGCCGATTCGTCTCGGACACAGAATTACCAGGATGCCGTGTTCAACGTCGGCCTGGTGTACAGCATGCAGGAGGAGTGGGACTCGGCCGCCGTGTGGTACCGGCGGTATCGCACCGAGGTCAACCCCGACGACTCACAGGCGCTGACAGGACTGGCGCGGGCGCTCGAGCGGTCCGGCAAGGGGGAGGAGGCGCTGCAGCTGTACGACAGCGTGTTGGCCCGCGCCCCAATAATGGATGCGATGGACCTATTCCGTGCGGGTGAGGCGTTGTTCGTCGCCGAGCAGTTCCACAAATCGGCCAGGGCATTCAGCCTCGGGCTGGAGAAGACGCCGAACTTCCGACCGGGGCTCTACAACCTCGCGAACACGTACCTGGCGATCTGCAACGACGATAACGAGCCGCGGGAGGCACGGGACAAAGCGGCGCAGGCCATGGAAGCCGTCACCCGGAAACTCGTCAGCATCGACCCGCAGAGCAGCGAGGCCATGCGGCTGTTGGCCGCATCGTTCCAGCTGCAGCGCAAGGACGACTCGACGCTTGCAGTGCTCGAGCGGATCGAGGCGCTCACGTTCGACGTCTACCTCGATATGATGCAAGCCGACGAGGGCGGCTACACGATCCAGGGACGGGTCACCAACATGGGCAGCACCGACGTCGTAATGCCCGGGCTCTCGTTCGAGTTCCTCGATGCGCAGGGAAACGTCGTGACCACCAGTGCGTTGGAGACCAGAACCCTTACGGCCGGCAGCTCGGAGCCGTTCACCGTGCGGGTGGCCGGCGAGGGCATCGTGGCCGCTCGGTACAAAGTCGAAGGCTGAGGACTGGGCGCTCGGTACACCCGAGCGCGAGGGCGGGCGATCGATTCGTCCTGAAGCGCGCCTACCTCGCG
>CAYGCN010000003.1:14909-21492 GCA_964348385.1 uncultured Gemmatimonadaceae bacterium
GCGTCGATGGGCGCCCCTCGCTGTGCGTGGAGGCGTTGTCGCCGGGTCCGGGCCTCACTAGCTTCTACAGCAATTCAGGAGGGAATCGATGATGAGAATCCTGCTGTTCCTCGCGACCAACATGGCCGTTCTGGTGATGGCCGGGATCGCGATGGCGGTCCTGACGGCGCTCGGGATCATTCCCCCGGATGCACCCTACGTCCAGCTGCTCATCTGGTGTGCGCTGTTCGGCTTCGGTGGTGCGTTCTTCTCACTCGCCATTTCGAAGTGGGTGGCGAAGCGGGCGACGGGCGCGCGCGTGATCGACAGACCCGCCAACGAGGTGGAGCGGTGGCTGGTCGAGACCGTTGAGCGGCAGGCCCGCGAGGCCGGCATCGGGATGCCGGAGGTGGCCGTGTTCAATTCGCCCGACCCGAACGCGTTCGCGACCGGTATGTTCCGGAACAAGGCGTTCGTCGCCGTGAGCACCGGACTGCTGCAGCTCATGAACAAGGACGAGGTCGAGGCGGTGTTGGGGCACGAGGTCGCTCACATCGTGAACGGCGACATGGTAACCCTCACGCTGATCCAGGGCGTGCTCAACACGTTCGTGATCTTCATCGCGCGGGTCATCGCCAGCCAGTTCGGCCGTGGCCGCTTCCTGATCTACATCGGCCTCCAAATTGCGTTCGGCGTGCTGGCGAGCGTCATCGTCGCTTGGTTTTCCCGCCGCCGGGAGTTCCGGGCGGATGCTGGCGGGGCCAGGCTCAAGAGTGCTGGCGCCATGGCGGCGGCGTTGGACCGACTCCGGGCCGTGAAGGACGCGCCAGCGCAGCTGCCGGACAACCTGGCCGCGTTCGGTATCCGCGGGAAGGGCCTGCGCACACTGCTCAGCACCCATCCGCCGTTGGAGGAGCGCATCGCGCGGCTCAGAACGCGCGGCTGAGTCGCGACGTCCACCGTGTGGGCCCTGGACGCGAGCCCCGTCGCCTCTGCGCGGCGGGGCTCGCGTCGTTTGTGGATCAAGGTGGGCAGCAGCCACGCGCCACAACCGCTTGACGGTACCACCCAGCCCGGCCACATTGCACTACGCTTCGCGGGCGTAATTCAGGGGTAGAATGCCAGCTTCCCAAGCTGGACGTCGCCGGTTCGAATCCGGTCGCCCGCTCTGATCAACGCCAGCGCCCGGCCGCGGCCGGGCGCATCTTCTTGGGGGTACGGCCACCTGGCGTCCCGTAGCCGCGGACGACGCAACCCGATTTGCGGTGTGCCCGGCGGCGGCATATCGTGCAGGAGAGCCTCCCGCAAGCCGCAACCCTGGTGGGGAGGTCCCCATGCGCTTGCCCTGCCGTTCGCTCTTCGCTGTGCTCGCCGGCCTGCTACTCCTGCCCCAGGGACTTCGCGCGCAACGGGCGTGGGAAGTGCCCCAGGACCCCTGCGCGCTGGAGCCGGGGCACCAACGGGTCAACAGCGGGATGATGCACCTGAAGAGCGCCGTCGAAGCCGATGACGATGCCAAAGCCCGCAACGAGTTCGGCCATGCCCACGACGATCTGCTACGGGCCATCCAGGAGCACAACCAGACCGACAACCCCGCCGCGTGGTACTGGCTGGGACGCTACTACGTGTACGACGACGACGCGTACGGTGCCGACTCGGCGTTTCGCCGCGTCGTTCGGCTCGCGCCGCCATGTGAGCTTGACGTCAAGCGGCGCTTGAGCGGGCTCCTGCCATCGGTTCGCGAACGCGCCCTGGTCGCGTGGCAGGAGGGCACCATCGATTCGGCCGTCGCGTTGTTCCACCTGGCGGAATCCATCGCGCCGACCGACGCGGAGATCCCGTATCTGCTCAGCCGCATGTATGCCGAGCAGCAGCAATTCGACTCGGCCGACAAATACGTCGAGATCGGTGTCGAGCGTGCCGCCGGCGGCGACGAGCATGCAGACCGACAGCGGCAGGCCATGCTCGCCATCCTGCGAGGGAGGGAAGCCCAGGCCCTCGACGATCCCGCGAATGCCCGCATCGTCCAGAGCCGCATCCAGCGGGACACCTTGATCCGGGCGATCGAGCGGGATTCAGCGCAACTGGCCGGTCTCATCGCCGAATGGAGTGGTCGTCGGCTGCGACCTGATGTGCAGCAGGCCGTGTCGCGCGACTCGACCACACTGGCCCAACGGATCGCGGCGGCGCGGCGTGCGCTCCCCGACGCCCGGGCCGCGCTGCAGCGGGACAGCATCGCCGCCGGTGGCGCGTTCGCTCCGGCCCTGGCCACCTACGAGCGCTACCTGGAGATGTTCCCAGACGATGCGGATATGGCACTGCAACTGCTGGTCCGCTACGGGGCCCTCGGCGATACGCGGGGCATCGCGTCGACCACTCGACGCATCGCGACGCTCCCGGAGGTCGATCTCAACAAGCTCGCGCAGGCGGGAACGGCGATCTACAACGACGGGTATCCCGAGCAAGCCATCCCGCTGCTCGAGATCGTGGCGAACCGGAATCCGTACGTTCAGGCGGCCCAATATGTCCTGGCACGCGCCTACTATACCCTGAGGGACAGACAGAAACTGACCAGGGCGGCACGGCAGCTCCTCGCTATCGATCCGTTGAACCCGAACACGATGCGGATGATGGCGGCCGCCTGGGATCTCGCTGGCAACCGCGACTCCGTCCAGAGCTACCTGGCGCTTGCCGACGAGGGTCTGCGATGGGCGGTCACGGTGACGGGGTTCCTCGCCGTCCGTACCGAAGCCGCGGTGAGCGGCTCGGTCACGAACATCACGTCCCGGCAACTCGCCGCCACGACGCTGACGTTCGAGTTCCTCGACGTGTCGGGGGCCGTCCTCGCCTCGGTGACGGCAGCCATCCCCGCGCTCGAGCCGAACCAGCGGCACGCCTTCACGGTCAGCGCCAACGTGCCGGGCGCGGCGGCCTGGCGGTATCGGCGGCAGTAGCACCCCGGTTGTCGCGGCCGGGGCGTAACTCGCTCGATCCGATCGGCACCGCGCGGCGCGACCAGCGGCGGCGGGGCAGTGGTGCGTTATCTTTGATCGCTCGTTCCAACACCCCGCACGGACGGTCACTGGGATGGTTCGCGTTCAGTCGGTCGCCCCTGACAGCCTCGGCGCCGAGCTCGGTCTCACAGCGGGAACCGAGCTGTTGTCCATCGATGGGCACGAACTCGAGGACTTCCTCGACTGGGAGTTCCACGCGGCTGACGAGCACTTCGTCCTTGCCGCCCGCACCCCTGATGGCGAGCTGATCGAGTACGACATCGAGCGCCCTGAAGACCTTCCGCTGGGTGTCGAGCTGGAGCCGCCGCACATCCGCCGCTGCGCCAACCGCTGCGATTTCTGCTTCGTCGATGGACTCCCGGAGGGACTCCGGTCGAACCTGTACGTCCGAGACGACGATTACCGCCTTTCGTTCCGCTACGGCAACTTCGCCACCCTGACCAACCTGAAACCAAAGGACGAGGCGAGGATCTTCGAGTACCGTCTCTCGCCGCTCTACGTGTCCGTGCATGCGACGGATCCGGTGCTGCGCCGCCGCATTCTGCGCCATCCCCGGGCACCCGCCATCGTCCCGCAACTCGAGCGGTTCACCGAGCACGGCATCAAGGTGCACACGCAGATCGTGCTGCAGCCGGGTGTCAATGACGGGCCGGTTTTGGTCCGGAGCCTCGACGATCTCTACGCACTTGGCGACGCTGTGCTGTCGGTCTCGGTCGTTCCGGTCGGCCTCACCGAATTCTCCAAGCACCACTTGGTGCGCGAGCCGACCCCGCCGGAGTGCCGCGAGGCAATTGCCGCGGTGCGGGAGGTGGCACGTCGTGCGCGTCGAGCGCGGGGAATCTCCTGGGCGTACGGCTCGGACGATCTGTACCTCGTGGCTGGAGAGGATCTCCCGCCGGCGGAGACCTATGACGGCTTCGAGCAAGTGGAGAACGGGGTGGGAGCCGTTCGGTTCCTGCAGCAGCGAGTGCTGGAGCGTGAGGGAGACCTCCCATCGGTTGCGGGCATGCGTATCGGCGTGGCAACGGGCACGGCCATGGGGCGCCTCATGCCGCTCGTGCTGCAAACGCTGACCGACACCACCGGAGCGGACTTCGAGCTGCTGGTGCTGGAGAACGGGCTGTTCGGTTCGGCGGTCACGTCGGCCGGCCTGTTGCCAGGTGCGGCGTTCGCCACCGGCGTGGCGCACCGCTCCGACCTCGATCTGGTGTTGCTGCCGGCCGAAGCCGTGAACGACCACGGTGCGTTTCTGGACGACGTCGCAATGGACGACCTGCGGCAGCAGGCACGCGTGCCCTTGCGACTCTCGTACGATTTCATCGACGCACTGGGCCCGCCGGTGGGACCATGAGGCGAGCAACGATCGTCATCGTCGGCCGGCCGAACGTCGGCAAGTCGACCCTTTTCAACCGTATCGTCGGCGGGCGCCGGGCCATCGTCGATGACCGGCCCGGCGTCACCCGCGATCGCAACTTCGTGCTCACGGAGTGGACGGGACGGCGGTTCTGGCTCGTGGACACGGGCGGATGGAGTACGGTGGAGGACGACCAGGGTCTCCACGCCGGCATCCGGCAGCAGATCCGCACCGCAATCGCCGAGGCGGACGTCGTCGTGCTGGTCGTGGATACCCAGGTTGGCGTGCATCCCATCGATCTCGAAGTGGCCGAACTGCTCCGGACCCGTCGGGACCGCGTGGTCGTCGCCGCGAACAAGGCGGATGACCTTGCGTCCGACGTCTCGCACTACGCCTTCCACGAGCTGGGTCTCGGCGACCCGCAGCCGGTGTCCGCGGCCACAGGGAAAGGGACGGGCGACCTGCTCGACCGGATGGTGAGCCTGCTCCCGGTCGAGGAAGGCGAGCCCGGGGAGGACGAGATTCAGGTGGCGGTCGTGGGTCGGCCCAACGTGGGGAAGTCGAGCCTGGTAAATCGGTTACTGGGCCAGGAGCGGTCCGTCGTCTCCCCCGAAGCCGGGACGACCCGCGACGCCGTGGACTCCCCCTTGCGGTACCATGGCCAAGCGCTCAACTTCATTGATACCGCGGGGTTACGGAAGCGATCGAAAGTAGAGGATGAGATCGAGTTCTACTCGACTCTGCGGACCGAGCGGGCCATCGAGCGGTCCGACGTCTGTGTGCTCGTGGTGGACGCTTCGGAGGGCATGCGGGGGCAGGATCTGCGGATCGCGCAGTCGGCGTGGGAGCGGGGTGCGGGTCTGATCATCGCCGTGACCAAGTGGGATGTGGTCGCGGACAAAGACGCGGATACGGCGCGGCGGGGTGAGCGGCAGTTGGTGACGCGGGCGCGGTTTCTCGAGGCGGTGCCGTTCCTGTACGTCTCGGCCAAGACCGGGCAGCGGGTGCGAAAGGTCCTCGATGCGATCATCGACGTGGCGCGGTGGCGCTCCCACCGGGTGGCGACGGCCGAGGTGAACCGGGTGCTGGAAGCGCTCACGGCCCGTACGCAGCCGCCGCAGCAGAGCGGTCAGGAAGTGAAACTGTACTACGGTTCCCAGATCGGCGAGCGCCCGCCGACCTTCGCGATCGTGGCGAATCAGCCGGACGCCGTCGGGGAGTCGTATCGACGGTACCTGGAACGTGGATTTCGTGAGGCGTGGGGGTTCACGGGAGTGCAGTTGCGTATCAAGCTGCGCCAGAAGAGACGACGACGGTGAACATTCCCCTGTGGCTGGTTGCGGCGTATTTCGCCGGATCGTTGCCTACGAGCTATCTCGCGGGCCGTATCGCGGGTGTGGACCTGCGGCAGCACGGGAGCAAGAACCTCGGAGCGACCAACGTGTACCGCGTGCTCGGGTGGAAGTACGCCGTGCCGGTGGGCCTCGTGGACGTCGCCAAGGGGGCGGTACCGGTGTTGCTCGCGTCGGCGAGGGCGGGGCAGGGGTCGTGGATTCCGGTGTTCGTGGGTGGCGCGGCGGTTGCCGGACACGTGTTCTCGGTGTTCATGAAGTTCCGTGGAGGCAAAGGTGTGGCCACGGCGGCGGGGGCCGTGCTCGGTCTCGCGCCCACCTCGCTCGCCGCCGCTGCCGTCGTATGGATTGCGGTGCTGGCCGGCACCGGCTTCGTGTCGCTGGCGTCGATTCTGGGCGCGCTGACCTTTCCGCTGGCCGTCCGGTTCCTGGCACCGGATGCCACCAACGTGTTCTGGATCGGCGTGGTGCTCGCCGCCTTCATCGTGTTCACGCACCGGAGCAACATCGCGCGATTGCTGTCGGGCACCGAGAACCGGTTCGGGCGCCGGGCCAAGCCGAAGGGACCGTGATGCGCATCGCGGTGATCGGCGCTGGAAGCTGGGGTACGACGTTGGCCAACCTGCTCGCCGCCGACGGGAACGACGTGCACGTGTGGGCCTACGAGCCCGAGGTTGCCGAATCGATCAACCGCAACCACGTCAACCAGACCTTCCTGGCCGATGCCCGGTTGGCCGAAACGCTGGTGGCACATACGGAGCTGGCGGAGGCGGCACACCGCGTGGATTTGTTGGTGAGTGCCACGCCCTCACACGTCGTGCGAGAGGTGATGTCCCGGTTGGCGTCCGACGCGGACGGTCCGCTGCCTCGGACAATCGTGAGCG
>CAYGCN010000003.1:21502-49432 GCA_964348385.1 uncultured Gemmatimonadaceae bacterium
CGGTCGTCGCCTCCTCTCCGTGGGACGACCTCGCTCTCGAGCAGCTCGCCCCGCCACCGTGAGAGCTCGCCCCGCACCCGGTCCGCTTCCTCGGACAATCTTGAGCGTTTCCAAGGGCCTGGAGGTGGACAGCCTCAAGACGATGACGAACGTATTGCAGGAGACGTTCCCCGAGGCTGCCGTCGTCGCGCTCTCCGGACCCAGCTTCGCCCAGGAGGTCTATGCCCGGCACCCCACGGCTGTCGTGGCCGCGTCGGCGGACCCCGACGCGGCGCGCCTGGTGCAGCGCATCTTCTCCACGGCCTATTTCCGGGTGTACTCGAGCGAGGACATGGTGGGTGTGCAGCTCGGCGGGGCTCTCAAGAACGTGATCGCCATCGCGGCCGGGCTATTGCATGGGCTGCACCTTGGGCACAACACGTTGGCGGCATTGGTCACGCGGGGCCTCGCCGAGCTGACCCGGTTGGGTCAGACGATGGGTGCGGATCCGATGACCTTTGCGGGGCTCGCCGGCATGGGTGACCTGGTGCTCACGGCCACAGGAGCACTGAGCCGGAACCGCGCCCTGGGAGTCGAGCTGGCCGGTGGACGCCCCCTGGACGAGATCCTGGCCGGGCGGCGCACCATCGCCGAGGGCGTGCGGACGGCCAGGGTGGCGGTGCAGCTGAGCGAGCGGGCGGGGGTCGAGCTGCCCATCGCCGCGGAAGTGGCCAACATCCTGTTCGAGGGCAAGCGCCCGGACCGCGCCGTTCGGGATCTCATGGAGCGGGAACTGAAACCGGAGCACTGGCGATGACTGCCTCTCAGCCCGTGCAAGAATTCTTCTCGATCGGTGACGTGTGTCAGCTGACGGATCTCAAGCCACACGTCCTACGGTACTGGGAGAGTCAGTTCCGCTTCCTCAACCCGGCCAAGAACCGGTCGGGGAACCGTGTGTATCAGCGGCGCGAGATCGAGCTCATCATGCTCGTGAAGCACCTGTTGTACACCGAGAAGTACACGATCGAGGGCGCGCGCCGGTGCATCGAGCACTACCGCCGAACCGGCGCCCTCAAGACCGAGTCCCGATTCGCGCTCCAACTCGAGACCATCGAGAGCCTGCGGACCGAGCTTCGCGACATCCTCGATATCCTCGAGGGCAAGATCCTGCTTGAAGATCCTGCTGAGTAACGACGACGGCATACTGGCGCGGGGGTTGGAGGTTCTCGCCGACGTTTGCCGGCCGGTGGCGAGTGTCACCGTCGTGGCGCCGGACCGGGAACAGAGCGGATCGAGCCACTCGTTGACGCTCGGGCGGCCGCTCAGGGTCACCCGCCGACCCGACGGGTCTATTCAGGTCGACGGCACGCCGACCGACTGCGTGCTCCTGGCGCTCGGGGAACTGCTCGACGAGAAACCCGATTTCGTGTTTTCCGGCATCAACCATGGCCCCAACATGGGAGAGGACGTCCTCTACTCGGGTACCGTGGCCGCCGCCATGGAGGGAATGCCGTTCGGGGTCCCCGGGATCGCCTTCTCCCTGGCCGGAGATCGTCTGGACCTGCTCGACAGTCACCGGCCGTGGCTGGAGCGGCTGGTGCGGAGCATCGCGCGGGTCGAGGCGTTCCCGCGCGACACACTCCTCAACATCAACCTGCCACCGATCCCGGGCGACCGCATCAAGGGCATCCGGGTCACCACCCTCGGCAACCGCGTGTACTCCGATTCGCTGCTCCGGACGGCCGACCCCTGGGGTCGGCCGGGCTACTGGATTGGCGGCGGGCAGCTCTCCTGGTCGGGACGAGAGGACTCCGACTTCGGTGCCATCCAGGACGGGTACATCTCGGTGACCCCGCTCCATCTCGACCTCACGAACTATGCGCTTCTCGAGGACGTGCGCTCCTGGAGACTCGGCGAGTGACGGACACCTGGGGCGGCTACCGGAGTCGTCTGGTCGAGACCCTGCGCCAGCAGGGCATCCGTGACCTGGCGGTGTTGCGCGCCGTGGGCGAAACCCCACGCCACTTGTTCGTCCCTGACGCGTTCCGGAATCGGGCGTACGACGACTCGGCCCTGCCCATCGGACACGGGCAGACCATCTCGCAGCCGAGCACGCAGGCCGCGTATCTCCAGGCGCTCGAGCTTCGGGGCACCGAGCGCGTCCTCGAAATCGGCACCGGGTCAGGGTACCAAGCGGCCCTGCTATCGTTCCTGGTCGACACCGTGATCAGCATCGAACGCATCGGCGCGCTCGCCGACCGTGCTCGCGACGCGCTGCGTAGGGCAGGGGTGAAGAACGTGTCGGTCGTCGTGGCTGACGGGACGTTGGGATGGCGGCCCCAGGCGCCCTACGACGCGATCCTGGTGGCCGCCGCGGGTCCGGACATTCCCGCCCCCTTGGTCGATCAACTGGCCGACGGTGGCCGCCTGGTGTTGCCGCTCGATACGGGGGAGGAGCAGCAACTCGTTCGCGTCAGAAAGAACCCCGGCGGCCCCATTACGGAGGTCATCGGACCGGCCAACTTCGTACCTTTGCTCGGCCGCCACGGCTTCAGTGAGGATGGCGACTAGTGCTTGAAGCAATCGTCCACTGGCTGGCGGACACCATATTCCGGCTCGGATATCCCGGGATTGCCGCCCTGATGGCATTAGAGTCGTCGTTCTTCCCGTTCCCGAGCGAGGTGGTGATGCCACCGGCCGGATACCTCGCCGCGCAGGGCCGGATGCATCCCTTGTTGGCGCTTGGCGCCGGGGTGCTGGGGAGTCTCGTGGGCGCCGCCTTCAACTATTTCCTGGCGGTCTGGATGGGCCGTCCGCTCCTCCACAAGTACCACCGTTTCCTGCTGATGCGAGAGTCCTCGCTGGATCGCGCCGAAGCGTTCTTCCGCCGTCACGGCGAGGTCAGCACCTTCGTAGGGCGGCTCATCCCGGTCATCCGCCAGCTGATCTCGCTCCCGGCCGGGATCGCCCGCATGCGGCTCGATCGCTTCCTGTTCTATACCGGGCTCGGAGCCGGCATCTGGTGCGCCGTGCTCACGTACATCGGGTGGTACGTGGGCCGAAACAGCCACGTGGTCGCCGGCATCGACTCGGTCCTCGAGAACCCGGAAATGCACGCCTTGGCCGGCAAGGCAGCACTAGTCATCGTACCGTTTCTCGTCGTGATCGTCGCCGTCTACATCCTGTGGCAGCGGCGCCGCCGGCCTGCCGGAGCCGATGGGGTGGGGAACCACCAATGAGCCAGACCGCCGTCGCCGTCCGTCTCTACGTCTCGGGACGTGTGCAGGGGGTGGGGTTTCGCTGGTTCGTGTTGAAGCGCGCTCGAGAGCTCGACGTTGCGGGGTGGGTGAGAAACCTGCCGGATGGGCGGGTGGAGGTCGTCGCCAAAGGAAGCCGCGACGATGTCGATACGTTGACGGTTGCCGTGGCTGCCGGCCCCAGACTCGCACGTGTGGACAATGTGGAGAAGTGCGACATTCCGGTTGAGACCATAACATATAACTTGTTTGAAGTGAACTAGTTACATGATCGCGGCCGGAGCCGGTCCGGGCTTCAGAACACGGTTGAATCGCCTGGAGATTCGCTGGTGCCTGTGGGGCACTTCGGCGCGTGCCGTCACCCGTGCGAAAGCGCTGTAGCCATCGGGCTTCCGGCACCCATGCGTAGCGCCGAGTCGCAGGGCTTGGGCACACGGTTCGGCACCGCGCGGCCAGTGTTGGTCACTCGCCTCCGCTCGGTTACTTTACTCTGCCTGGCGCCCCTGTAGCTCAGTGGATAGAGCAGCGGTTTCCTAAACCGTTGGCCGGGTGTTCGAGTCACCCCAGGGGCATCCCGGGGGAACGCTCGAGCGGACGCAGCACAACGCTGGAAGCGATAGAGTCAACGTGAGCAACAAGCGATCGGAAGTCCCGAAGGATCCGGCCGAGCGAGCGCTCGAGTGGATCAAGCGCAACCAGAGGCTCCTCATCGGCCTCGGCGCAGCGTTGGTGATCGCGGCGTCTGGAGCCTGGTTCGTCCTCGAGTACCGTGGGCGCAAAGAGGCGGCAGCCGAGCAGGCCCTGGAACAGGCCCGCGTCGCCACCCAGTCCGGGAATTTCGCTCTGGCGGCGAGCGACCTCTCGCGAATGATCGACAGCTACGCTGGGACGCGGGCGAGCGACGAGGCCGTGATCCTGCTGGCACAGGTCCGACTGATTCAGGGGCAGGACAGCGTCGCGGCACGGGAGCTCCGGGCAGCCCTCGGCAGGGGCATGGACCCACAGTTCCGATCCGGGGCTAGCAGTCTGCTCGGCGTCGCCCTCGAGAATCTCGGGAGCCTCTCCGAAGCCGGGGAGGCCTACGAGGACGCCGCCGCCGCTGCATGGTACGACGATCTGGCAGCCCAGCACTTGAACGACGCGGGACGCGCGTACGCGCTCGCCGGTGATACCGCCCGCGCCATCGCGACGTATGAGCGCGTCGTGAGCGACTATCCAGAAGTCCAGGGTGTCGCTGAGGCCAAAGTCAGACTGGCGGAGCTCCGCGCCTCGGCACCCACGGGCTGACACGCCGGCCCCCGTGAAGCCCCTCGCGGTCCATACAACCCGTCGAAGCCGGCTCCTGTAAGAGCGTCGGAACCCCAAAACCGCCGGCAATTTCCGCCACCATACTTACGTCGTATAAGATATATTATGTTAAGTAGTCCTGAACAGCGGTGTGGAAAACGGCTGCCCGATCCAACGTGTCGCCCCTAAACAATTGTACTAGTTGGGTTTATGAGGAACGGTCCGGATACGCCTCCCGAGGCCAGACATGAGATGCCAGAACTGGGACGCAAGTGCATCCTGCCCCCGCTCCGCTTGCCAGCTACCGGAACGGGACACCCCGAATCGCTGCGCCCAAATCGGTCCAAACCGGGGGGGCGTGAACCTCGAGTGGTTTCTCAAGCCCCCACGGTTTGCTCACCGAGGCTCGCAGACGCCGTTGGCCCCCAGAACCGCCCGGAACACGAGGCGGCCCTGGCCGGCGAGTCGCGGCCGTGAGAGGACCCGATTGCGGCCAACGTCGGCCGAAACGGTGATCGTGTACCCCAAGGCGGTCCGCATGTCCAGCGGCAGGCGTTCCTCGGTCCCCAGGCACAAAATGGTGGCGGCGGCGACGGCTCCTGTCCCGCAGGCCAGTGTTTCGCCCTCGACACCCCGCTCGTAGGTGCGCATGGCCCAGACGCCTGGCTCCCCCGGCCCCACGAAGTTCACGTTGGCCCCGCTGGGGCCGGCTCCCGGGTGCCAGCGAAGAGCCCGGCCTCGATCCATGAGTCCAGGCGCCTTGATGTTCTCGACCCGGACCACGAGGTGCGGCACCCCAACGGTGAGCAGATGAATGGATCGCTCTCCAGGCTCGAGCGGGATGCTTGGATGCTCGACTTCCGACGGCTCCGGCAGCTCGAGCTCGGCGCGTTCCTCCTTTTCTGGTAGACATCGGGATCGTACCAGCCCGGCATCCGTTTCGAGAATGACCCCGCTGGCGGGCGCCAACTCGAGCCACGCGGCCAGCCGCGTCGCACACAGGGCCGCGTTGCCGCACATGGCCCCGCGGCTCCCGTCCCGGTTGAAAAAGTGGAACCGCACCTTGCCTGGCCCCGAGCCGGGCTCGAGGATCACCAGGCCGTCGCCTCCCACGCCGAGGTGACGGTCGCAGACTGCCTCGATGGCAGCTGCATCCCAGATGTCTGGATGTGCGGTCCGACCGTCGACGAACACGAAGTCATTGCCTGAGCCGGTCATCTTGTAGACAACGAGGCCATCGCTCCACTCAGGAAACGCGCTCATCTTCCCTCTCGCTCAGAAGCGTCCTGCGGTGCACGTGCCGGTCAGATACGTCGGAACAATGCCTGGAGTCGCAGCCGCCAGACCATCCAGACGGCTTCCCGGATGATGGCTCCGGACATCTTGCTGTGTCCTTCAGTGCGGTCGACGAAAACAATTGGGATTTCTTTGATACGAAATCCCTGGCGCGCGGCCCGAAGGCTCATCTCGATCTGGAACGAGTAGCCGTTCGACCGCACGGCGTCCAGATCGATGGCCGCCAGCACTCTGCGCCGGAAGCACTTGAACCCCCCGGTTGCGTCACACACCTTGAGGCCCGTGACGAGCCGCGCGTAGACGTTGGCGGCGTAGCTCAGCATGAGGCGGGTGATGGGCCAATTGACCACCGTCACCCGCCCGTCCAGGTATCGAGACCCGAGCACGAGATCGGCCGCCTCGGCCGCTCGAAGGAATTCCGGCAGGTGCTTGGGGTCGTGCGAGAGATCCGCGTCCATCTCGAAGATGTATTCGTAGTCCCGCTCGAGGGCCCAACGGAAGCCCGCGCGGTATGCGGTTCCCAATCCCTGTTTCCCCTCCCGGTGCATGACGTGCACACGGGGCTCCCCCGCGGCGAGTTCGTCCGCCAGCCGACCGGTGCCGTCGGGCGAGTTATCGTCCACGACGAGCACGTCGATCCTGGCATCCTGCGCGAGGATGAGCGGCACGACCTGCGGCAGGTTCTTCGCCTCGTTGTAGGTCGGGATGATCACCAGTGCGCGGTCAGGCACGCCGCCGCCTCCAGTGTCCGGCCGTCGGTGCCACCAGACCAATCGCGACCAGCGCCAGGCTCACCACCGTGATCCAGCGGCCGAGACGATAGCGGTCGCTTTCGAAGGAGAACTCGACCTGACGGGCTCCCATCGATACGGGTACCGTGAGCAGCGAGACGTTCCCCCGTACCACCGGCACGTCGATCCCATCCACGCTCGCCTTCCAGTCCGGATACCAGTTCTCGCTCACGACAAGATAGCCGTCCCGTGGCATGGCGCGATCGAGTTCGATGGTCATCCGCCCGGGCTGCCACGCAGTGACGGTAACGCCGACGGGCACCGAATCCGGTACCACACCGAGAGGTGGTGGGACCGGTGCCTCCTCGGGCACGAACACGACCCGGTCGAGCGGAATGGATGGATTCATGATTGCCCCGATGACCTGATCGTCGGCGCCGCGCAGTGCCCCACCGACGACCCAGGCATACGGAGGATCGCGCTCGGCACGATAGACGTACGCCGTGCGCCCCTCCCCAGTCATGACGGGCCCCATCTCCAGCGCATACCCGGGAAGCGAGGTGGAGTCCGAGAGGATGATGAATCGCACGGCGAGGATGCCCCACAGTCGATCACTGCTCAGCAGATTACGCCAGACATTCTTCCCACCAAGCAGTGCGTCGAAGTACCGGATCTCGTTGCCGTGGTACCCGAGGACCTGGGCAACGCGATGCGCCATGAGCGCCGTGCCCGAGTAGACACCCAGGTCCAAGACACGGTACGGTCGCGGCTCCTCCCGCAGGCGGTCGACGATGGCATCCTCGACGTACACGTCGCCCGGCGCGCTCCACTCCCAGAAATACCGTGCGTCGAGCGTGAGATCAGCGCCGATCACCAGCGGCAGGGCCACCGCGAACGCGGCCGCCTTGACTCGACCGGCGAGGCGAGCCCACACCAACCCAGCTCCCACTGCGAGCATCCCGGCGCTGGCGAAGGCACCGATGGCAATGGCATCGCGAACGCCGACGGGTAGCGTATTGATCCGGTTCGGGGACGCAACGCGAGCCAATGCCGACCCGAGGTCGCCGATCACGCCCGCAGCGGCCAGCAAGGCTACCACGGCCGCAACGGCGAGAGCAGCGAGGGCGGCCGCCTTCCCTGCCCCCCTCTCGATCCGCTCGGCGCCGAGCCCCGCCATGACGGCGACCACGAACGCGACGACATAGAACGCCATGCCGGGCGCTCGTGTCTGCTTGACGTACGGCATCACCGCCCACCACAGCCGGTAGAAGGGGGTCCCGTCACCCAAGCTGATGAGGAGGAACAACGCCCCAATGCCACCCAGCCAGTACAACAGTCGACGACGCTCCGTAGCGGCACCCAGGGCAGCCAGGGCTACCACCAACAAGCCCAAATACTCACTGTGCAGCTTGAGTGGGTTGGGACCCCAGTACGTTTCTTTGGCTCCGGTGAAGCCCGAGAGCACGAACTCGGGAACGTGAGCCCAGGGAAGATCGTAGGAGACGCTCCATGCGAACCCGCCGGCTTCGGCGCGTGGCGAGAAGGGGATGTACTGCACGAACGGCAGCACCTGGATCATCGAGATCCCGAACCCCACCAGGACTGCGGCAAAGGCGAGGGCCAGGGTGCCGCCCCGATCGCGGAGGGGTCGATCCTGGGGTTCCCCGAATGCGAGGAAGAGCGCGAACAACCCGGTGGCGATGAGGGCATAGTACGCCATCTGGTACTGCGGAGACAGGACGGCAAGTCCGACCGCGAGCGCGAGCAGTGCGTGACCCTCCAGGCGTCGCTTCCGAAACGCCAGTACCAGGCCGATCATCATGAGCGGCAGCAACGAACTGACGAACAGCTTTCCGTCGTGTCCCGGCGACACTAGGGAGGAGACGACCCCGCTCAACTCGTACGCCGTTCCGGCGACCACGGCGCCGAGCCACGAGACGCCCAGCATGCGGAGCAGCAGATAGGTGAAGAAGCCGGCGAGCAGATAGTGCAGCACGAACCCGACGTTCATCGCGGTGATGGTCGGCAACACGAGCCGAAGCAGCGACGTCGGATAGAACAGATCGCCGAACCCGGCGAACACTGGTACGCCGCCCATCATCTCCGGATTCCACAGGGGGATGGCACCCGTCGCACGCCACTGGAGTGCTCCCCAGAAGCGGATCGCAAACCCGGCCACGAACTGATCGCTGTGCGGGCCGGCGAGGAAGCGACCCGTCCACATGGGAAGGGACAAGAGCACCACCCATACCGACATGAGACCGAACGCGACCAGGTGTGGCCGAGGCGGTGCGAACGCGGGCTGCGATGGGGTCGCCGGGTTGGTCATGTCTCTCGTGCGCGCGCCGAACGCGCGAGGAACGGGAGCGCTGCGCCAAGCTCCGTGATCGTGAGCAGGACTCTCGCCGCCACGGCCAAGGCGAGGGCGAGCTTCGGGCCCACGGTGCCCTGCAGGAGCAATACGAACATGGATTCCCGTGGGCCGATGCCGGCCGGAGCGAACACCGCCACCAGGCCCACCACGTACGACGAGGTGAAGACCGCCGTGGCTTGGACCCACGACAACTCCACCGCTGGGGCGAGTCCCTTCGCCAGCAGCAGAAACGCCAACCCGTACGCTCCCCACGCGATGATGTTCGCCGCGAACGCCATGAGCATCGTGCCGAGCGGGACCGGGGCGATTCCGGGGGGAACCACGGGCACGAGCCGACGAATGGTGGCGAGTGCCCGCTCGGAGGTCAACAGGAGCACGACGGCGACGGCCGCGATCCCAGCGGCGACGGTAACGAGCAGGAACGCGCCGCTCGCCACCGTCAACGTCGCAGGCGCGACGGCCGCCACCACGAGCACCGCGCTGGCAAGCGACAGCGCCTGGAGCACGAACGCCGCCGCCACCGCGGCCGAGGCGTCGACCCCGGCCTGCCGGGACAGCAGCGCCGCCCCCGCGATCGCCCAGACCTTGCCGGGAACGTACCGGCCGAGATTGGCCAGCATGCAGATCCGCGCCGCGGCCAGATACGCGAGTCGTTGGCGCATCCCCACCACGACCCGCCGCCACGCCTCGACGAGCACGGCGTAGGCGGCCCACACCGTGACGGCGCTCGCCACCAGCAGACCGATCTCGACCTGCCACTCGAGGGGCTGCGCCTTGAGCAGGTCCCAGTTCCGCACGAGGGAGCGAACGGCCAGCCCGATGACGACGATGCCGAGCAGGAACTGCAGCAGCCGCCACCAACGGCGTCGGGCTGTCACAGGCTTCTCCCCATCTCGTCACGCACCACGAACCGATAGCCGTTCACGCCACGACAATCCAGTTCCACGCGACCGTCGACCCCGACGCGCCGCGCTCGGAGCAGCCGGCGCGCGCGGCACCACTCGACGATGCCGGTGAGCGTCGCGATGTACGGACCCATCTCGCAGAGACGCTCGACGATCTGACGATACGCCTCGGTGGCTCCGGGGAAACCCAGAGGGGTGGTCATGTTCGGGTGCCAGAGCCCCACCCACAACCCCTCCACCACTCGGCACCGCTCGGCCGTCTCCATGGCACTCTCGACCAGGGCGCCAGGCGACTCCACACGTTGGTGCTTGCTCAGTACACGGTCCATCCACATGAGGGGAACGAGCTCGAGGTCATCCGTCTGCCCCGCATGCTCGTTCCAGGCGGGCACGATGTCGGCCACCCCTAGTCGGAATCCGTTGCGATCGGAGAAGCCGTGACTCGCGTCATACAGCAGCCCCGCAGCGGCCATGGCGTGGTGCGTCTGGCCGGGTCGCATGCGCAGGTAGTGCTGACGCACTCCCTCGACGCGCCCCCCCACGGCCGACAGGCGGCGACGCTCGCGCTCGAAGGACGC
The DNA here is from genome assembly GCA_964348385.1 of uncultured Gemmatimonadaceae bacterium. Lineage (GTDB taxonomy): Bacteria > Gemmatimonadota > Gemmatimonadetes > Gemmatimonadales > GWC2-71-9 > JAOTVV01. Next base: position 31,910 of record CAYGCN010000003.1, read on the forward strand.
CCCCTCGGTAAACGCGTCGAAGGAGCCGTGCAGCCCCACTTCCCCACCGGCGTCGCGGACGGCGTCCACGATGCTGCGTGCCGCCCTCGACTCGATCGCGTAGGTGATGTCTCCGCGGCGCCACGTCGCGAGCGATGGCGACCCAGTCAGGAAGAACCACGTGGATAGCACCCCTGCGTCGCGCTCCACGTCGAGCACGTTGTCAATGCCCTGCCGAACGGGATTTCGGCCCACCCGGGCCGCAGCCGCCGCCACCACCGTGGCCGCGCGGCTCAGCTCCCCCCGTCGCACGAGCTCACCCACCCGCATCAGTGTGAAGGCCGGCCATCCGGTCACCACGTCCACGTCATGCGTGATTGCGGCGGCCCACGGCCGACCGTCCGGCCACGGCGCCACCGTGCGAAACGGCCGGCGGCCGGCTGCCTCGCGGGTCGCCGCCCGCAGCTCACCGGCGATGGTGCTCACGAGCGGTCGGTCCCACGCCTCGGCCGCCACGAGCGGGTTTGCCGTCGGAGGCACCCGATCGAACCGGTCGCGCGCGTCGGAGCGCTGCTCTGCGGCAGCCCCCACGATATCGCTCGTGAACTGGAGCAAGGTGCGAGGAAGCTCGACGCTTCCCTGCCGGACCCGGATACCCCATCGGTCCGCTTCGAGCGTCGACGGTTCCGCCAACCCGCCGGACGTGCGGTCCGTCACCGATATCGTAACGACGTCGGCGAACTCGTCCGCGACGACGAGGAGGCGGGACAGATCGAGCAGCACGCTCAGGGCAAACTGCTCGGAGGGAGCGAAATGCTCCGGATGATCCAGCCGGATCACGTCCAGCCCGGTGGGGTTGGCAACACGCGGACCGTGCGTGCGGGTTGCCCCGCGACCACATGCAGCGGTGCCACATCCTTCGTGACGACCGCGTTCGCGCCCACGATCGCTCCTCGCCCGACGCGCACGCCGGGCAAGACCGTAACGCCCGCGCCGATCCATACGTCCTCTTCAATGACGACGGGCGCGCGCACCACTGGCGCCACGGGACGAATGCGAGAGTTGTTCGGGTGGGAGGAGAGCACGAGCGTCACACGGGGGGCGAAGCTCGCCCGAGCGCCAATGGTGAGGTTGCCGCGATCCTCCAGCTCCTCGGCAATGATAATGTCGTCCGCGATGTAGACGTCCTCACCGATCTCGTACCCGCACCAGCGAAGCAGCTGGACACGCCATGCGGGAAAGAAGGCGTTCCGTGCCCAGCGCTTCAGCACTTTCTTCCGCAACCGCCAGAGAAATCGCACGCGTCACCCCAGATAGCGATAGAGCACCGACCCGAATCGGGCGATGGGTGCCGGCAGCCGCTTCCACGCCCACGTCGCCACCGCAGCAGCACCCCGGTCACGTCGAACTTCGACCAGCCCCCCAACGTCCGGCCAGTAATCATACGCGAGTCGCACTTCGTCGGCACCCCAGCGTTGCTTGAATTCGGCCAGCGACGCCTGCTCCGGTGCCGACCGCCCCAGGTCGATGCTCACGCCGGACGCGATTGCCCGTTTGATCCCTTCCCACAGCAGGACGTGAGGCGGTCGGAACTCCCGTACCAAAGCGGGGTCGGCCGCACTCAGCGCATAGATCCACTCCCACCGTCCCTTGTACATGACGAACCCGCCCGCGACGCGACCGTCCGGTGTCCGCGCGAGGTACGGATCCACGAGGCCCGCGGCATGCAGGCCGGCGCAGAGCGTCAGGAAGAAGCGTCGAGGCGGCGCGGGAACGCCGTGCCCCTGCTGCACGCGCTCGACCAGTCGAGCCAGTGCGAACCACTCGTCCGCCCCCCCTCCAACCTGGACCGTGAGCCCTGCCCGTTCGCCTTTACGGATCCGCTGCCGCACGCTCGTGTGATGGAACCCCGCCCAGACGGCCTCTTCGCCTGCACTGGTATCGATACGGTACGTCGTGTAACGCGTCGAACGGTGCAACCCCGGTACAGGCGCCGGCTCGCGATGCTGCCTGATCTCGAGTCGTCGGGCCCCCAGCCGCTCGGCGACCTCACGCGCTCGCACGCACAACGCGCCTGCCACGCTCGGGTCGTCCGACATCGGGCCTGCGACGAAACTGAACGGGAAGCTCACGAGGCGGCGGCCGCCGGTGAGCCGCGGGACTTCGGCCAACGCGAGCGCTCCCACCAGCTCCCCATCTCGACGCGCGACCAGACAGTGCAATCGATAGCCGAAGGTTTCGGCAATCCCCGTGATCCACCTCGCGTCGTGGTAGAACGTGCCGCAGTCGCCTGCGAGCCCATTCCACTCCGGCGGAGGTTCAGCGTGCGTCGTGATGTCCAGCGGCATCGTCGTACAGGGCAAGAAAACGGTCTGCCACCGCGGGAGTGGCGTGCCTCGTCCGGGCGCGGGCTGCGCCCGCAGTTGTCAGCGATCGGCGGAGATCGGGATCGCGAAGCAGACGCTCCAACTTTGCCGCCAGATCGGCGGCGTCACCGTCCCGTGCCAGGAGCCCCGTGACCTCGTCTTCGATCACCTCGGGAATGCCGCCGGCCGGCGTCCCCACCACCGCCGATCCCGCCAGGCTCGCCTCAGCGAGCGACAGCCCCAGGCCTTCAGCCTTGCCGCGGCTGGGGAGCACGGTAATGGTGGCTCGCCCGTACTCCTCGGGCATCGTAGTCTGCGGAACGAAGGTGGACCACTCGATCCCATCCACTACGCCCGCCGACGCCGCCATCGACCGCAGCCGTCCGGCGTCCGGGCCCTCACCGACGATCCGAAGGCGGCACGCCGACCCCGACCGGCGGAGCCGCGCAAAGGCATCCACCAGCACGTCCACACCCTTGGCAGCCACGAGGTTGCCCGCGTACAGGATCGTCGCGGGTTGGCCCTTTGCAAGGGTCGCTCCTCGAGCGAACAGCTCGACATCGAGCGGCATCGGCGTCACTTCGACTGTCGGCGGCGGATCACCGACGAGTCCCAGAAGATCCCGGCGAAGGAAGGCCGACACGGTCGTGACGAGCGCCGCGCGCCGGAGCACGCCGGCGCCTATACGGCGCATCAGGCGCGACCGCTCGAGGAGTCGCACGTCGCTGCCGTGGCAGGTGATGAGCGTCGAAACCCGAGTACGCACGCTCACCCAGCCTGCCGGCAGCCACCAGTGCGCGTGGATCAGGTGGGGCGCGAACTCCCGGACGGTGCGCGCCACGGTGCGGCGAAAGGCGACGACGTACGACGGAAGCGAGAGCGCTGTCTGCGGAGTGAGCATGCGCCGCCACCGCACATCCCCCGCATAGCCGACCCGCTCGAGCCCACGAGGCGCGTATCGGAACCGCGTGACTGGTCCGTCGGGGCCGCCGCCGGTCACTCCGGGGGCATTGGGTGCCACGACACGGATCTGGACGCCCCGAGCGGCAACCGCGGATGCCAAGCGCGCGACATGGGCACCGGCAGGGTCCCCGACGAATCGTGGATAGTTGTGGGTGACGACCAGTACGCGCATCAGGCCAAAGGTAGCGGGGGAGCCGAGCGAGCGTGAAGCGGCCCACCAACTGGTCACACCATCGGCATCGCAGCGTGTCGATCTCTACCCCGTCAGCGAACGAAGGTCACCCAGCCGCTTTCGTTGGCGATCGCCGCCCAGGTGCCGAAGAGGTCGAACGCGATGCGACGCGGAACACCTCCCGTCCCGATGGTGCCCACCACGGCGCGGGTGGCCCGGTCGATCACACGGACCACCCCCATGGACGGTACCCCCATGTAGAGCTGGCGTCCGTCCGGACTCAACGCCAAGCCGAATCCTCCGAGCGTGCCGGGGACCAGTGTGACGCTGCCCGTGGCGACGTCGACCACCTTGAGTTCCCCGCCCTCGTCGGCCACGTACAGCACGTCGCCCTCGGGTGCCACGACGATGCCTTGGAGCGCCCCTCCCAGCGTGAGCGTCCGCGTCGCCTGGCGGTTGGCAGTGTTGACCTCCGTGATGGTTCCGCCGAAGAAGGCCGTGACGAACAGCCGCGGCTCGGTCGGGTGCAGGGCGAGTCCGTTGGGCGCGTCGCCAACGGGGATCAACGCCACCTCGGCGCCGAGGCTGACGTCGATCACCGAGAGGACGTTGGTGTTGAGGGTCGCGTAGACGGTCGCCCCATCCCCCGATACCAGCACCAGGAACGGATCGCCGCTCACCTGCACCGCTCCCGTCTGCTGCGCGGCCGAGGCCGTGACAATACCCACGGTCCGGCTCAACTGGTTGGCAACGTACGCACGCGCACTGGAAGGATCGAACGCGACCGAGGTGGGCTCGGAACCCACATTGATCGTCCCGCTCAGATCTGTCTGTGGAAGGACGCTCCAACTCACGGTCCCGGCGGACCCGCGCGCCACGTAGACGTAGCCTGCCCTGCTGATGGCGATCCCGAACGGCCTGGCACTGAGAGGAGTGGTGGCGTGGATCGTCCCGGAGGGATGGGTGAAGACGAGGATGGTCACATCCGCCGCCAGGCCGTCCACCGAGACGCGCACCACGGCATGTCCCGCTGGTCCGACGGAGGTCACCAACCCGGTTGGGGAGACCGTGATGATGGGAGGGTCGAGGGACCGGAAGGTCGGCGAGAGACCCGTGATCGGCGTGCTATCGGCTGCCAAAACCATCACGACGAGCTGCGTACTCTCGCCGGAGTTGAGCGCTACCGTATCCGATACGGCGAGGTACATCGGGACCCGTGGTGCAATCCCTTCCCCACAAGCGACCGCCCCGGCCAGAGCCATACCCCAGGTGAACAGGTGGAGACGAAACGTGCGTCTCGACATCTCACCTCCAAGTGTCCCCTGACGGCGGGAGGGATGTCCGTCGGATATGTTCTTCCGCGTACTTCTACTGTTTTCGCTTCAGCTCCGCAAGCAGCTCTTCCAGCGATCGTCCCAGGGCGCGGACATCTTCGCGAGCACCGGCCAGCATCTCGCCCAGGAACCCGAAGCCGAACAGTGCCACGCCGGTGATCACCAGCACCATCACCAGATCGAGCAGCGGACGAAACCCGAGGCCGTACCCGAACCGCAGCACCAGCGCCACCACCCCGACGAGAAAGCCGAGCAGGAACAGAATGCCGCCCGACAGCCCGAAGAACAGCAGCGGTTTGCGACCGAAGCGGAGTTGGAACCACACCGACATCAGGTCGATCACGCCGACGGGGATGCGGCCCAGGCCGAACTTCGACGTGCCGGCGCGGCGGGGATGCAGGGTCACGGCACGTTCCGCCACGGTGTAGCCGTCGGCTGCGGCGATCACCACCATGAAGCGATGCCAATCCGGCCTCGGGGGAACGGCCCCCATGACCTCCCGGCGATACGCCTTGACCGCGTTCAGGTCGGTCACCCTCACACCGAACAGCAGTCGGCAAAGCCTGTTGTAGACGCCGGACACGAGCGCCTTTTCGTAGTTCCCTTGCTTTGTGCCCGTGACGATGTCCGCCTCGCCCCGGCGAATCGGCTCCACGAGGTCGGGGATCTCCTTGGGAAGAAACTGCAGATCGGCGGGATAGAACACGAAGATATCGCCGCGTGCCAACTCACCGGCTGTTCGAAGCGCATCCGCAATTCCGCGCCGCGAGCGATGATGCGCGACCTGCAGAAACGCGTGCTCCGCCTGGAGCCGCTCCAGCACTTTGGCCGAGTCGTCCTGGCTGCCGTCGTTCACCACCACCACTTCATACGTGTAGGGTGCGGCCCGGAGCGCATCGGCACACTGGCGAACGAATTCGGGCAGGTTCTCGGCCTCGTCCGCCGCCGGCACCAGGACGCTCACATCCACCGCCCCGTTTGACGCGAGGGTCATACGCGCTTGCGCATTCGCGCGGGGAGAATCCCCAACTGCTCCCGGTACTTCGCCACGGTCCGTCGCGCGATCTGAATGCCTTTGCGCTTCAGCGCTGTCACGATGGCCGCGTCGGTGAGCGGCTTCTTGACGTCCTCATCCTGGACCAGCTTGCTGATTTGCGCCTTGACGGCGCGCGAGCTGGCGTCCTCGCCGGATGTGGTGCTGACGCTACTGGAGAAGAAGAACTTGAGCGGGTACACCCCTCTGGGCGTCTGCACGTACTTCCGGCTCGTCACCCGGCTGACGGTCGATTCGTGCAGGTCGAGGACCTCCGCCACCTCGCGCAACGTCAGCGGTCGCAGGTGTTCGACGCCTTTCTCGAAGAACTCGCGCTGGCGGTCGACGATGAAGTACATCACGCGAAGCATCGTCTGTCGCCGCTGCTCGATCGCCTGGATCAACCAGGTGGCGGAATTCAGCTTCTGGGTGATGAACTCGCGGTTTTCGCCCTTGAACTGCGATTTGTCGCCCGCCATGTCGCGGTACACCTTCGAGATCCGCAGCCGAGGCATCCCGCCATCGTTCAAGAACACCCGGTATTCGCCGTCGATCTTCTCCACGACCAGATCGGGGACGACGTATTCGTCGCGCGAACCCGCAAACCGCAGGCCGGGCTTCGGCTCCAGATGGGCAAGCTCGTCGGCCGCCGTCTGCACGTCCTTGGGGGTGAGGCCATAGCGCTTGGCCAGCTCCGTCCATCGGTGCCCGATGAGATCGTCGAAGGCCTCGTCCACGAGACGGTAAGTGAGCGAGTCGCTTTGGCCGGCCTCCTGCAACTGAATCATCAGGCACTCGCGCAGGTCGCGCGCGCCGACACCGGGAGGATCCAGGCGCTGGACGACACGCAGCAGCGCCTCGGCCTCCTCCAAGGTGAACGGTGTGGCAAGCGGATGGTCGGGCTCAACCGAATCACGCTTGCGCCGTCGAGCCGCCAGCTGCGCCAGTGCATCCTCCCGCCGGGCCTCGGCACCGGCGACGAGCTCCTCCACCGAGGCCCGCAGATATCCGTCGTCGCCGATGTTGCCGATGAACTCCTCACTCAGGAAGATCTGCCGCTCGTCCAGATCGAGAAGCGTGAGCTGGTCCCGCAGGTGATCGCCCAAATCGGTCGAATCGACGGCGACCGGCTGGTAGTACTCGCGTTCCTCGTATTCGGGCCGCGCACCACCGACGGAAAACCCGTCGAGCAGGATATCTTCCCAATCGATCTCGTCCTTCTCCTCTTCCTTTTCCTTCTTTTCCTCAGCCGCAACGTCCGGATCCTCGGCGTCGGCCAGTTCGAGAAACGGATTGGTTTCGAATTCCTGCTTCAGGTGCTGCTGGAGATCGAGGAGCGGCATGTACAGCAGATCCATCGCCTGATACAGACGAGGATTCATCCGCAGCTCCTGCTTGAGCACGGCGCTCTGCTGCAGCGATTGCTTCATGCGGCCGCCCCCAGACGTTCCCGAAGTCTCATCGTGAGCGTCGGTCCCAGGTAGAGATCCGCCACCTGATCGTTGAACACCAGTTCACGCACCGTGCCGGACACCTGTACTCGGCCCTCGAACATAATGTACGCACGGTCGACGATATCCAGCGTCTGCTCCACGTTGTGATCGGTGATGAGCACGCCGATGCCCCGGCGACGAAGACCCGCCACGATCGACTGGATGTCGCTGACGGCGATGGGATCGACGCCGGTGAACGGTTCGTCCAGCAGGAGGAACTTGGGCCTCGTGACCAACGCCCTCGTGATCTCGAGCCGGCGCCGCTCTCCACCGGACAGCTTGTAGGCACGCACGTCGTGCAGATGGGCGATGGAGAGATCGTTGAGCAATGACTGCAGGCGGTGCTCGCGCTGCTCCTCCGTCATCGGAAGCGTCTCGAGGATCGCCCGGACGTTGTCCGCCACGGTGAGCTTGCGAAACACGGAGGGCTCCTGCGCGAGATACCCGATGCCGCTTCGGGCCCGTTGATACATCGGCAGAGATGAGATGTCGGTGTCGTCCAGCACGATGCGACCGGCCTCGGGACGCACCAATCCGACGATCATGTAGAACGTCGTGGTCTTACCGGCACCGTTGGGGCCGAGGAGTCCGACGATCTCCCCCTCGTGCACGTCGAGGCTCACCTCGTTGACCACCCGCCGCCGGCGATACGACTTCACGAGCCGCTCGGCGGCGAGCGTGCTCCCGCGCGTGGTGACCGGCTCCCCCGTCGCTTCGGCCGCGCGGACGGACTCGAGCGCCCGCTCCAACAGGGCCGCCTGAGCCGCATCGCGGTTGGCCACCAGGTCCGGCCAGAGTGCGCGTGCCACCGTAACCGTCTGAATCTCCTCCGTTCGATCGGGGAGCCGCTCGATGATGCCGGCGCCGGCGAGACGCGGGAGCACCGAGTTGCGGAGGTGTCGCCGGGCCTCGTCGACCGACAGCGCCCCCCGCTGGCGCATCGCCTCTCCCCACTCGATCCGCTGGAGCTCGAGAAACCGCTCGCGGTAGGCCACCGAGAGATCGTTGAACACGACGCTCCCCTGTGCGTCAGCGGCCTGGAGCATCGCCGCCACCGCCAGCGGCAGCGAGATATCGCCCGAGCCAAGCACCGACTCCAGACGCTCGATCACGGTCGCCTCCGCACAACGGGCTCCAGGTAGAGCCCGTCGGCCTGATCCACGACATCGACGCGGTCCAGCGTTCCTTCCGCGAAGTACGCGGAGATCTGGCGTCCACGCGAGTAGTTGATAGCCGGCGGCTCGTCGCCGCCCCCCTCCGGATACACGTGATAGAGCGATCGGGCGTTCCCTCGCGCTCGCAGCAACACGAGACCCCGCTCCCCAGTCTCGAACTCGTCGAACTGCGCCACGAGCGAGTCTCCCTCCAGCCAGTCCTCGATGGCGGCGACGGAATCCACGATCGTCGTCGCCCGCGTTCGGCCGAACGCGCGGACCTCCGTCAGCACCTGATCCGGCGCGTCCAGGGCGAGCGAATCACCCTGGATGGTCTGCGCCGCCGAGACGGCGCGGGGGCGTGTCTCCGACCCCCAGATCGCCCCACCCTGCAGACGGTCGTTCTCGACGTCGAACTGGATGGTATCGCCCACCGCGTGCCACTCGGCGCTGATGGCCTCACCCTCGCCCAGCGCCTGCACCCATGTCAGCGCGTCGTCCACGAGCCCGAAGGCGATGCGACGCCCACGGATGGTGTACCCCGTCGAATCGCGGCCCATCGCTTCCGCGCTCCCCACGAGCACACCGCCACCGCCGTCGAGGTCGAGTGCCGCACTGTCTCCCTTGGCCGCGAAGTCCTCCCGGTCGATGGTGACGCTCCCTCCGGCCCACGCCAGATTCCCACCGCGCAACCGGACACGCTCCCCACGAATCACGTACGCGTCCTCCGACGGGCGCCGCGTGCTGCGGTACTCAACCCGCGGGCGGCGAATGGCGTAGAGCTCCTCGATCTCGCGCAAACCGGGCGCCTCGCGATAGTATGTGAGCTGCGGTCCGGTCAGCACCGAACCCGACCGCAAGTCTTCGAGCCGAACCGCGCCAAACGCTTCCAGCCGTTCGTCACTCGGGAAGTACCGCGCCGACGTGGCGTCGAGCACCGTCACTGAGTCGCGGAATCGGACGGAGCCCACGAACTCGAGCCGGTCCAGCTCGGGATACCACGCGAGACTGTCGGATCGGATGACGGTGTTCTGGCCCGCACAGCGAATGATCACACCACCACGCAGGTATTGGTGCACTCGTCCGTCTCCGAGGTCGTAGTGCCTGCCTTCACCCGCCGACTGCAGCACGGGGTTGCACGTGCGGGAAAACTGCGCGGCGACCGACTGGGTCCCCACACCGGTCAGTGTTATCGTCGTGGCGAGTACCCACATCCCCCGCATGGCGGCTACCGCCGTGCCCCGGGATCCGTGATCCGGCCTTCGCGCGGCCTCACCGCCTCGACCTGTCGGAAGTCCGGATCGGCGGTGAACCCGTCGCCCTCGAGATGGCGGTCAGGCGAGTCGAAGACGAACGCCGACGGACCCGAGATTCGCTCGGCGTCGCGCTCGTACCGGAGGGTGTCCGTCGTCAGGCGGCGATCGTCGGGCGTCGTGGCTACCACGTCGCCGCGCGCCTCCATGCTCCCGGTCCGCCACTCGTAGTGGCCTTCGAGGGCCGTGACCGTGGAGGAAAGCGCGCCCTGCGCGGAGAAGAACTCCACGCGGACGCCCACGAGGTCGGCGACCTGGGTGGGTTGGTAGAAATACACCGTGTCCGAATACAGTCGGATTCGCTTGATCCCATCGATCGTGATGAGGTACGTCACGCCGTACAGCACCTGATCGGCCGTATCCCGCAGCGCTGCCGACGTCGGCGGCGGCGTCTCTTCGTCGCAGGCCCACGCACTCGCGGCGGCCACCACCATCAACAGCACGGCGCTACCTCGCATGGGTCGGCGCTCCGTCCCGCTCAGCCAGATATCGCTGCACCATGGGTTCCCATTCCTCACGCGCCTTGAGCAGCGCTTCGCAGAACTCGCGCACCGCGCCGTGACCTCCTCGCGCTCGAGTCGTGTGGTGGCACACCGCGGCGACCTCCGCGGCCGCATTCGCGACAGCCACCGGGAGCGCCACGCGCCGTAGCACCGGCAGATCGGGCAGATCATCACCCACGAACGCCGCCTCGTCCATGCCGACCCCGTGCTTGGCGAGCAGGGCCTCAAACGGTTCGAGCTTCCTGGCCCCGTCGTCCTGCACCACATCGTCGATCTCCAGCTCCGCGACCCGCAGGGTCGTGGCCGGAGAGGTCCGGCCGCTCACCACCACGATCCGAATGCCGGCGGCCTTCAAGAGCTTGAGGCCGACGTTGTCCTGAATGTCGAACCGCTTCAACTCGACCGGGCGCTCACCGGCGGTGCCGATGTACACCCCCGCATCGGTCATCACTCCGTCGACGTCGAATCCGACCAGCCGAATCCTACTCGCCACTATCGGGTCGACCATCTCGCCACCCCCGCCTCCCGAGACGCGTGCCAGACCGCGAGCGCGCGCTCGATCAGCGACTCCAACTCGTCCAGCGGCCACATGCTGGCCGAGTCGCTCGCTGCAATGGCGGGCTCGGGGTGGGTTTCGAGGTAGAACCCGTCCGCGCCCGCCGCCGCTGCCGCCAGGAGCAGCGCTGGCACGTCCTCGCGCGCTCCCCCGCTCGAGCCGTCCGGCCCGCGACCAGGTTGCTGCACCGCATGCGTGGCATCGAACAGCACGGCGGCGGTCGCTTGGGACTTCATGCGGCGCAATCCACGCATGTCCACCACCAGGTCACCATAGCCGAAGAACGAGCCGCGTTCTGTGACCGCCACCTCAGCGCTCCCGCCGCGGCGTACCTTCTGCACCGCGCCCCGCAGGTCGGCGGGGGCCATCCACTGCCCCTTCTTGATGTTGACCGGCTTGCCGGTTCGCCCTGCCGCCTGGAGCAGATCGGTCTGGCGACAGAGGAACGCCGGGATCTGTATCGCGTCGACCACTGCCGCGACGGCCTCGACCTGCGAGACCTCATGGACGTCCGTGAGGACGGGCAGTCCGGTGTCCTCCCTCACCCGCCGCAGCGCCGCCAATCCCCGCTCGAGCCCGGGCCCGCGCGGAGCCTCCGCTGTCGACCGGTTGGCCTTGTCGAAGCTCCCCTTGAACACGACGCCGAGCCCCAGGCGGGCCGACAGCACCGCCAGACTCGAGGCGATGCGGAGATTCACGTCGTCCCGCTCGAGCATGCAGGGACCGGCGACCAGCAGGGGACGGGGCGACCACAGGGGCGTCATGCTACCCCGCGTGGGTCGCCGTGGCGGCTGGTGACACCGCCCGGCTCTTGCGGAACTCCCGTGCCGCCTGCACGAAACTCGCGAACAACGGATGCGGCTTCATCGGTCGGGACTTGAGTTCCGGGTGGAATTGGCAGCCGATGAACCACGGGTGGTCGGGAAGCTCGATCAGTTCGACGAGCGATCCGTCCGGTGACAGCCCTGCGCATCGGAGCCCGTGTTCGGCCAGGACATCACGGTAGGCGTTGTTGACCTCGTAACGGTGACGGTGGCGCTCACTCACTTCGTCCGCGCCGTAGATCTCCCTCGCTCGGGTCCCGGCGCGCAGACGGCAGGGGTAGGCCCCGAGGCGCATGGTCCCGCCCATGTCCTTGACGCTTCGTTGGGACTCCATCAACGAAATCACTGGGTTGGCGCACTCGGCCTCGAACTCGCTCGAGTTCGTCTCGGGAAGCTGACAGACGTGTCGGGCGAACTCGATGATCGCGACCTGGAGCCCCAGGCAGATACCGAACAACGGGAGACGATTCTCTCGGGCCCAGCGAACCGCGGAGACCATGCCTTCAATCCCCCGCTCGCCGAAGCCGCCCGGCACGAGCACCCCATCGAACCCGGTGAGCAACCGGCCGGCATTGCCCTCTTCGACAAACCGATCGCTCGCGATCCAGGTGAGGTCCACGCCGACGTCGTTCGCGATCCCGCCGTGAACCAGCGCCTCGCGGATCGACGTGTAGGCGTCGGTGAGTTCCGTGTACTTGCCCACCACCGCGATCCGCACCCGTTCGCGGGGATTGACGGCCCGCTCGACCATCCCCGCCCACGGACGGAGATCCGGCTCCTTGACCTCCAGTCCCAACCGGTCGCAGACCAAGCGATCCAGGTGTTGGTCCCGAAACCGGATCGGAACCTCGTAGATCGATTCCGCGTCCCGATTCTCGATCACGCAGTCGTGATCCACGTTGCAGAACAACGCGATCTTGCGCTTGATCGCATCCGAGAGCGCACGGTCGGCGCGGCAAATCAGGATATCCGGTTGGATCCCGATCTCCATCAACTCGCGCACGGAGTGCTGAGTGGGCTTGGTCTTCAGCTCGCCGCTTGCCGCGATGAAAGGGACCAGCGTGAGGTGGATGAAGATCGCGTTGTCGCGCCCCACCTCTTGGCGGAACTGCCGGATCGCCTCGAGAAACGGGAGCGACTCGATGTCACCCACGGTGCCGCCGATCTCGGTGATCACCACGTCGTGCTCCGGCGCCAGTCGCCGAATGGCGGACTTGATTTCGTCGGTGATGTGTGGAATGACCTGGACCGTGCCCCCGAGGAACTCACCACGTCGCTCCTTGGTGATGACCGAGAGGTAGATGCGGCCGGTTGTGACGTTGTTCACCTGGGAGAGGGAGCGTTCGATGAACCGTTCGTAGTGACCCAAATCCAGATCGGTCTCGGCTCCATCGTCGGTGACGAACACCTCACCGTGCTGGTAGGGGGACATCGTGCCGGGATCGACGTTGATGTACGGATCGAACTTCTGGATCGTCACCTTGAGGCCGCGCTCCACGAGGAGCCGTCCGAGGGACGCCGCGGCGATCCCCTTCCCCAGGGAAGAAACGACGCCGCCCGTGATGAAGACGTATTTCGTGCCGCTCATCAGCCCACCCGCCGGGTCGAGAGAGTCATGGATCGCTCCGCAACGGAAAGATCGTCGAATGTGTCGACGGCCGGAGGGGCCGGGCCGTCGTACCGGACGACACCGATCGCCATTCCCACATGCAACGGTCGCAGTTGCTCCAGGCCTTCGGCGCGTTCGGCCTGCGTCGGAGGCGTCGCGGCCCACCGCGCCAGCGCGCCCCGGGAGTAAGCGTAGATCCCGACGTGACGCCGCACCTGCACGTCGCACCGCCACGCCGCAGACGCGGGGAGTGAGCGGGCGAATCGCAACGCCAGCCCCTCGCCGCTCACGACCACCTTGACGCGGTTGGCGTCCAGCAGATCCTCCGGCTCGAGCCGCGCACCGACGGTGCCGACATGCCGTCCCGCCTCCACCTCCCGGACCGCGTTGCGCGCCGCCGCCACCGGGAAGAACGGCTCGTCGCCCTGGATGTTCAGGAGCACGTCCGCCCAGCGGAACGCCGGGCGGGAGGCCACCTCGGCAACCCGCTCCGTCCCGCAGCGATGCGCCGGATCGGTCAGGACCGCCTGGACCGGCACCGGCCTCACTGCCTCAACGACGCTCGGATGATCAGTGGCCACGACAACCTCATGGGCGACCGCGGACTCGAGGGCGCGTCGGGCGACGTGGCACACCAGCGGCTCGCCGGCGAGAAGACGAAGGGGCTTATTGGAGAGTCGGTGGGAACCGAGCCGGGCCGGAATCACACAGAGGATCTGCACGGCCAAAGGTAATACTCGGCGGGCGCCCTTGTCAAAAGTCGTGCCAGCGGCGGGATGGCCCGCATCGGAGCACCGTAATTGGTTGCCCGGCAAAGACTAAGGGGGGGACCTACGAGCGCGGATGATACGTGCGATGGATCCTGCGCAGGTAGTCCCGATCGACGTGGGTGTAGAGCTGTGTGGTGGACAAATCCGCGTGACCCAGCATCTCCTGGACCGCTCGAAGATCCGCCCCGCCTTCCAGGAGGTGCGTGGCAAAGGTGTGCCGTAGGGTGTGCGGGGTGACGCGTTTCTCGAGGCCGGCTCGAGCCGCGCAGCGCTTGATGATGCCCCAGGCTCCGACGCGCGATAACGGTCCGCCGCGCGCATTGAGGAACAACTTCCCCACCCCTTTCCCCCGGTCGAGCTTCGGACGGATCTCACGCGCATAGAGTGCCGTGGCCCCCAGGGCGCGACGACCGATCGGTACCAGGCGTTCCTTCGCGCCCTTGCCGAGCACCCGCACCAGACCATCATCGTACCACACGTCACCCACGTCGAGCCCGACCAGCTCCGAGACCCGGACCCCGGTGGCATAGGCCACCTCCAGGAGCGCGCGGTCTCGCCAGGCCAGGCTCTCATCGGGGCTGGGCGCGCCCAACAGGGCTTCGACCTCCTCTCGAGACAGCACTTCCGGCAGGGTGCGCCAGACTTTGGGAAGCTCGATTCGCTCGCTCGGGTCGCTCTGCGCGAGTCCCTCGGAGACCAGGAACCGGTAGTACGTCCGAACGCTCGAGATGTGACGTCGAATGCTCGAGGCGGCGAGACCCAGGTCCTTCAGGTGGTAGAGGAACTCCCGCAGATGTTTCGGGCCGAAGTCCTCCGGCCGGGTCAGGCCGCGCTGCAGGCCGTACTGGGCCAGCCGGCGGACGTCGCGCGCGTAGCTCGTCACGGTGTGGTGACTGCTCCCGACTTCGAGTGCCAGGAAGTCGCGGAATCCCTCCACGGCGTACGCGCGATCGAGCTCGCTCGACGGCCCCGTCACCGGATGACCGCTCCCTCCCTGCAGCACCGGTCCCGGTTCACGTATTCACCTGCCTGCCCGACGCCGACGCACGGCGTAGACAATCGCGCTCCCCAATACCACGGCGACCACCAACGCCACCCAGTGGAGTCGTCCGACGAGTCGCGCGACGTCTTCGATCCTGCCGGCCGAGGTGGCGATGAGGGCGGTCAGCACCCCGTACCATATGCCGGAGGCGACGGCCATGGGGACCAGTGATCGCGCGACATCCAACCGGGCGACACCGGCAAACGGCGGCACCACCGCCCGCACACCCGGGATGAACCGCGAGACGAAGATGCCCCACACCCCGTAGCGACGATACAACTGCTCGATGCGCTCCAAGCGTGCCGGGTGGAGAAGCCGCTTCCCCAACCGACCCGTGAAAAACTGTCGACCCAGCGTGCGGGCGGCGAGGTACACGAGGCTCGCAGCCGCGACATTGCTCGTCCAGGTCACGGCAAAGACGGTGGTCGCCGTAACCGTGCCCCGATGGGAGAGAAAGGCGCCGACGCCCACGGCCGTGTCGGCGGGAATGGGAGGGAAGATGTTTTCCAGAGCGGCCAGGGCCCCGATCAACACGTACACGGTGTCGCTCGGCAGCGTGAGCAACAGCTCGAGGATGGTGTCGATCAGATCAGGCGCCACCAATGGAGGCGACGGCAAAGACCTGGATGCCCTTGCCCCGCCCCACGGCGTCCATCTTCTCGTTCGTCTTGCCCTTCACCGAGACCGCACTCGCCGGAAGTCCCAGCACCTTCCCGATGTTTTCGCGCATCTCGTCGACGTAGGGGGCCAGCTTGGGCCGCTCCGCGATCACGGTGACGTCGACGTTGACGATCGAATAGCTCGCCGCCACCACCCGTCGCCGCACCTCGGCCAGGAGTCGCATGGAGTCGGCACCTTTCCAGCGCTTGTCCGTGTCCGGAAAGAGGCGCCCGACGTCGCCCATGGCCGCCGCGCCGAGCAGTGCGTCGATCACGGCATGGGCCACCGCGTCGCCGTCCGAGTGGCCTTTGAGACCCTTCGGGTAATCGATCTTCACCCCGCCGAGTATCAATGGACGCTTTTCGACGAACGTGTGGGAGTCGAAGCCGATGCCGAACCGTTGTCGCATGGGGGATGAGAGAATCCCGCCGGCTCAGCGACCGAGAATACGCAGGGCCAGCAGCGCCGCGTTCTTCGCGTTGCCGATCCCCACGGTGCCCACCGGACACCCCGGCGGCAATTGTGCGATCGCGTACAGAGCATCGACACCACGGAGCGGCCCGACGTCGAGTGGCAGACCCACCACCGGCAAGTCGGTGAGCGCCGCCACGGTGCCCGGAAGGGCGGCCGCCAACCCGGCCGCGGCGATCACGACGCGATAGCCCTTGGCCTTCGCCGTCCTCGCGATCTCCGCCGTCTGGTCGGGATTTCGATGAGCCGACGAAACAACGAAGTCGTACCCCACCCCAGCGTCATCCAGCACGGGGAAGGCCCCGCTGACCCGCTCCCGGTCACTCTCGGAGCCGGCCACGATAAGGACGTCCTTAGCCATTCTGGATCTCCTTCCCTCCTCCCCGGCGCCGCGAGCGATGCGGGAGCCGACGGGTGACGTCAGTCTCGATAGCGCCCGAACGCCAGCGTGACGTTGTGACCCCCGAAGCCGAACGAGTTCGACAACGCGACGTCGACATCCCGCTCGACACGTCGGTTCGCCGCGTAGTCGAGATCACACTCGGGATCGGGCGTGTCGAGATTGATGGTGGGAGGGATCACCCCCGTCTCCAGCGCCATGAGCGTGATCGACGCCTCCAGGGCCCCAGCGGCCCCCAGCAGGTGACCCGTCATCGATTTCGTCGAGTTCATGACGAGATCACGAGCACCTTCCCCGAAGACGTCCTTGACGGCCTTCGTCTCGGCGATGTCCCCATGCGGAGTCGATGTGCCGTGCGAGTTGATGTGGCCCACACGCGAGGGCTCGATGCTGCCGTCGGCCAGGCAGGCAAGGATGGCGCGCTTGGCTCCTTCGCCGCCCGGTGCCGGTTGCGTCATGTGAAACGCGTCGGCGCTCATACCGTAGCCCAGTACCTCGCCGCGGATCGTGGCCCCGCGATCGAGCGCGGGCTCGAGCGCCTCGAGGATCAGCACACCGGCACCTTCGCCCATCACGAAGCCGTCCCGGTCCTTGTCGAACGGACGGGAGGCCCGCTCCGGTTCGTCGTTGCGCATGGAGAGCGCGCGCATGTTCGCGAACCCGGCCACCGCGAGTGGCGTAACGGCAGCCTCCGCGCCGCCCGTGATCATGACGTCGGCGGTTCCGGACTGCACCAGTCGGTAGGCCTCACCCAGTGCGTGCGCCGACGACGCGCACGCCGAGACCGTGCAATAGTTCGGCCCCTTCGCCCCCCAGCGAATGGAGACCAGGCCGGACGCGATGTCCGGAATGAACATCGGGACGAAGAACGGCGAGACGCG
>CAYGCN010000003.1:49442-63803 GCA_964348385.1 uncultured Gemmatimonadaceae bacterium
TCGCTCTTCGTCGGAGATGATGAGGTCGACCTCATCATCTCCGACGAAGAGCGACGGACCTTTCTCGAGATACAGCTTGCACTGCTCTTCGAAGGTCCAGATCCCACCGATGCCGCTGCCGATGATGACTCCCGTGCGGTCGGGATCGCGGAGTCCGTGTCCGAAACCCGCGTCCGCGAGGGCCTGTGTGGTAGCGGCCATCGCGTACTGGGCGAACAAATCCAACCGCTTCGTCTCCTTGCGGTCCATGTACTGCTGGGCGTCGAAGCCCTTCACCTCGCAGGCGAACCGCACGTCCATCTGGACGGGATCGAACCGCTGAATGGGCCCCGCGCCGGACTGGCCGTTGATGAGACCGCTCCAGGTCTCGGCGGCGGTGACGCCGAGTGGAGAAACCAGTCCGAGACCGGTTACGACGACACGGCGTTTCAACGCGTCACTTCCCGCCCATCTTCTCGTGGAGGTACTTCAGCGCGTCACCCACCGTCCGCAGCTTCTCGGCTTCCTCGTCGGGGATGTCAATGTCGAACTCTTTCTCGAACGCCATCACCAGTTCTACGGTGTCGAGGCTGTCGGCACCGAGGTCTTCCATGAAGCTGGCACTCTCGGTCAGCTTGTCGCGTTCGACGCCGAGTTCTTCGACGATGATGTCCTTGACCTTGTCCTCGAGTTCTTTCATGTCGGGCATCGTTGGTCCTCTCACGATTCGGGAGCGAGGGTTACATGACCATCCCACCGTCGACGACTACAACTTGGCCCGTAATGTAGTCGGCGAGGTCGGATGCGAGGAAGAGTGCCGCCTTGGCAATGTCTTCCGGGGCGCCGAGCCGAGCCAGCGGGATCTGCCGCATGAGCTCTTCTCGGACGCCGTCGGACAGCGCCTTCGTCATTTCGGTATCGATAAAGCCGGGCGCGATGGCGTTGACCAACACGTTGCGCGAGGCCAGCTCACGAGCCATGGTCTTGGTAAAGCCGATCACGCCGGCCTTGGAGGCGGAGTAGTTGGCCTGGCCAGCGTTGCCGCGGAGACCGACGACGCTCGCGATGTTGATAATGCGTCCCCATCGGCGCTTCATCATGCCGCGCGACACGATCTTGGTGGCGAGGAAGGTGCCCGTCAGGTTCACGCGAAGCACGAGGTCCCAATCGTCCTCCCCCATCCGCATGAGCAGCGCATCGCGCGTGATGCCGGCATTGTTCACCAGGATATCGATCGGTCCGAGCTCCGACTCCACCGCGTCGACCGCTGCTTCCAGCTGACGCTGGTGGGCGACGTCCGCCGCGGTACCGAACGCCTTGGCCCCGCCCCGCAGCTGCGCGGCGGCTTCCGGCGCGCCCTTGAGATCCGTGATACCGACCTTTGCGCCGGCGCTGGATAGATGCCCGGCGACGGCGAAGCCGATACCGCGTGCCCCTCCCGTAACCAAGGCAACCTTGCCACTGAGATCTACCCGCATGCGTGTTGCTCCAGAAAGGATTTCACCTGTTCGACCGTCCCCAGGGCGGCGGGGTGTGCCTCGCGGTCGACGCGGCGCAGCAGGCCACCGAGCACGGTCCCCGGCCCGATCTCGACAAACATCGCCGTGGATCCGACCAGCGCTACGGCCCGTTCCATCGAGGCCACCCATTGCACCGACGCCGTGAGTTGGTCGCCGAGGCGCTTTCGAGCCTCCGCCGCGTCGGCCACGGGCTCCGCGGTGGCGTTGGCAATCACGGGGAACGCGGGGTCGCGGATGGTGACCCCCGCCAACTCCTCGAGCAGCTCCTGCCGGGCCGGCTCCATGAGCGGCGAATGAAACGCTCCGCTCACATTGAGCGGGAGCACGCGCTTGGCACCGGCCTCCTTCAAGACGCGGGCAGCTCGTTCGACCGCGGGCGGATCGCCTGAAATGACCGTTTGATCAGGCGCGTTGAGGTTCGCGGCCACGACGACCTCGCCGGAACAGCTGGCCTCCGTGCAGCCCTCCATGACGCGCTCGGTTTCCAGCCCCAACACGGCGGCCATCGTTCCCGGCCGCGCACGGCCGGCGGCCAGCATGAGTTCGCCGCGCCGCCGCACCAAGCGAGCAGCGTCGGCGAGCTCCAGTGAGCCGGCCGCGACGTAGGCACTGTATTCGCCGAGAGAATGCCCGGCCCCGAGCACCGGCTCGATGGCCGTCCGAACCACGGCGAAGGCGGCAAGAGAGTGGGCGAGGATGGCCGGCTGGGCATTGTGGGTGAGCGTCAGCTCGGCCTCGGGCCCATTCCACATGACGGTCGTGAGGGAGAATCCGAGCGCGTCATCCACGGTCTCGAAGACCTCGCGCGCCGCGGCGAACGCGGTGGCGAGATCCTGGCCCATCCCGACCTTCTGCGCCCCTTGCCCGGGGCACAGGAGTGCTGCCTTTACCACCGGAGGGCTACGCTCGCCCAGGTGAACCCTCCGCCGAACGCCACCAGCAGCACGAGCGACCCTTGGGTGATGCGTCCGTCGCGCACGCACTCATCGAGCGCGATCGGAATCGACGCGGCCGACGTGTTCCCGTACCGATCGACGTTCACATACACTTTGTCCATCGGAATGCCGGCGTGCTTCGCCGTCGCTTCGATGATGCGAATGTTGGCTTGGTGGGGGATCAGGATATCCACGTCCTGGCCGGCAACGCCGGCGCGCTGGAGCGCCTGGTCGCACGCATCGGCCATGGATCGCACCGCGGACTTGAAGACTTCGCGCCCCGCCATCTTGATGAAGTAGCTTCGGTCGTCGAGCAGTCCTTGATCGGGAGGGTGGTTCCCGCCTCCACCCGGTCGGAACAGCAGGTCCGCCAGCCTCCCGTCGGACTTCAAGTAAGTCGACAGGATGCCGCGGCCGTCTCCCGTCGTCGGCTGCACGAGGGTCGCTCCCGCCCCATCGCCGAACAGAATCGCAGTCGCCCGATCCTGGTAGTCGGTAATCGTCGACAGGCGCTCGGCGCCAATCACCAACACGTTGCGCGCCGAGCCGCTCGCCACCATGGCCTCCGCCACCGTCAACCCGTACAGGAAACTGCTGCAGGCGGCGGCCACGTCGAAGGCCGCGGCGTTTGTCGCGCCGAGCTGGGCCTGGAGATCGCATGCGGTTGCGGGAAGCGGACGGTCGGGGGTCGCGGTGCCGAGAATGAGGGTGTCCACGTCTGCGACCGTGAGCCCGACATCCTCGAGTACCTGCTCGCACGCCACCTTGGACATGAACGCCACCGTCTCGTGTTCGTCGGCGATGCGGCGCTCGCGAATGCCGGTTCGCTCGCGAATCCACTCGTCCGAGGTATCGAGGATCCGCTCGAAGTCGGCATTGGTCATGACCTTTGACGGCGTGTACCGTCCCGTGCCGACGAGCTGAGCTGCCGGTCGCTTCATGCCACGCCCTCTCTGCCGGCCATCTCTGCGGCGATGTGCTGATTCAGTTTGCTCTCAACCGACTGTAATGCCACCCTGATGGCGTTCTTGATGGCACGAGACGGCGATCGCCCGTGGCAGATGATCGACACCCCACGCACGCCCAGGAGCGGTGCGCCACCGTACTCGGAGTAATCCAGCACCTTGAAGATGCGGCGCATGCCGTCTCCCTGCAGCACCGATTGCTCCATCTCCCGCTCCAGCAGCCCGCGGAAGAGATGCGCCACCGTCTCATAGAACTTGAGCAGCACGTTTCCCACGAAGCCGTCACACACCGTGACGTCGCACGCGCCACTCAGAATGTCGCGTCCTTCCACATTGCCGACGAACCTGATGCCGCGATCCGACGCCAGCAGCTCATAGGTGCTGCGCACGGCCTCGTTTCCCTTCTCCTCTTCCTCGCCGATGTTGAGCAATCCTACGCCGGGATCGCCACGACCCAAGACGTCCCGGGCATAGACCGAGCCGATGTGCGCAAAGCCCCGCAATTCCCGAGGCGAGCAATCGACGTTGGCTCCGGCGTCCAGCACGAGGGTGGGCTTCCCGGCCGTCGGAAACAGCGCGGCAATCGCGGGGCGATCGACACCCGGGTGCAGGCCCAGGAGCAGGGTGCTCGCGGCCATCACGGCGCCGGTGTTACCCGCCGAGATGAACCCATCCGACTCGCCGGCTTTCTGCAGCTCCAAGCCGACCCGGATCGAGGAGTGACGTTTTCCGCGAATGGCGGCCAACGGCTTCTCGCTCATCTCGACGACCTCTTCGGCATCGATCACAACGACGCGATCCGGTGGCACGCCGTCGTGCTTGGCCAGCTCGGCCCGCACTGCCGCCTCGCGACCGATGAGCTGGATCTGGCAGGACGCGGGCAGCTCGGCGAGCGCCTCGATGGCCCCCGTGACGGGCACCTCCGGAGCGAAATCGCCGCCCATCGCGTCCAGCGCGATCCGGATCACGCTATTCTTCTCCCACCTCGACCCGCTGCTTGCCGCCGTAGTAGCCACACGTGGGACACACCCGGTGCGGCCGCCGAGGATCGCCACAACGCGGACACGCTTGGAGCGCGGCCGTCGCCGCCTTCTGATGCGTCCGTCGCTTGCGTTTGCGCGCCTTCGACGTTCGCCGCTTGGGAACTGCCATACCGACCTACCTCTCCGTATCGGACCCGCCGTCCCGGAGCGTCCGCAGCGCCGCCCACCGCGGGTCGGGCTCGGGCTCGCAGGAGCAGGGGCCTTCGTTCAAATCCTTACCGCAGTGCGCACAGAGTCCTTTGCAGCTATCGCGGCACGTGACATAGTCAGGGGCCGCCAGGGCCAACTCCTCCCGGACCATGGGTCCGAGGTCGAGGTCTGTCCCGTCACGCACGAGCACATACGTCGACGCGTCCTCCGCGGCCTCGTCCTCGGTGAACAAGGCGCCGACCGGCACCTCGATGGCCACCGCCAGAGGCGCGAGACACCGCCGACACTCCAACGCCAATCGGGTCGCCAGCGTCCCCTGCCAGTAGTATTCTCCGGGGCCGCTCGACGTGAGACGCCCCTCGACCCGGAGCGGTTCACTGAGGACCAACTCCAATCCTTCGAGCACCGGGTCGTCGACGGCGAGCTGGACCTTGGTTTCGACCGGCCCGGTTGCCGCCGCCCGCAAATTGACCAGCAACATAGCCGTTAAAGCTAGCCGTCACTACAACTTGCGTCAACGCGACTGTCAGCCCCACAGCCCTTGGAGTTCAGCCTCCGTGAAAAAGAACCTCACTTCGCGGCGCGCGTTGTCCTCTGAGTCGGACGCGTGGATCGCGTTTCGCTCCTTCGACTCTGCGTAGAATTTGCGAACGGTGCCGGGCGCGGCCTCGGCGGGGTCAGTCGCGCCGATAACCTCCCGCAGGTGCGCCACGGCGTCGTCCCGCTGCAGCACCATGGGGAGACAGGGTCCGGACGTCATGAACGCCACAAGGGGCTGAAAGAAGGGCCGCTCACGATGCACGGCGTAGAAGGACTCCGCCTCGGGCCGCGTCAATCGGACGAGTCGTGCCGCCCGTACGACGAACCCCTCCTGCTCCAGATGGGCGAGAATGGCCCCCGCTCTGCCGTTGGCCACGGCATCCGGCTTGATGATAGCAAGCGTCAACATGGCAATCGTTTCGTGTCGGTCAGAGGTCGATGGGTCGGATCAACGCCCAAACAGGCGTCGCACGATGTCCCCGCGCGTGAGAAACCCTACGAGCGCACCGTCCCTCACTACGGGGAAGCGCTCGATGTTCCTGGAGACCATCATGCTGGCAACGTCGGCGAGCATCTGATCCTCCGATACGCACAGGACGCTCCGATCCATGATGTCGCGCACCGGCACGTGATGGGGATCCGTGGTCTGCCCACCGCGACGCGCCGCCCTGAACTCGCCCGTGGATTCGCGCTTTACGTACGCGGGAAGCAGGTGTCGCAGCAATTCATGATATGAGATCAAGCCGAGCACCTCGTCGGACTCCGAGACCACCGGAAGCGCCCCCACGTGGTGCGCCACCATGAGCTTGGCCGCCTCGCCAAGCGTGGTATCCGGTCGCAGTGAGACGCGCACGGAGACCATCACGTCTCGCACCGTGAGGTACCCCGGCACCTCCAGGTCCGCCAGCGGTGCCGTGGCGAGGACATCATCCGCCGACGTGGCAGACTCCAACGCCTCGACGATCTCTCGCCGGCTCATCGCACGCGCAAAGGTGCTCAGGGCACGCAGGTGCGCCGAGCTGTCCTTCGGCGGCGCGGCCAGCAGCAGCGTGATGCGAGCCTCCTGATCGGATTCCGGCCGGCGGCTGATGGGCGTGGCGGTGACCCCCAACGCCGCGCTCAAGCGCCGCACGGCATCGGTCCGAAAGTGGAGGAGGAACGCCGCGCCCACAGTGACCACCTCCCGCGGGATGATGCCCTTGACCTGTGTGCGGAACCGCTCGGCATCGGCGACCACGCCGGACTTCACCATCGCCTCCGCCAACTGCGCGGCCGCCTCCTTGAGCGTCGCGGCCGCCAGCGGGACCACGATGCGCTCGCGATCGAGGAGCTCCACGAGTTTCATCTCGTGTCTCCCCCGGCTCGTTGCACGGTCGGGCCGTTCGACATCGTCGTCAGCCCTGCGCCTCGAGCAGTGCCACCACTTCCGCCGGCCGCTTCATGACGCCGATGCCGGCTCGCTCGAACGCGGCGATCTTCTCTTTCGCCGTGCCGGACGACCCAGAGATGATCGCACCGGCGTGTCCCATGCGACGACCCGGCGGCGCCGTCTGCCCCGCAATGAATCCCACGACCGGCTTCGACACCTGCGCGGCGACGTACTCGGCCGCCTGCTGTTCGTCGGTACCGCCGATCTCGCCGATCATGACGATCGCATCCGTCTCCGGGTCCGCCTCGAACGCCTTCAGACAATCGATGAAGTTGGTCCCGATGAGCGGGTCGCCTCCGATCCCGATGCAGGTGGACTGCCCGTGGCCATGACGGGTCAATTGGTGAATGATCTCGTAGGTCAGCGTTCCGCTGCGAGAGACCACCCCGATGCGGCCTTCGCGGCAGATTTGCCCGGGGATGATACCGACCTTGGCCTTCCCCGGCGAGATCAGCCCCGGGCAGTTGGGTCCGATTAGCCGTGTTCCACGCTCTGCCAGGAACTGCAGGGCACGTGTCATGTCCAGGACCGGGACGCCTTCCGTGATGCACACGACTAGTTGCACCCCCGCATCGGCCGCCTCGTAGATCGCATCCACCGCGAACCGTGCCGGCACGTAAATCACTGCCGTATTCGCCCCGGACTCCACAACCGCGTCGGCCACCGTGTCGTAGATCGGCACCTCCCCCGCAAACCGCTGCCCGCCCTTTCCCGGCGTCACACCCGCCACGACGTTGGTGCCGTACTCGCGCATCTGCTCGGTATGAAACGAGCCGTCGCGCCCCGTAATACCCTGCACGACGAGCTTCGTCGCCTTGTCGATGAAGACACTCACGCCGCCTCCCGCGCCAGTTTGACTCCCTGCTGCACCGCCTCGTCCATGTCGGTCAGCGCCTCGAATCCGGCCTTACGAAGGATCCCGATCGCGATGTCCTCATTGGTCCCCGTGAGGCGAATGACGATTGGCACCTTGAGCTTCATCTGACCGGTCGCCTGCACAATGCCGTTCGCCACGTCGTCACATCGGGTTATGCCGCCGCAGATGTTGAACAGGATGCTTTTGACGTTCAGATCGCGGGTGATGATCCGGAGCGCCGCGACGACCTTCTCGGGGCTGCTGCTGCCGCCGATATCCAGGAAGTTCGCCGGCTCGCCGCCGTAGTGCTTCACCAAGTCCATGGTCGCCATGGCGAGACCGGCGCCGTTGACACAGCACCCGACGTTCCCGTCGAGGTTCACGTAGGAGAGCCCGGCGTTGCGGGCCTCGACCTCGGCGGGGTCCTCCGACGTCACATCCCGCAATGCCGCGATCGCCGACCGACGTGCCAGCTCGTTGTCGTCCACGACGATCTTGGCATCCAACGCCACGACCTTGCCGTCGGGGGTCGTGATGAGCGGATTGATCTCGGCCAGCGAGCCGCCGGCATCGAGGAAGGCTCGATACAGCTGCTGCATGATGGTCGCCGCCTGCCTCACCTGCGCCAGGTCGTCGTACAACTCGAACGCGAGCGCCATCGCCTGATGAGGCAAGAGCCCGAACCGCGGATCGACGGCGACCCGGAAGATCTTGTCCGGGGTCTTCGCCGCCACTTCCTCGATGTCAACGCCGCCCGCCGGACTCACCATGATGACCGGTCGCTGCGACGATCGGTCGACGATCACCCCGACGTAACTCTCGGACGCGATTTCCGCTGCCGGGACCACGAGCACCCGCTCGACCACCAACCCCTTGATCCGCATACCCAGGATCTGCTGGGCGTGACGTCGCGCTTCGGCGGCATCAGCCGCCAGCTTCACGCCTCCCGCCTTCCCGCGACCGCCCGCATGGACTTGGGCCTTCACCACCACTGCCCCGCCCAGCCGAGCCGCGATCGCTTCGGCCTCGTCCGGGGTGGTCGCCACTTCGCCCTCGGGCACCGGAATGCCGGCGGCCTTGAGCAACGCCCGCGCCTGATATTCGTGCAGATTCACGGTTCGGCTCCTGTGATCATCGTTCCCGTCTCCCCGCGAACCGCTGCGAGCCCGGCCGCGAGGTCGGCGATGTAGGCTCGATGCCCCCCTCGCGTCAAGAAGGTGACCGCGGCCTCGACCTTGGGGAGCATGCTGCCCACACCCAACTCGTCACCCGAGAGCAGTGCGTCGGCCTCCTCCATCCGAAGACGACGCAGGGGCTCGGCCTGCGACGTCCCCCAGCCGCGATACACAAAGTCGACGTCCGTGAGAATGAGCAGGCTGTCCGCGCCCACTCGCCCACCGAGAATGGCCGCGGATCGGTCCTTGTCCACTACGGCGTCGACCCCTTCCCAATTCCCCCGCTCGTCCGCGTACACGGGCGGGCCTCCTCCGCCCGCGGCGACGACGATCTTGCCTTCGCCGACGAGCTGCCGCACGGCATCGGCTTCGATCACGTCGATGGGCGTCGGACTGGGCGCGAGCCGACGCCAACGTCCTCGCCCGTCGCGGCCCACGGCGGCACCCCGTTGCTGCAACCGCTTCACGAACTCCGGGGGCAACTCGTGGCCGATGGGCTTGGTCGGCTGCGCGAGCGCCGGATCGGCCCGATCCACGACCGTCTGCGTGATCACCGTCAGCACGTCACGCGTGACCCCCGCATGGCAGAGCGCGTTCTGCAGCGATTGCTGGATCATGTAGCCGATCCACCCAGCCGTCGCCGCCACGAGAACACCGAGAGGGAGCGGGGCCACGCGATCATGGGCCATCTCGTTGCGGTCCAGCGCGTCGCCGACCTGCGGGCCGTTCCCGTGCACGATCACAATGCCCCAACCCTCTCGCGCAAACTCGATGACCGCACCGAGCGAGTCACGGGTGTGACGAAACTGGGTGTGAATGTCGGCCCGCTCCCCGGGCGGCGACAGGGCATTGCCACCCAGCGCAATCACGATCGTCCGGCGCGCGTTCGTCACGGCGCGGAGCAAGCTAGCCGGGCGCTGGAACGGCAGCAAGGCGCCGTCACGGCAGCGAATCGCTCCGCGGAGCCAGCAGTTGTCGCAGTTGATCGTACGCCCGTCCGAATGCCGCCCAGTCTCCGGTTCTCCGGGCGGCGTCCATGCGCTCGAACCATTGCCGCGCGCGGCTCCACTGGCCCGGGTCTCCCGCACGGGGGGATGCGTCCGCTCGCAGACGCTCGAGCGCCTCGCGGAGCGACGGACCATTGGCAATCACACCGTTCACGCTCACGGCGACATCGACCAACTGCGGAGCGGCACCGCCGTCTCCCGGCGAGACGTACGAGGACTGCATCGCTGCCAGTCCGTCGGTGAGCGGCAGCATGCGCACGACCCCGGCGATCCCGGCAGACTCGCCCCGTACGCGGGCAAACTGCCTGGCAATTTGCACGGGACCGAGGGGCTCGTCGGACCGGTCCGTCCGATACAACTCGAGCACGGGCGTGGACCGCCGCACGGTGCCGTCCAGGAGACCGGCCAGCAACCCCGACTCGCGCCCTTCGAGCGGCACCAGCAGGCGCAGTCTCGACACCGAGTCGGCGATCGTGCTCCCGACCCACCAGTAGGGCTCCTGCCCAACAACCGGACCACGCATGTCGGGCCCGAGGAGCGGCTGCCCCACCACGGCGGATCCGAAGGTCGACCGTTGGAGCGTGGTGATCCGGGCCGTGAGCGCCTCCTCAGGATACGGGACGTTGGGGAGGAGGGCCTCCGGAAGCTCCGTTGCCGGCCGCACGACCTGCGGTGCCAGCTGGGCCCAGGCCAGCGTCACTGGATCCGCCTCGCGGGTCAGGTACACCCGCGTCTCGCCCGAGGCCCCATCCACGACGCCGACCAGAGTCGAGCGAAGATAGCGCACCGTCTGACCCCGCCATCGGACGGACGCGGTCAGGGGGAAGGCACCCGCACTCACGTACCCGTTGGCCACCCAGGTCAAGCGTCCGGTGATCACGACCGCCCGGGGCCGCCCGAAGCGGGCAAATGGGGCGAACCGTTCGAGCCGGGTGACCACGTCCCGGTGCCACACCACGAGCATCGAATCGGCCACCGCGTCCGAGGTGATCAACCGGGGGCTTTGGAGCAGCCAGGCCAGGGTGAGGCGGCGCCACCACCCGCCGACCCTGACCCCCCGCCTCCCTCCGGCGGCCGACACGATGGCGAAGTCGGTCACACCGGGCGCGACGAGGACCGTCGCGTCGCGCAGCGAGGTCTCGACGACGTTGGTGGACACGGACTCCGGCGCGATCGTGTTCGGGACGTAAAGCGGCAGCCCGCTTTCGGTCACCGCATCGGCCCTGACGGCGACCGCGCCGCGGGCTGCCGCGTCGGGCCCCACGTGCACAGACTCCCACGACAGCTCCTGGCCGGCGGCGCGTGCGGCGGCCGGGTCCTTGATTCGGGCTGCCACGTAGACCGGGATCGCGCTCCCGTCGCCCAGGCCATAGATCCCGAGCGTCGCCTCCGTGAATGCATGCTCGGGTTCGGGGGCGGCGACCCGGTTGAGCAGGACGCTCACCGCAAATGCGTCCCACTGCACCGCCCGCTCGAGTGTCGCCCCCCGTCGTCCTCCGTTCGCCGCGCGCGCGCCGATCGGTTCGAGCGGCCGATCTTCGCTCACCGGCCCGTACGCGATGTCCTCGAACAGGGGCCGTCTCGACTCGACGTCCTGCAGCACGAGCTCGCCGCTGTTTCTGACCGCGGCGGCAAAGGACGGGAGGACGTAGTGTCCCGCAAACGAGCCGAGCGCCAACAGCGCCCAAGGAACACCGAGAAGAACCAGGCGCCCGGTCCACAGCCACATGAGACTCCCTCCGAGCGCAACGAGGGCGAGAACACTCAGCATGCGCGCTACCGGAATTCGGACGGCGCTCAAGACCTGGTCGGCCGGCACGGCGTGCACTCCCGCGACGTACTCGGCGGGCTCGAGCCGATACCCCCACAGCAGGGCCAGGGCGAACGCGCCGGCGAGGACGGCAAGGTGCCAGCGCGCGAGATCGTTCACGCGGAACCGCCGTCGAGACCAGCGAATGGCGCCCACGGCGGCGTACAACACCGCCGTCGTCACCAGCATCACGCCGGTGAGCAGTGTGACGAACGAGTGCAGGGTGCGCTGCCAGGGGAGGCGGAACAGGTAGTAGGCCAGGTCGTGCCCCAGCACCGGATCGCGAACGCCCAGCGGCGCGCGGAACCCGTTCAGCGTCCGGGCATACCACCAGTCGCCGGCCCCGTGGCTGAGCGCCACGGCCAAGGCAACGCCAGCCGCCACGGCACCCACCAGCAGCAACCGACGGGGAACAGCCTCGAGGATCTCGAGATCGCCGAGCCGCCGCGGGACGTGCACCGACCGAATCGATCGATACACCAGTACGAAATTCCCGACGCACCAGAGAGTGGCGACCAGGAGCGCTGCGAGGCGCAGGCTGGTCCCGACCCGCGAGAGCAGCGCATGGGTGGCACCGATCTCCAGGGTGGCTGCCCACCACGCGTTGCCCGCCGCCACCGCCTGCCACCGCCCCAGGATCAGCAGGGCGAGCGCCATGAGCGCCGCCGACTGAATCCAGCGCCGTGCCGTCACGCCGCTACACCGTGATCCCCTGCCCCCTCAGCCAGTCCTCCACGGTTGCACGATACTCGTCGAGCGCTCCCTGCTCGGTCGCTTCGAACCGCATGACCAGAACCGGCTGCGTATTGGACGCTCGGACCAATCCCCACCCCTGGGGGAACGAGATCCGCGCGCCGTCGAGTGTCAGGACGCGATGGTGCTGCGCGAAGTGCTCGGCAGCCTGCGCAACGATGTCGAACTTCCGATCGTCGGGACAATCGACGCGGAGCTCCGGGGTTGCAAAGGTCTTGGGCAAATCGGCGAGGAGCGTCGACAGGGGGCCACCGCGGCGCGCCACGTAGTTGAGGAGCCGCGCGCCCGCGAAGAGCGCATCGTCGAACCCGTAATAATCGTCGGCGAAAAACATGTGGCCGCTCATTTCACCGGCCAGCGGCGCCCCGGTCTCCTTCATCTTCGCCTTGATCAGCGAGTGCCCGGTCTTCCAGATCACCGGTTGGAGCCCGGCCTCCCTCAGCGCGCCGGAAAGCACGTCCGAACACTTCACATCGAAGATGACCGGATGCCCGCCACCGCGTCGATCGGCGAGTTCCCGACCCAGCAACACGAGGAGCTGATCTCCGTACACGATGGTCCCGTTCTCGTCCACGGCACCGATGCGATCGCCGTCCCCGTCGAAGGCAATGCCCAGTTCCGCGCCCGTGCGGCGCACCGTGTCTTGCAGATCGGTGAGATACTTCGGGACGGTCGGGTCGGGATGGTGGTTGGGAAACGTGCCGTCCGACTCGCAGAACAGCGGCACGACGTCCGCCCCGAGACGCTGCATCGCCTTCTCGGCCACCAGACTGGCGACGCCGTTGCCGCAGTCGACGACCACCTTCACCGGTCGGGCAATCGGGCCGTTCCGACTCACGATGGCGTCGACGTACCGGTCCAAGATGGACGCGTCCGCCTCCAGCCCTCCATCGCCGGCGTCCAGTTCCTCCTCGGTGATCAGCCGGTACAGTTCCTGGATGTCGTCGCCGTGAAGCGTCTGTCCGGCCGAAACCATCTTGAATCCGTTGAACTCGGGCGGGTTGTGCGAGCCCGTCACCTGGATGCCGCCGTCGACCGCGAGCTGGTGGAGCGCGAGGTACAGCGCAGGCGTGGGAACGATGCCGACATCCACGGCCGTTCCGCCGGCGCGTGCGATGCCATCGCGAACGGCGCTCGCCAGCCGGGCACCCGACGGACGGTTGTCCCGCCCCACCGCCAGACGCGGCGCGCGTTCGATGCGGCCCCGGGTCACGGTGGCCACCGACTGCCCCACGGCATGAGCTACCTGCGGCGTCAGTTGGTCGCCGACGACGCCACGGATGTCGTATTGCCGGAAGATCACACTCGGTATGTCCATGGATACCTCGGAAAGGGCTCAGGCAGACCGGTGAGCCCGCTCGGGAGTCAACGGGATACCGTGACCGCCACCGTCGGGCGCAGTTGCCGGCTCTCCTCCCTCGCCACGTCGAGCATCACGTTGGGCCACACGCCAAAGAGGAGCAGCAACGCGGCGGTGACGCCGATGACCCACCGCACTGCCCCGACCGCCCGGGTGTCGGCGTGTGCTGTCTCGGAGGCCGGCGCCTTCATGTACATCGCCATGATCACCGGCAGATAGTAGCCCGCCGACAGGATGCTGGCGCCGACGAGCACGATGGCGAGCTTCAACTGATCGGCCTGCACGGCGGCCGAGAGGATGTACCACTTGCCGATGAATCCCGCCGTGCCCGGGAAGCCGAGCAGCGACAGCATGAACACGGTCATCGCGAAGGCAAGCCAGGGACGGCGCGACGCGAGCCCGTTGAAGTCGTCGATGAGCGTGTCCCGCTCCCCCCCGCGTCCGGCCACGGCGAGGATCGCAAAGGCCCCCACCGTCATGAGCGTGTAGACCAGCACATAGTACAGAAGGGCGGCCGTCCCCAGATCCGTGCCGCTGGCGACCGCAACGAGGATGTATCCGGCGTGCCCGATAGAACTGTAGGCCAGCATCCGTTTGAGCCGCCGTTGAGCCAGAGCGACGATGTTCCCCACGACCATCGTGATGGCCGCCAGCCACCAGAGCACCTCGGTCCACACCGCATCCATGGGCGCCAGCGCCTGCACCAGGATTCGTACGAGCGCCGCAAAGGCTGCCGCCTTCACGGCGGCCGCCATGAAGGCCGTGACCGGGGTGGGGGCGCCATCGTACACGTCTGGCGTCCACATGTGGAAGGGAACAGCCGCGACCTTGAACCCGAA
>CAYGCN010000003.1:63813-67286 GCA_964348385.1 uncultured Gemmatimonadaceae bacterium
CATCTTCAGCAGGAAGAAGCTCGCGAACGACCCTGCCGGCCCACCGCCGAGATATGGACGTCGATGAGCGTCCGGTTCGTGGTCCCGGTGGCGCCATAGATGAGCGCAATCCCGTACAGCAGGAAGGCGGATGCAAAGGCCCCCAGCAGGAAGTACTTGAGCGCTGCCTCGGCTGCAAAGACGCTCCGCCGGTTGATGCCCGCGAGCACGTATACCGCCACGGACATGAGCTCGAGGCCCAGGAAGATCACGACGAGATCCGCGCCGCCCCCCATGAACATCATTCCGATGGTCGCGAGCAGGATGAGGACGTAGTACTCCGGCACGAGGATCTGCTCTCGCCCCAGGTAGTGCTGCGACATGGCCACGGCGAGGATCGCCCCGATCAGAAACACCGATGCGGTCGCGAACCGGAACCCGTCCAGCGCCACCATCAGTTCGAGTCCTTCGGCCTCGGGTCCGCGCAGCCAGTACACCAGCACGAGCGCCAGCGCCACCACCAGCCCGGCGAGCGCGAGCCGGCCGACCAGACGCTGGTCTTCCGCACTGCGGTGCTGCCACGCCACGACCAGCAGCAGGACGAGGACCCAGGCGGTGAGGAACACCTCCGGCATCACCGCCACGAGCAGTCCCGAGGCCTGGCTGAGGTCCACCGAGCCGGGGATCATTGCGGTACCTCGACGCGGACATGCGCGGTCGGAGCCTCGGGTCCCTTGATCTGCTCCACGAGCGCCTGGGCCGATGCCTCCATCCGCCGCAGGAACGGCGCCGGGTAGAGCCCCATCCAGAGGATGCAGGCGATGAGCGGAACGAGGACAGCGAGTTCCCGCGCCGAGAGATCGTGCATGCGCTCGTGCTCGGGCTTGTCGAGCTTGTTGTAGATGAGGCCTTGAAGAGCCCGGAGGAGGTATGCGGCGGCAAAGATCACACCGGTCGCCGCTACCACCGTCGCCCAGGGGAAGCTGCCGAAGGAACCCACCAAGACCAGAAACTCGCCGATGAACCCGTTCGTGCCGGGAAGGCCGACCGACGAGAGCGACACGATGGTCAGCGTGGCGGCCAGCGCCGGTACGACCTTCGCAATGCCCCCGAAGGCGGCGATCTCACGCGTATGGGCGCGCTCGTACAGCATCCCCGCCAGGAAGAACAGGGCGCCCGTCGAGATCCCGTGATTGATCATGATGACGATCGCGCCCTCCACGCTCTGGAGAGAGAGGGCCCAGATGCCCAGCATGACAAAGCCCAGATGGCTGATGGAGGAATACGCCACCAGCTTCTTGAAGTCGGGCTGGACCATGGCCACCAAGGCGCCGTAGATGATGCCGATGACCGCGAGCACGACCACCACGCCCTGCACGGTGGGATGGAACGCCACATCGGGGAAGAACGGCACGGCGAACCGTAGGAATCCGTACGTGCCCATCTTCAGCAGCACGCCGGCCAGGATCACCGAGCCCGCCGTGGGCGCCTCGACGTGCGCGTCCGGCAGCCACGTATGAAAGGGAAACATCGGAACCTTGATCGCGAACGCCAGGAAGAAGGCTCCGAACAACCAGAACGCCCAACGATCCACGGTTCCCACGTTGGCCAGCAGATGTCCGTAGGCGAACGAGTACTCCCCGGTGGTGCGCCCCACCACATAGTACATGGCAAGGATCGCCACGAGCATCAGAAGCGATCCCACGAAGGTGAACAGAAAGAACTTGATCGCCGCGTACAGGCGCTTCGGCCCCCCCCAGACCCCGATCAGGAAGTACATCGGGATCAGCATCACTTCCCAAAACACGTAGAAGACGAACAGGTCGAGCGCCATGAAGACGCCCAGCATCCCGGTGGTGAGCACCAGGAGCAGGGCGTAGTACGCCCGCTGCTTCTCCTTGATGTAGTTCCAGCTCCCGAGGACCGCGAGCGGCATCGTGAACGTCGTCAGGAGCACCATGAACAGCGAGATGCCGTCGATCCCGAGGCTAAACATGATTCCCCACGCCGGGATCCACGGGTGCATCACCTCGAACTGCATCGCCGCCGTCCCCGGATCGAACATCCACCACAGGGGGACCGACAGCAGGAACTCGATCAGCGTGGCGCCCAGGGCCACGCGCTTCGCCGCCCCCTCCGAGCTCAGCAGCACGACGAGCGCCGCAAGCAGCGGGAACGCCAGCAGGAGATCGAGGATCCACTCGCCGTAGGTCATGGCTCTACCGCAGCAGGGCTCGAAGCAGGAGAATCGAGCCCAGCACGAAGAAGAACACGTACGTCGCGACGCGGCCGGACTGGATTCGACTCCCGATCCACCCAACCGCCCGGGCCGCCTTGGCCGAGCCGTTCACGAACACCCCGTCGATGATCCCAACGTCCGTGATCTTCCAGAACGCCCGCTCGGACAGCCACATGACGGGTCGCACGATCACCGCGTCGTAGACCTCGTCGACATACCACTTCCGGAGCAGGATCTTCTGCAGGCCGGATTCGGGCGTCGCCAACCGCGCCGGTTGCAACGATGCCGGCTTGAGGAAGTTCCACGCACCCAGGATACCGGCCGCCGCGATCACGGTGGCGAGTCCGAGCAGCGTCCACTCCGTCGCGCTTGCCAGGTGCAGTTCCGGGAGGTAGGCGGCGCTCGCCTCCGTCACGGGCTCCAGGAAGTGGTGGAGCCACCCGGCGCCCGGCAGGACGGCGGGCAGGTTCAACACCCCGGCCACCACACTCCCAATCCCGAGCACCAGCAGCGGCCCAGTCATCACCCACGGCGCCTCGTGGAGGTGACGCTCCTCTTCCTCGCCCGTCCGCGTCGGGCCGTGGAAGGCGTAGAGCATCATGCGTGTCATGTAGAACGCCGTGAGCAATGCGGCGACGGCCCCCACGATCCACAGCACGTAGAAGACGCCGCTCTCGTGCCCCCGGGCAAAGGTCATCGCGAGGATCTCGTCCTTGGAAAAGAACCCCGAGAATCCCGGGACCCCGGCGATGGCCAGCGTGGCGACCCACATCAACGCCGCGGTCCACGGCATGTAGCGACGCAACCCACCCATGTTTCTCATGTCCTGCGCGTCGTCGTGGCGATGGGTTGCGTGGTAGGCGTGATGCAAGGCGTGGATCACGCTGCCCGACCCCAGAAACAGGAGGGCCTTGAAGAACGCATGCGTGGTCAGATGGAAGATCCCCGCGGCGTACGCCCCCACGCCTACGCCCATGAACATGTACCCCAGCTGCGAGACCGTGGAGTACGCCAGGACCTTCTTGATGTCCCACTGCTTGACGGCGATGGTTGCGGCGAACAGCGCGGTTGCCGCGCCGGTGGCCGCCACGACCAGGCTCGACACCGGCGCCAGGGCGAAGAGCACGTTGGCCCGTGCGACGAGGTAGACACCCGCCGTGACCATGGTAGCCGCGTGGATGAGCGCGGACACCGGGGTCGGGCCGGCCATCGCTGCGGGGAGCCACGGGAAAAGCGGGATCTGCGCGGATTTCCC
>CAYGCN010000004.1:0-55910 GCA_964348385.1 uncultured Gemmatimonadaceae bacterium
CGTAGACAGCCAGGCGATGGCGCCGGTGGTGTCGACTCGGTTGAAGACCATGACCGCGAGGTGACGGGCGTCCGGAGACCACGACATCGGGTAGAACACCGAGTCGATGTTGCTTAACAGTGTGCGGGGAGTGGTGCCGTCCAGACCCACGACCCGCAGCTCGATCACCGAGTCCCGCGCGATGTCCCAGCTATAGGCCGCGCTCCTGCCGTCCGGCGAGACGGAAACGTTGATGGCAAACTGCTCCGGCGGGGCCCAACTGCCCTCGTGAGTCAGTCGCCGGTGCTCGCCCGTGGGGAGGTCCCACAGGGCGACGTCGCCCGTCTCATAATCCACATACGCAAACCGCCGGCCGTCCGGTGTGGGGCTGCCGTCCACGAACCCTGGGTCCGCCTGCAGCCGACGCAGCACGAGCCCCGACGGCTCGGCGTCACCCAGTGCGACGCCCGCTGGAGGCGCCCCGCCGATGGCAAGCCGCTGGAGCCTCGTCAGCCGCGAACGTGCCTCCGCCGCCATCTCCGTCTGGTCGGCATACTCCTGCACCACACGTCGGTAGGCGCGCTGCGCATCTTCGTTGCCGAGCTTCTCGTGGCAGCGGCCCATCTGCATGAGCGCTTTGGCTGCCAGCGCGCGATCCTGGGGGAACTCCTTCGCGATCCGCTCGTAGATCGCGATCGCCCCCCGCAAGTCGCCGTCCGCCCGCTCCTTGACCAAGGCTTGCTGAAATAGGTCGTGGCCGGTCTGCGCGGTCAGCGGCGCTGGCGAAAGCAGCACCAGCGAGGCACAGAGGGCCACGCGACGTATGTGTTTCATCATTGCCTCCCACATGTCGGTGTGCGAATCCGTTGTGTCACCGCCGCACCGCTTCGGTGTCCGGGTCCTGCACCATTTCGGTGGCAGACGGTCATTTGCTGGTCACGGTATTGTCATGGGAACGACGGGATGGACAGGAGCGACGGGAACGACGGGAAGGACGGGAGGGTGCCCCCAGCTCCCGTCGGTCCCGTCGCTCCCGCCGCTCCCGCCGCTCCCGCCATCCTCACGGCACGAACTTGTATCCCACGCCGTGCACCGTAATCAGATGCCGCGGCTCCGCCGGCGTCGCCTCCAGCTTCGCTCTGAGTGCCAGCACGTGATTGTCCACGGTGCGGGTCGTCGGATAGTTCTTGTAGTCCCAGACCTCCTCCAGCAGCTCGTCGCGCCGGACTACCTCGCCGGGTCTGGCCGCCAGATACTGGAGCAAACCGAACTCCTTGCGCGTCATCTCGACGTTGCGCCCGCCCTTCCGCGCCTCGTAGCGCCGGAAGTCCACGACGACATCGTCGAAACGCAGTGCGTCCGGCAGCGCCTTGGGCGGATGGGCGCGCCGCACGATCGCCCGCACGCGAGCCAGCAGCTCGCGCACGGAAAACGGCTTGGTGACGTAGTCATCGGCACCCAGGTCGAGGCCGAGCACGCGATCGGCCTCCTCGCCGCGCGCGGTGAGCATGAGGATCGGGGTCGTGTTCCCTTCTCCGCGAAGCTTGCGACAGACCTCGTACCCACTCATGCGCGGCAACATGAGGTCGAGGATCACGAGATCCGGCTTCTGCTCGTGGATCAGTCGGTAGCCGGTCTCCCCATCCGCGGCCGTCAGCACCTCGTACGACTCGGCCAGCAGGTTGTCCTTGAGACCACGCAGGATCGCGGGAGCGTCTTCCACAATCAGTACCCGCGTCACGCCGCACCCTCCCCTAGCGGCAGATGGATGGCGAAGGTGCTGCCCTCCCCGGGAGCGCTCTGTACCGTCACCCTCCCATGATGTCCCTCAGCAATGTGCCCAACGAGCGTGAGGCCCAGACCGGTCCCCGGAATCCCGTCGTTGTCCCTCGTGGGCACCCGGTAGAACTGACCGAAGATCTTCGACTGCTCCTCCGGAGCGATTCCGACGCCACGGTCCACGACCTCGATCACCGCCTGGCCATCCGCGCGTGTGAGCCGCAGGTCGACCACGCGGCTTTCGCCCGAGTACTTCATCGCGTTCGCGAGGAGGTTGAGGATCGCCTGCTCGATGGCGTCACGATCCACGTTCACCGGCGGAAGGCCATCCTGGACATCGACGTTCAGCGTGAACTGCTGCTGCTCCAGCGGATACCGCATGGCCCGCGCCGATGCGGTGACGACTTCCGCAAGATCGGTTTGGGTCCGCCGGTATTCCTTTTTCCCGCGCTCGATCTTCGAGAAGTCCAGGACGTTGTTGAGCAACCTCGTGAGCCGTTCGCTCTCGTTGACGATCGTCTCCAAATACTCGGCCTGCGTCTCGGGATCCGGCGACCGCCCCAGCTGCAGCGTCTCGGCGAACATGCGGATGGCCGTGAGCGGCGTCTTGAGCTCGGGCGACACGGCCGAGACGAAGCGGGAGCGTAGCTCGGCGACGCGCAGCTCGCGACGCACGTCGCGGGACACGAAGTACGCGCCGAAGAGCGTCACGCTCAACACCAACAGCAGCGCCACGAAGTAGAACCAGCGTCGTACGTCCCAATCGGCGCCATCGGCCTCGACCGCTGAGGGGAAGCGCACCACGAGTCCGGGGAAGGCGGCGCCAAGCGGCTCACCGTGCTCCCCGTCCGACGCAACGGCAAGATCAGCGGCAAACCCGCTCATCTCCTTGTCCGCACCCTCGACCATGGTGAACAGGCTGTCGCCCGCGACCGCAAGGACGACGTCACCCTCCCCTCCGAGTGGTGCAGCCAGGCCAACGAGCCACGCGGGGGCGCCATACGCCACCCATGCCGCCTCGGTGTTGTGCATTCGCACCCCGCCGACCGCCAGCCCTAATCGTGGGAAGTCCCGTTGCAGGGCGAGCAGCTGCTCAGCACAGGCCAGCCGCACCGACACCGCCGCTGCAAGGGCACCTACCGTGTCGGCCCCGACCGAGTCGATCGGTGACTCCGGTGACTGGAGCTTCTCCGCCAGATCCCGCAACAGGTAGAGCGCCGCCGGCGGGAGCCAACCGGGATCCTCAAGCGTGCGTCGCATGCGCTCAATCACGGCGTCGCGTTGCGCATGCGCTTCGAGGAGCTTGGAGGCTGCGTAAAGCACGACCGGCACGCCGTACTCGTCCACAACAGTAGAGTCCGACGCCAGAACCGTCTGGAGATCGCGGAGCGCTGCCGTGCGATGCCCGGCCGCCAGCCGCGCGCGTCCGCGCAGGAACCGCGCATACGCGCGCTGCGCCGGATCGCGGGCTGCAGCGAGCGCACGGGTATAGAGATCGACAGCCTCGCCCAATTGCCCTGAGCCGATCTCCGCTCGCTCGCCCTGGCTCACGAGCCCTGCGAACTCCCTCTGGTCCAGCAGTCGGCGGAATCGCGCCGGTCGCGGGTCATCGTCCCACGGTAGGATCAGGTGCCCCTCAGCAACTCTCGCGACCAGGACGACGGCGGGAT
This sequence comes from uncultured Gemmatimonadaceae bacterium, assembly GCA_964348385.1. Taxonomy (GTDB): domain Bacteria; phylum Gemmatimonadota; class Gemmatimonadetes; order Gemmatimonadales; family GWC2-71-9; genus JAOTVV01. Next base: position 3,429 of record CAYGCN010000004.1, read on the forward strand.
GCCTGTAGTCTCGAGATGCCCACGGCTGCTCGTTGCCGAGAAGTGCGGAGGCTTCGTCGAGGGCGATGCGGTCGAGCCGCGCCGAGAGTTCCTGTCGCAATTGCGTCGTGATGCTGCGACGCTGGTCGGCCAGGCGCTTCTCGTCGAGCTCCCGCTCCTGCGAGACCATGCGTAGCCCGAGCACCACCAGCACCACGCACGGAAGGATGATGGCAAGGAGGAAGAGCAGGACCTGCCGTCGATGCCCGTCAGCAGCCATGGCCCGGACCGAGCTCGGTGTAGCTACAGTCTAATAGTGGGCGCCGGGGGAGTTGTCATGCAAATGTCATGGAAGGACGGGAACGACGGGAATGGCGGGAGGCAGTGACCGTCCCGTCCCTCCCGTCATTCCCGTCGTTCCCATCGCTCCCATCGCTCACCGCATCCGGCTACCGCTCGGGAAGGAAGTCGCTAATCAACCAGAACTCGGTTTCGCTTGGTTTCGCCGCAGCAAAGGCAATCCGTTCCCCGTCCGGCGACCAGGCAACCGAGAAGTACCCGAAGTCGTCCGACAGGCCGGTCTCGAGTTCTGTCCGCTCCCCACTGGACAGATGGTCTATCCAGATCTTCCCGCCCAACGGCACGTCCACGATCCTGGTGCCGTCGGGCGACCAGTCTAGGTCCGAAAAGAATGGGAAGCGACTGCCAGCCGTAACGAGGACCTCTGATGGGCCGCCCTGGACTGGCACAACCTTGATGGTATTGCCGGAGAAGTACGCGATCCTGGTGCCGTCGGGCGAGAACGCGATGTGGGCCACGGCCACGCTATCGGCGTTGGAGGTGAGCTGCCTGATCTCGCCCCCGGAGGACGGGATCAGTTGGATGTTCCCTCCGTCATAGTTGAGTTCCTCCTCCAGCCGGAGAAACGCGATCCACCGGCCGTCCGGCGACCACCGAGGGTAGCAATCGAACACGGGCTCCACCGTGAGTTGCGTCAGTGTCGAGCCATCCAACCCAGCTCTCCAGATGCCAAGCTCCTCCGCTGAGGGACGGCGATTCCTGGGCCAGTACCCTCCCGAGAACACGACATCCCTGCCGTCCGGCGAGATATCCAGACTGACGCCGGCGCGAATGCTGTCCACATCCCACGCTAGTGGCACGCCGGTGACCTCGCCACCAACCGCTGGAATCGACCCAACCACGTAAGCCGACGGTTGCGGGTCGTGGTTCAGCCAATCGAAGTAGAGGCGGTCGCCGGCTGGCGACCACACCACGTGGTCCGGACTTCCGTGTTCCGGCGTGACGCGCACGGCCTTGCCTCCGGACGCCGGTACGGTGTAGGCGGCGCCAAGATCGAGGGGCGTGGTCAAGAACACCCCGAGCTCATCGTCGGGCGTCCAGCCAGCCAGAACGTTCCAGCTCGTGTTGGGAAGCGCGATCTTGATCAGAGAGGAGCCGGAATCGGTTGAGTTCACGGGGATGACCCACAACTCCTGGCTGGCATCGTTCAACCCGGGCGCGTAGTGGGTCGCGATGAAATCTCCGTCGGGCACCCAGACAGGGGCCCTGAGCCTGCCGCTGTCGGTGCTGATGACTCCCACCGGCTCCCCCCCGGACGACGGCACCAGCCAAAGGTCGCTCTTGAAGTGACCCTCCCCTCTACGACGGCTCACAAACGCTATCCTCTCGCCATCGGGAGAGAACGCCGGAAGGAGCCCCTCCGTGCTGGTGAGTTGCCGTGACCCTCCCTCCGACACCGGCGTCGTATAGATGAATCGCTTCTGCTCATTGTCCGGAACATCTTCCGGATCCTTCCCCAGCGCAGAGAACGCCAATGTTCCGCCATCGGGGGAAAGACTCAGCCGCTGACCCGACCAGTGCCACCCCCGTGGTGGCATGTGGATCACTCGAGGTTCGCCTCCGCCAACCGGAACGACATAGACGATATCCGAATCGCCGACGCTTCGTGTCCACGAGGGATCTGGACCGTTGACCGCGATCCACTGGCCATTTCCAGACCACGCCAGGACCCCCCCGCCCCAGACGCTATCCACGCCAGCGATACGCACGGGCTCTCCAGCAATTGTCGCATCTACGTTTCCGTGGAGCGGTACCACCCACAGACCGCCGTCGGAGACGAACGCAAGCCTGCTCCCGTCTGGTGAGAGCACTCCGTGGTCCGGCTTGCTCGCAATCTCGATCTTCGTGAACGTCGGCGCACGGGTTAGTTCTGCCAATTCCTGGGTGAGACTCGCCAACCGTTCTCGCGCCGCTGCAACCACGTCGCGCTGCTCCGGGTACCCATCGATCACGCGCCGGTACGCCTGCCGCGCCTCGGTGAGGCCCAGCTTCTCGAGGCACAGGCCAATGTGGAGCTGTGCTTCGGCTGCGACCTCGCGGATGGACGAGTGGCTCTCGATCAATTCGCGATACAGCTGGAGCGCGCGCTCGAGATCCCCTTCCACCTGCTCGACGTGCAGCGCCTGTTCCAGAAGTACTTCCGGGCGCCGCTCCTGCGCCGTCAGGGACGCCGCGGCACCCACGGCGATGACGGCCAGTACCGTGAGCACACTGCTGATTCGCTTGTACCGCATGCTGCTACCCTCGGAGAAGATTCTCACGGCCAAGCTAGGGTCCTGAAGATCGCTGCGGATCGCGCCACGGTATCGAGCCCGCGAAGCCTCCGTTCAGGTTGTGTCGAGGGATCCTGACACTTCCGTTCACCCGTCGAACCGATAGCCCACACCGCGGACTCCTACGATGAAGACCGGAGCCGCCGGATCCGGCTCGACCTTCTGCCGCAGGTTGGCCACGTGGGTGTCGACCACCCGCGGCGTGATGGCCGTCCCTTCCCCCCACACCTGATCCGTGATCGCCTGCCGACTCAGCGCACGGCCGCGGTTGCGCACGAAGGCGGCGAGCAGCTTGAGCTCTGTTGGCGTTATATGCACGATCTGACCGTTCTTCTGCAGCTCAAACCGCACGAAATCCACCTCGACATCTCCGAACCGATAGACGTCGGGCGAGTCGCTCACCGTGCGCCGCAGCACCGCCTTGATGCGCGCACGCAGCTCCGCGGGGCTAAACGGCTTGGTGACGTAGTCGTCGGCGCCGACCTCCAGGCCGAGGACCTTCTCTGCGTCGTGTGTCTTTGCCGTGAGCATGATGATCGGGATCTTGGAGCCACCGCGCCGCAACTCGCGGCACACCTCAAAGCCGTCCTTGCGCGGGAGCATGACGTCGAGCAGCACGAGATCGAAGGCCCCCTCGCGTGCCCGTGTCGTTCCCGATTCCCCGTCCTTGGCGATCTCGACCTCGTAGCCTTCCAGCGTCAAATCGTCTTCCAATCCCAACGCAATCGCCGGATCGTCTTCCACCACCAGGATGCGTGCCATCGGTCACTCCTCCACCGGGAGCAGAATCGTGAACGTGCTCCCCTGCCCCACTTCGCTCTCGACACGGACCTCTCCGCTGTGAGCCTCGACGATGTGCTTGACCATCGCGAGACCGATGCCGGTCCCTTTTGCGCCACGTCCATCGGAGGAGGTGCCCCGCACGAACTTCCGGAAGATCGCGTCCCGCTGCGCTGGCGGGATGCCGATGCCCTGGTCGCGCACAGTGATCACCACGAGGCCATCAGCCTGTGACACGTGCACCCAGACCCTCTGCCGATCCGGCGAGTACTTGACGGCGTTGTCCAGCAGGTTCCACACGGCGCGGCCCAGCGCCTCGGAGTCGGCTCGCACCGGTGGCGTCGGTCCATCTACGGTCAACTCGACGTGACACCCACCTTCTGCCCGCTCGGCTTGGAACTCCGCGACCACATCCCGCACCACATCACTCGGCGCGACACGTTCCCACTTGAACTCCATCGCGCCCGCCTCCATCCGACCGAAGTCCAGCAGCCCCTCCACAAGGCGGTGCAGCCGGCCGCTTTCTCGCTCCATTACGGTGTAGTACCGCCCGCGTCGCTCGTCGGAGGTCACGCGGCCGCTCGCCAGCAACTCTGCAAGCTGCTTCAGTGACGTGAGCGGTGTACGGAACTCGTGCGAGACCGCGGCGACGAAGTCCGACTGCAACCGCGCCACCTCCAGCTCGCGACCAACGCCGCGCAAGACGGCGTATAGCCCCACCGCGACGAGTACCGCGAGCGTGGCCAGTCCGAGCAACATGATGCGACGGCGCTCAGCGAGTTGAGCGAAGTCGGCCAGCGGATCGGCGCTGGCGACGTCCAGGTTCCACGGCAGGCGGGTGTCCGCCATGGTGCGTGTAATCACCAGATTCTGCGGGGACCCGACCGGCGCGGTGAGGTGGTTGACGTTCATGTCGGAGAACGCAAGCCTGACGTTCTGCTGCTGCACCGTCGGCTCGAGCCCCTCGATCCAGTCTTCTGTGAGATGCGTCGATCCACCCACGAGCGCCATCGTGCGGTCGGCGGCGTGCTGCCACACCACGAGGACGGGTCGCCCGTTGAGCCACGTCACGTCTCGACCGTCATCGCGGGCGGTCCTTCGCCGATCCCACAGCCATTCCGCACCGGCCGCAAGCGCCTCTCGCGCGGCAATCGACGCGGCATCGGCGCCTCGCTCACAGTCAGACCACCGACACACGTCCGCGGCGTGAAACTCGTACTGCGCGCGCGTGAGACACCAGGGACCCCGGAGTAGATCTTCATACAGCGCTCCCGCTTCCTCGGAGAGCGCATCCGTTCGGCCCAACTGCTCCAGAACGGATAGCCGCGCATGTCGCGCCACCAATTCCGCCGGCAAGCCTCCGACCGTGGCGGAGCCGAGCGCGGTGAGGTCGTCGTAAGCGGCGAGGGCAGCGTCGAAGCGGGCAGCCTTGCGCTCGGTGCGGGCCAGCCGCAGCAGCGCCTCGGCTCGGATGGCGGAATCGCCGGACTGCGCAACACGGCGATACACGCCGGCCGCGCCGGGAAGATCGCGACGGCGGAACTCGAGCACCTCGCCCTGCGCGAAGGCACTCACGTCGGGCTTCACAGCGGGTGTCGCGACAGGATGGTAGACGAGGCGACCGCTCGGGTATGGAGTCACCTTGTCGCCCGTGAGCACGAGCACGACCGCGTCATGCGAGAACCGGCCGGCGAGGCGTGCAGCGGAGTCTGGGAGTTCCGATGCTCGGAGGCTGGCGACCCGCGCGAGCGCGTCCTCGATGTCACCCAGCCTGCGAGTGAGCGCAGCCGCAGCGATGTCGGCCGCATGCTCCAGCCGAACCTGTACACGTTGCTGCTCCAACGCTCGGTCCTGCTGGAACAGTCTCCATCCCAGCCAAGCCAGGGCGACCATCAGGATGAGCGCGATCCCGAAGAACAGGACCACTAGATGCCGCGGTGGTCGGAACCACGCGCTCAGTGGCATCGCGCCTCCCAGCACTGCACCTCCCCACTAGTATCGGGCACCACGAGTCCGGGCGCCAGACACTGATATGGTAACAGAGTTGAGTGCAGCCTGGGCCGAAGCACGGCCAAGCGTGCGTCAAGAAATAGCAGAGAGTCTGTCAGAGATCCCGGACATCAATCGGCACGCGGCACATTCGGGAGGGGCGAGACAGGTTGGAGCGACGAGAACGACGGGAGCGACAGGAGGGACAGGATGGTGCGATCCGGCGCAGCAGCACAGCCTTTTCGAGAGCTCGTGTCCAGATTCAGTGGTACACTGGGTCGTGCCAGCCCTCAGCCTACCATTCCCCCTCCAACTCCACCTTCCAAATCGATCCGGCAATCGGGATCTCGCTAGAGTACGCCACATGCTTACCGTCCGGCGAGAGCTCGTACCACCACACCGATCCGGGGTCGTCCGCGGTGAGCGCAACGGGCTCGACCTTCGGATCCAGTGAGACGAGCCAGATCTCGGCATCCATCATGCTTGGTTCCGCACCCATCCCGAGCACCAGGAAGCCGCTTGCATCCGGCAGCCACCGCAACAATGCCCACCACTTGGGACCGGGCTCCAATGTCACGATTCGTGGCTCGCCTATGAGCTCTCCGTTTGCCGAAAGCCGGACGAGCATGACGTCGTATCCCTCGCGGTGCAGTCCGGGCTCGCTGGGCATTTCCGCATACGACAGCGCCAACATCGAGCCATCAGGAGAGAACTCCGGCCGCCACATGCCCACACCGACGATCTGTCCGGGATGCGTGAAGACTTCACGAATGTCGTCGCTCCCCGCGACCATAGTGAGGAGCGTCGTCTGGTTGCCGTGGGGACGCGCGAAGACGATTCGATCGCCGTGCAAGGCGAATCCGTCGGGGAACTCGTCGGGCGTGAAGCTTCCGATCAGCCGGGATGGTTCGGTTGGACGAACCGCCCTCAGGTCCAACCGATCACCGTGATCTTCTGCGTACAGAAACTGGTCGTCGCCCTCCAGGAGATTGAAGCGCACGTAGTCAGCCCACAACGAGCGTGAAACCTCCCGAGTGACGCCCGTTTCCAAGTCCCGGATCTTCGCAACTAGAGTTGACGCCTCGCCCTCCGACGTCACATAGAAGGCATACCGCCCATCCGGACCCAGCACGGGACCCCATCCGGCTGCAGCGCTGTCGATCGGAAGTGCGAGCTGCCTTTGCGGCCCGCCGTCCAGCGGAGCGCGCATCAGGATGTGCTCCCCGTTGAGCCGCGTGCCGAATAGCACGTTTTCGCCGTCGGCTGTCCAGCCCGCCGGCCGATCCCACGAGCGTGCGTCATTCAACAGTCTCGCGCGCCCGCCGTTCACTGGTAGCACCCTGAGCGGCGCGGCCCAGGTTCCCATCGTCGCGAGTAGCGTGCGTCCGTCTTCACCGAACCCGCTGAGCGACATCCCTCTTGGCAGCGTGAACCGCGCAGCCGGCTGACCGTCGAGCGACGCGAGTTCATACTCGTCCCCACTCCGCCGGCAGATATGGCGGGTACTGGGGGACAGCCACGTCGATCCTGTGCGATCCCTCAGCCAACTCGACACCTCCTCGACGCGGCCATCCTCGACGAAAACACGCATGACCTTCTCGTATTGCTTCACCCGCGACTCTTCCGTCGAGAGGAAGTAGACGCTCTTTCCATCGGCTGACCACCTCGGCTCCTTCATGTACCGTCGTGCCGCCAGTGTCCGCGCCGAGCCACCGGTTGACGGAAGGATCTTGAGCACCTGGGGGGTTGCCCATCCGAACCCCGGTGCCGCCGACTCCTCACTACTCGTGTACGCGATCCACTTGCCGTCAGGCGAGATCGCGAAGCCACCTCCCCACGTGGGGTCGAGCGTGACCTGCCGTATGGGGCCTGTCGGTTGGCCGGTCCCAGGATCAATGCCGAGGGAGACGATGTGGACCGTACTGGACCGCCCGCGTGCGAACCGGGAAGAGCGGAATGCGATGCGGTCGCCGCTCGGGAACCACCGCGCGCCCCCATTGAACTCGTTTCCTTCCGTCAGTCGTGTAGCATCACCGTCTTCGACCGATGCGATCCACAAGTTCATCCTGTCCGCGCCTTCAACCGTGTTGAACACCACCCACCGTCCGTCAGGGGACAATGCTCCCGAAGTGGACGCGCCCCACAGGTTCAGCGAATCCGATCCGTACAGCCGAGTGAGCTGCGGCTCGAGCATCGGGACGGACTGTTGTGGATCAGCCTGCGCGTGTACTGCTGGTGCGCTCAATCCGAGCGCCACAGCCGCAAGCAAGAGTCGATACATTGACGTCATTTCGACACCCCCGGCATGTCTCCCAGATCCACCAGCCAAATGGAGCTCCCCCGCGGCTGCCAGCTTGGATAGACAATGGGTTGGCCATCCGGCGACAGCACGAACCCATAAACGTCCTTCGGGTTGTCTTGCGTGAGGCATACTGGACGCTCGGTGGGATCCACTGGGAAGAACCAGACGTTGTGGCCGTCCCACCCGACTGCCACCACACCTCGGCTATCCGGGAGCCAGCGCAGGTTCCACCACGAGAGCGACGGCTCGCTCACGTAGCGGAGGTCACCAATCGGCTCGCCGGATGGTGACACCTGCAGGAGTGCCACTCTTGCCGACTCCCACCCGCCGGTGGTGTCGACGTGCACCACTGCAACGTGCCGACCGTCTGGGGACCACGCTCCCATCTGAAGCCAACCGACCACGCTCGTGAGCTCACGCGACTCCGCATCTCCCAGGGTCGTGGTACGCAGACGTGCGCGATCGGCGGAATACTCGATGAAGACAATACGGTTTCCATTTACGCCAACGCTACCAGACTGTTGGTCGCCAAACGTGTGAAGAACGCGACTTCCCTGCTCGGGTGTCCACGCCCTCAGCTCGTGTCCGTACGCGACCCAGCGCCCATCTGGGGACAGGCTCGCGCCGTAAATCTCGAGTGTGTCACTGCCGAAGATGCGAGTGAATGTCGGCTCGATGACGGGCACGTCGGTTTGCGACGCGGTCTGCGCTGTCAGCGGCAGCGATAGCGATGCTGTGGCCATCGCCGCGAACATGACCAACCGGTTGATTCGATGTCGTTTCATCGATCGATGCTCCTTCACTTGCGGCCAACCACGCCGCTATTTCTCTCCGGTCAACACGTCGCCCAACTCCACCCGCCACACCGAGCTTCCCGCATGCACGTCGCTCGAGTAGGCGAGGTACTTCCCGTCGGGAGAGAGTGAGAACGCCCACGTGTCATTGGGATCGTCGGCGGTGAGCGGAATCGCTTCCGTATCGGGATCCAGCGAGACAAGCCAGACGTTCGTACCTGGCGGACCCCCGGTCCGGTCGGCGCCAAAGCCATTAATGACGAACGCGCTTCCGTCTGGGAGCCATGTGAGCCCCCACCACCACATGGGGCCGGGCTCAAGGTCGAGAATACGGGGCTCACCCAGCACCTCTCCCTCCGCTGTGAGCTTAACCAGCATGACGTCAAAGTCGGGGGCATCCGGCTCGGCGTACGCCAGCGCTACCATTTCCCCGTCTGGCGACCACGAGGGGCCACTCGAGCCTCGTGAGCTGAGTCGACCGTTTACAGTCAATACTCGCCTTGCTTCCGGTCTCCCCGCGGATGCGATGAACAACGACATCGCGGTGCTGTCACCGACGTACTCCGTGAAGGCAATTCGGTCACCGCGTACGTCAATCAGCGGTGGGAAACCTTCCGTGGCAAAGCTGCGGAGCAGCCGTGTGGGGCCGCCCGGTCGCACCGCGCGAAACTCGAAACGGCCTTCCAGCCGCTCACCGTAGAGGAAGTCCTGGCCGGCTCGAGCTGGATTGAACGTTCGATATCGATCCCACAGCGATCGACTGATCTCGCGCTCACTGCCATTGGAGAGGTCGATGATCTTGAGGACTGGCGTGCCTGTCGGTTCTTCGACAACGGCGTGAAGCACATGCCTTCCGTCTTCCGACAGCACAGGTCCATGTCGTGTGTATCGCGGCCCTGGCAACCGCACCTGCCGCATGGCTCCGCCATCCCGCGGCGCGATCATGAACACTTCAGATCCGTTGAGCTCTGTCTGGAAGAAGATCCCTGTCCCATCGGGCGTCCAACCCCATGGTACGTCGTATGCCCGCGTCTCCGTGAGCTGACGCGCCGGTCCGCCATTGAGCGGCACAACTCGGAGTGGCGCCGCCGTGTGCTGCATGATGGCAAGCAGGCTGCGGCCGTCGGGAGCGAACGCGGCAACGGTCATGGTCTTCGGCAACGTGAACTGTGCCAGATGGTGGCCATCAAGGGTCGCGACTTCGTAGACATGGGGCTGACCGGATGTAGCTGTAATCTCTCTACAGACGATTCGGCCGTCGGGACTGACGAGGACGGGCACCGGCCATTGCGACGACGTCTGGGGAGCTCCACCATCTGCCGCGACCCGCATGACCGCCCAGGGCCCGGTCTCGGTCCGACGCAACAGATAATGAATATGTCGGCCGTCAGGATCCCACACGGGAAACGAGATGATCCCGCCTTCGACCACGGTGCGGGCGGTCCCCCCGTTCGCTGGAACCACCGTGAGTGCCCGGTCCACGCCCGAGCCTCTCACGTATGCGATGCGATTCCCGTCGGGAGAAACCGCGAAACCGTACTGATAGAGGTTCTCAAGCGTCACTTGCCGCGGAGGACCCGTCGCGCGGCCCCGGTTCGGATCAATCGGCACGGTCATGAGATAGGCGCGATGGCCGTCCTCCGACGGCCGTGTCGATCGGAATACGATGCGGTCACTGCCTGGAAACCAGACAGGCTGGTGATCCGTGTACGCACCCTCCAACAGTTGAGTAGGCTCGCCCCCCTCCACCGGCGAAATCCACAGCGTCATAGACGCAGCACCGCCGCTAGTAGTCGGAAATACGATCCATTTGCCATTGGGCGAGAGCGCAACCTTAGGCGGGATTTTTGTGAACAGATCGATCGTCAGCGTGTCGCTGCCGAACAGCTTGGTGAACGTCGGCTCCACGGCAGGAACGTCCACATCACTCTGTGCCACGAGTTGCTGCGGTGCGGACAGACATAGCAGCGCGACGACTGCTACGCCGGCCGCAGGGGACCGCGACGCCAGCCCCCGCCGACGCACCTTGCGATCCTCACGCGCCTCGAACCCACAACACGCGAGCGAGAGCGCGAGGATGATCAGGAGCGATCCAGCAAAGCCGAGATGGAGATACGAAACGAGCCGCAGGACGTCGAGCGCCAGGAGTTCCGGTGTGACAAGGTCAGGCATGGCAGCGCTCCGAGAGTGACGGAAGTCAGCCGGTCTTTGTCACTTGGCTCGAGAGCAAGCGCGGTGCCAAGGAGCACTGGCCACCTAAGTGTTTGTGCAGATGATTGTTACGGGACTGTGGCGTCGGAGCGGCGGGAGCGTGAACGGCAACGATCCGATGCCAGACCGGCCTCGGTGTGTTACTCGGGAGTGTGTAAGTCGTGTTTTTCCATGATGCGGTCGAGCCGGGGTCGCGAAATGCCGAGGATCCGCGCGGCCTGGCGTTTGTTGCCGCTGGTGCGATCAAGAATGCGCCGCACGTGGGCAGCTTCAACGGCCTCGAGCGAATCGTCGTCGTGTGGGCCAGACGCCGCTGGGGCCTCTCCAGTATCAAGCGCGCCGAGTGAGAGATGCTCGACACCGATCACGGGTCCACGCGCCAACACTGCCGCGCGGGTGAGCGCGTTCTCCAGCTCACGCACGTTGCCGGGCCAGTCGTACGCTTCGAGCTCCCGCAACGCCTCGGGCGCGATCCTGCTCACATCATTGTGCAACTTGTCCCGGACCTTGGCCAGCAAGTGGTCCACAAGGGAGGCAACGTCACCCTTCCGATCCCTGAGCGGCGGGACGTTGATCTCGACGACCTTGAGCCGGAAGTAGAGATCTTCGCGAAACCCACCGCTCCGCACCAACTCCTCGAGCGGTCGGTGCGTCGCGGCAATGACGCGCGCCTTCGTGGTGTGCGGCTGCTCAGCTCCCACCGGATAGAACTCACCCTGCTCCAACACCCGAAGCAGCTTGGCCTGGAGGTCGGCGCCCATGTCGCCGATCTCATCGAGGAAGACGGTCCCTTTCCCAGCCAACTCGAAGTAGCCCTTGCGCGTGGCGACCGCGCCGGTAAACGCGCCACGCACATGCCCGAACAGCTCCGATTCCAGCAGTGTCTCCGTGAGCGCCGTGCAGTTGACCGCCACAAACGGCTCGCCGGCCTGCGGCGAGTTATAGTGGATCGCGCGCGCGATGCACTCCTTCCCCGTCCCCGTCTCCCCTCGGATCAACACGGTCGCACGATTCTCGGCCAACAGGCCGATCAACTTGTAGATCTCGACGATGGCCGGATCGTGCCCGACCAGGTTCTCGAGCGCGTGGGACTCCGACGCTTGGGACGTAAGGTGCTCCACCCTTCGTTTGAGCTGTCGGTCGCGGAAGCAGCGCTCGATCAACAGATCGATGCGGTCCAGGTCAAGTGGCTTCACGAGGTAATCGTATGCACCCGCTTTCATGGCACTCACCGCAGTCTGCATATCTTCGAATGCGGTGATCACCACGACGTCCACGTCGTCGATCGTCTCACGCACACGCTGCAGGAACTCGATGCCGTCCATACCCGGCATCCTGACGTCGGTGATGATGAGCCCGGGTTCGGTCTGTTCGACAAGCACCAAGCCCTCTTCGGCGTTTGGCGCCGTCACCACCGCGTAGCCCGAACGCCCGAGATGCTGCTCGAACGTCTCCCGAATCGAGCGATCGTCGTCGACTACCAGCACTCGCTGACTCACAGAAAGTCCTCCCGTGCCAGGGGCAACTCGACGATGAAGACGGCGCCCGATGTGCGCGCGGAGTCGTCTGCCAGCCGTAGCGTCCCTGCGTGCTCCTCCACCACTTGTTGCGCCAATGCCAAGCCGAACCCCGTCCCCTCGTCCTTGGTGCTTACAAACGGGTCAAAGATTCTGTCCTTGATGTCAGGGGAAATCCCGAGCCCGGTGTCGGCCACACGGATCGAAATCCGGGGCCGTGACGAACCATCGCCCTCCTGCAGCTTCGTCATCACTTCCAACGAGCCACCCTGCGGCATGGCGTCGACCGCATTCAGGAACAGATTCAAGAACACACCTTTCAACTGCTCGGCGTCACCGACGACGGTGTCGCTCGACGCTGCGAAATCCATCCGCACCTCGACCCTGCTGTCTTTGAGCTGTGGCGTCAACGTCTCCAGACCGTCGCGCACCGCGTCGTGGACGGAGCACGCCATGCGGTTGGGCGGCCGCGTTCGGGCGACACTCAGCACGCCTCCGGCCACGCGATCGAGCCGCTTCACCTCTCGGAGACAGATGTTGATCGGGCCGGCGTATTCTTCTGAGATCTTCTTCTCGGCAACGTCCCTCTCTAGGCTCTGGAGATTCAGCTTGATCGATGTCAGCGGATTCCGGATCTCGTGCGATAGCTGCGAGGCGAACGCCCCAACCGCCGCCATATGCCGGCTTTCCTGAATCCGCCGAAGCATCTCGCGAACCTGCCTGACCATGATGCCGAACGCCCGGGACAGCTTGCCGATCTCGTCTTGCCCTGACGGCGGCAGATCGGGATCGAAATCCCCCTGCGCCACCTGATCTGCCGCAGCTGTGAGCACTCCGAGCGACCGGGTCATACGCGCCGTCACAATCAGGAACGCAATTGAAATCACCACAGCGGCCAAGAGAATCAGCGCCAGATTGATCAACCGAGTGCGAGCAAACGGCGGCGCGGACTCCGCCACGGACGCGGTCGAGACAACCGTCCATGGCGGTTCGGCGAGCGATGCAAACGACGCCACACGCGTCGAGTCGGCCTCCTCGTAGGTGAACCGCCCGCTCTCTTCTTCGAGGTTCGCTACACTCACATCCCAACCCTGCGGGCCGATCAGCATCGAGAGTGGCTGCCGGTAATACGTACGACGCGGGTGAAACACCACCCGCTCCGTCCGTCGATCGACTACAGCCGAGTAGCCCGAGCGACCGAACGCCACCTGCAACGCATCGTCCGGCAGCAGCGCGCGGAGCCGTACGGCCGCGCTGAGCACACCCAGCTCATCACCAGTGTCGACATCTCCGATGCGCTGCGCCACCAGAAGCACGTCAAAGGGATCGACCGGTTGCTCGGCGTCGGTGAACGCCGGATCACCGGTAGAGCCGAGTCGATAGAGCATGCGGCCGTCGGTGTCACGAAACTCGGCGTAGCGATAGGAGCCACCCACCAACTGCCACGCGCGCCCCAGGTATTCGTCGGCCGCTTGTCGCGCGGCCTCGATTTCTTCCGGACTGCCGCCGACGTGCGCTCGATACAGTCGCTGCGTCTCGGCGTTTTCGGCGAGGAGCAGCAAATCGGACTGCCGGAGCGCATAGCGGCTCCGGATTTCATCAGCTGCGTGCTGCGCGATGCCCCACGTGCGCGTCGCGACCAGGTCTCCGACGGCCTGCATGGTACGGATGTAGGTGAAGACCCCGAGAGCCACGATCGGCGTGACGCCGAAGACGGCAAACAGCAGGATCAGCTTGGCGCGGAGCGACATTTGCCAACAGCCTCCATGCTCGAGGGCATTGGGCTGTTTTCGCTAACAATACCGGTCGAGGGCCCTGGCCGCGAGCTGCAGGCACGGCCAAGCGCGCGTCAAGAAATGGCAGAGAGTCTGTCAGAGATCCCGGACATCATCGGCACGGGGCACGTTCGGGAGGGACGGGATGGGCGGGAACGACGGGAACGGCGGGAACGATGGGAGCCAGTGACCTTCCCGTCGCTCCCGTCGCTCCCGTCGTTCCCATCGCTCAAACATCCACCAACACCACCTCCACATTCATCGTTTCCGGCGCCAGGTGACGCAGCTCAGCCGCACGCAACGCCGCGAAACCCCTCGGCGACGGAACCCCGTGCACGCGAATGCGCAACACGGCATCGTCCGGAGCGCGAGCGATGGCATCCACGAGCAACGCGCGAAGCGCATCGGCATCGAGACCGCCAGCCTCGACCTCGGCAACGACCATCGGCCGAGCCGGAAGACGATGGAACGTCCAATCCGTCAGGCGTCCGCCGCGACCGGCTCCGCGCTCAACCTCGAGCACCAGGTAGCCCTTGTCCTCCTGGCGCTCGGCGAACGAGGTCCGCTCGATCGATCCCGGATACAGCACCGGGGTCGGCAAGGGCCTGCCATCGAGATCGGTCGTGAGCACTTGATGCCGATGAATATGTCCCGCGAGCACGGCGGCAAACGCAGCAGGAACATCACGGGCTTTCACCACGTCGTCTGCGTACCGAAACGTGAAGTTCTGGGGCCCAACCGTGGCTCCCTCGAAGCACTGATGTACGCACAGCAGGTTCACGTCCGCATCGACGCGCTCCCATGCGGTTTCGCGGAGCAGATCGGCGAACGTACCGCGTACACCTTGTCGGCAGAACGGGAATCCCGCGAGGGCCAGCCGCACCCCGTTCCACTCCGCCACAAAGGTTCTGGGGCGATCGAACACGTGGATCTGCGGGTGGAGCGCGAGCATGGCGTGGGGGATCGCGGACCGCTCGTGATTCCCCGGAACGACGTAGACCGGAATCCCCTCTTCGGCCAGACGCTTGAGCGGCGCGAAGGCGGCCTGCACGATCTCGGCGCGCACCCGACTGCGATAGAACACGTCGCCACCGTGTATCACCGCATGCACGCCATGCGCCCGCGCGGCCTGCAGCACCCGCTCATAGTTGGCAAAGAAGTCGTGGCCCCGCCGTCGCCGAGCGATCTTTGGACGTGCCGGGAGGTCGATGCCGAGGTGGGTGTCGGCGAGGAACAGGATGCGGGCGGTCGGTGACGGCACGCAGGACAATTAACCACACTTTGACACGGCCCTTCAACCGGCGTTAGCTATAGCCCCGTGCCCAAAGACCCTCACCTTCCGCTCCGCAACGACGTTCGACTCCTCGGCAACCTCCTCGGGGAGACCCTGCGCCGACAGGAGGGAGTCCCGCTCTTCGAAACCGTCGAGCGCGTCCGGGCGCTGTCGAAACGGGCGCGTCAGGGCGAGACCGAGTGCTTCGACGAGCTCCGCGAGTTGCTGCAACAGTTGCCGGTGGACGATGCGCTTCCCGTTGCCCGGGCGTTCGCACACTTCCTCACCCTCGCCAACATTGCCGAACAACATCACCGCGTGCGGCGACGCCGAGAGTATCAGCGCGATCCCAAGGCGCCTCCGCAGCGGGGGTCGTTCGCCCATGCGCTGACCCGGCTCCTCGAGCAGGGGATCGACGCGGAGACCATCTTCGAGCGGGTGTGCAACCTCGAGATCGAGCTGGTGCTCACCGCCCACCCGACCGAGATCGTGCGCCGTACGCTACGTCAGTCACATCGGCGCATCGCGGATCTCCTCGGGCAGCAGGACCGTGGTGACCTCACCCCGGCCGAGCGCGAGGACATCCGCCAGGCGTTGCTTCGCGAAATCACGGTCGCGTGGGAAACTGACGAAGTGCACCACGCCCAGCCGACACCGCTGGACGAAGTGCGGTGGGGGCTGGTGGTGTTCGAGCAGACGCTCTGGGACGCGGTGCCCACCAATCTCCGGGCGCTGGACCGCGCCCTGCACGAGGCGATCGGCAAGAACCTGCCGAGGGATGCGGCGCCGATCCGCTTCGGCTCGTGGATGGGCGGCGATCGCGACGGCAACCCACACGTGACACCGGAGATCACCGTACAGGCTACGCTGCTGGCCCGTTGGATGGCGGCGGACCTGTACCTCCGAGAGCTGGGGGCACTCCGATCGGAGCTTTCGCTCAGCGACGCGAGCCCGGAGCTGAGGGCGCGGGTCGGCAACGCCCGAGAACCGTACCGCGCCCTGCTCCGTGACCTCCGCACCCGGTTGCGCGCGACGCGCTCCGGAATCGAACGGATGCTGGAGTGGAAGGTGCCGGACCGCGCGACTGCCGAGCGGATGTGCTGGCGCGTCGAGGACCTTGCCGAGCCGCTCGAGCTGTGCCGGCGGTCGCTCGAGGACACGGGTGCCGGTATCCTGGCCGACGGCCGACTGCTCGATATCCAGCGCCGGCTCGCGTGTTTCGGTCTCACCCTCGTGCGGCTCGACCTGCGCCAAGAAGCGGCGCGACACACCGAGACGCTCGACGCCGTCACCCAACAGCAGGGACTCGGCGCATACGCCGCCTGGGACGAGGAAGACCGACAGCGGTTCCTGTGCGAGCAGATCGCGGTAGGCGGCGGAGCGATCGCCAGGGCGCTCGAATTGGCAGACCGATTCGAGCCGGACGTGCGCGACGTGCTCGAGACGTTCCGCACGGCTGCGTCGATCCCGCCAGGGTCGCTCGGCGCCTACGTGATCTCGATGGCCAAACGCCCATCGGACGTCCTGGCCGTTCACGCGCTGCAGGTCGCCGCCAGGCTGGAGCCGCCACTCCGCGTCGTGCCGCTGTTCGAGACGGTCGACGACCTGCGCCACGCCGGCACCACGTTGCGCGAGCTGCTCACCATCCCGTGCTATCGCGATGCGATCGACGGACGGCAGGAGGTGATGCTCGGCTACTCGGATTCGGCCAAGGATGGCGGTCGACTCGCCGCAGCCTGGGAGCTGTACGAGGCGCAGGAAGCGATCGTCACTACGTGCCGGGAGCAGAACATCAACCTGACACTGTTCCACGGCCGGGGCGGCACGGTGGGGCGCGGCGGTGGCCCTACACATCTGGCCATCCAGTCGCAGCCGCCGGGCTCGGTGAACGGTACGTTGCGCGTGACCGAACAGGGGGAAATGATCTCGGCCAAATTCGACGTGCCGGGCATCGCGTTGCGGACGCTGGAGGTCTACATCACGGCCACGCTCGAGGCCACGCTGCTCCCGGCCGATTTTCCAGATCCGGCGTGGCGCGAGCACATGCGGAAGTTCGCCGACGTGTCGCGCGAGGCGTATCGAAAGGTCGTGTACGACACGCCGGAGTTCGTGGACTATTTCCGGGCCGCCACGCCGGAGGTCGAGCTGGGCGCGCTCAAGATCGGCAGCCGGCCCGCGCGCCGGCGGCCGGGATCGGGCGTCGAATCGCTTCGAGCCATCCCCTGGGTCTTCGCCTGGATGCAGACCCGCCTCCTCCTGCCGGCCTGGCTCGGGTTCAGTGAGGCCTTCGAGCATCCGATCGAGTCCGGCCAGCTCGAGACCCTGCAGGAGATGTGCGAGCGGTGGCCGTTCTTCCGATCGACGGTCGATCTGGTGGACATGGTCCTGGCGAAGGCCTCGCCCGCGATCGCCGCCGAGTACGACGAGCGTCTCGTGCCGGAGAGCCTCCGCTCCATCGGTGACGAGTTGCGGGAGCGCCTGGAGCGCGCCACGCAGGTCGTGTTGCAGATCACGGGCCAGACACGGTTGCTCGACGGCAACCCGGTGCTGCAGCGCTCAATCGACGTGCGCAAC
The DNA here is from genome assembly GCA_964348385.1 of uncultured Gemmatimonadaceae bacterium. Lineage (GTDB taxonomy): Bacteria > Gemmatimonadota > Gemmatimonadetes > Gemmatimonadales > GWC2-71-9 > JAOTVV01. The sequence continues at coordinate 21,256 of CAYGCN010000004.1, forward strand.
CCGTACATCGATCCCATCAATCTCGTGCAGACGGAAGTCCTGTGCCGTCTGCGGAAGAACGCCGACGACGCTCGACTGCTCGACGCCATGCTGGTCACCGTGAACGGAATCGCGGCCGGCATGCGCAACACCGGATGACCTCACCCGGCGGCTTCATGCTCAGGCTCGGAATCTCAGTGGCGGTCGGCATTGCACTGTGGTTCGTCCCCCCGCCGGCCGACGTGGATCCCAGGGCCATCCATCTCCTGGCCATCTTCGCGGCGACCATCGTGGGCATCGTGCTCAAGCCGCTCCCGATGGGTGCCGTCGCCATGATCGGAATCTGCGCCACGACGGTCACGCACACGCTCACGATCGGCGAGGCGATGAGCGGGTTCGGGAACACCGTCATCTGGCTGATTGTGCTTGCGTTCTTCATCTCGCGGGGCTTCATCAAGACGGGACTCGGCGCGCGCATCGCGTATGTGTTCGTGGCATGGCTCGGACGCCGCACGCTGGGACTGGGGTACGGACTCATCGCGACCGACCTCGTCCTCGCTCCGGCCATTCCCAGCAACACCGCCCGCGCCGGCGGCGTGATCTTCCCGATCCTACGATCCGTGGCGGAGGCCTACGACAGCCGCCCCGACGACGGTTCGGCACGGCGCGTCGGGGCGTTCCTCACGAAGGCATCGTTCCAGGGGACGGTGATCACCAGTGCCATGTTCCTCACTGCCATGGCGGCAAACCCGCTGGCCGCCCAACTCGCCCGCGATCAGGGCGTCGAGGTGTCGTGGGCCGGGTGGGCGCTCGCCGCGCTGGTTCCGGGCCTGGTGAGCCTCGCGCTCGTGCCGGCACTCGTGTATCGGCTGTTTCCTCCCGAGATCCGGGAGACACCGCAGGCGGCCGAGTTGGCGCGGGACAAGCTCCGTCAGATGGGCGCGATCTCGCGGAGCGAATGGGTGATGCTCGCGTGCTTCGTCCTGCTGCTGGCGCTGTGGATCCTGGGCGACGTGCTCGCGGTCCACACGACCGTGACCGCGATGATCGGCCTTGTGGTGCTGCTCGTCACCCGGGTGCTCACCTGGGACGACATCCTGCGGGAGAAGGGCGCGTGGGACACACTCGTGTGGTTCGCAGCACTCGTGATGATGGCGTCGTTCCTCACGCGACTCGGGCTCATCCCGTGGTTCAGCGGCGCGATGGGCAAGGTCTTCGGCGGTATGGGGTGGCAGCCGGCGTTTGTCGGATTGAGCCTCGTGTACTTCTACAGCCACTACTTCTTCGCCAGCAACACCGCCCACGTGAGCTCCATGTACGCGCCGTTTCTCGGCGTGGCGCTCGCGGTGGGAACACCACCCGTGCTCGCGGCCCTGGTGCTGGCATTCTTCAGCAATCTGTTCAGCAGTATGACCCACTACGGGACCGGCCCGGCCCCCGTCTTGTTCGGCGCCGGTTACGTGGAGGTGACGGACTGGTGGCGGCTGGGTCTGGTGGTGAGCGTGGTGAACATCGCCGTGTGGCTCGGGGTGGGAGGAGTGTGGTGGAAGACGCTCGGGCTGTGGTGACGAACAAACGTACGGAGTGCGGTCTACGGCGCCGACCGGGCCCCCGCTATCTCGAGGACGTCCTGGTTGCCACGTAGCTCCGCAGGCGTGCCTCCGCCGACGCGTCCCTCGACTGGCGGAAGTGCGCCAGTGCTCTCACGTGCACGAGCGACGATACCACAACCAACCCAAGTGTGGCCACAACGAGCGCCCACGCGAGGGGCCGCACCCGCGCGAGCCCGGCTCCGGACGCCAGCGCCGCCAGGGCACCGAGCAAAGCCTCCGCCGCCGCGACGCGCGACGTGCCCACCGTCGCCCGAACCCGGGTCCGCAGCTTGAAGCCGCCCGAGAACAGGGCCATCGCCCCGACAACCCAAAGCAGGATTCCCATGTGAGAATGCCTCCGGCCGCGGTCACTGGCGCGGAGCGCCGACCGAGGCCTAGTCGGATATGCGTCGGAAGAACACCGAGGAACCAATGTTGGGCGGGATCGTGAGCTGGATCAGGTCGCCGGGATCCAGCGTGAACTCCTCCGTGAGGTACACGCCTTCCTCGGCAATGAAGCTGACCTCGAAAGCAAGCGGCCGTGGTTGCCACAGGATGACGGCCTCCTGCATTTGCCCCTTCCCCACGATCAACCCAAGGGAATAGCGCGCACCGCCCTCATACAGGGCGTAGACCCGAGCGTCACTGAAGTGATTGTTCACGACCTCTACGTAGATGCTGTCCTGCACCGCCGGGGAGACGGCCCGCCGGACATTCACCTCCCGCCCACTGCCGCATGCAGCCGCGACCAGCACCGCAGTCGCCACCGAGGTCGTTATCGCCGCGCGTTTGCTCATTCGTTCGCTCCTCGATATCTCGTGGTATGCCCCAACGGCGCGCCGCGTCGGCGCGGCACCGCCGACCGTCAATTCACCAGCAGGTCGAAGGGCACGCCAAGCACGACACGGGTCACGAACTGGTCGGCGAAGCTCGGCTGCATATCGCGAGCATCCAACACATCGTACACCTCGAAGAGAACCGCCACAATGAGCTGCCCCGGATACTGCACCGGCGTCACGCCGATCCCGATCCCCACATTCAGCCGAGCGTCGGCGCCTTGGCCAAGATCGAGCGAGGCACTCCCAAGCGCTGCCAGATGCGGCTGGCTGCGCGCCATACTGAGCCGCTTGGCGTTCCACAGCAGATCGGCCCGGACCTGGCCCGTCCAGTAATCCGCCAACGCGACGGTGTAGCGATCGGAGCAGAGCGGGACGATGATCCCGCTGGGCCCGCGGGCGGGAACGCAGATCTCGACCGGCATGGACGCACCGGGACTGGACCATTCCCGCCGCACCGAGCCCCCCAATCCCACGATCGTCCCCGCTCCCAATGCGAAGTTGACGCCCAAGGCCGCCGTCGCATCGGCCTGTGGCGTCTCGAGCAGCGTCACCGTCGTCGAGTCGTCATTGTATTCCACGATCTTCCGCTCAGTCCGTCGGTAGGTCGTGGACAGGGAGATGACATCGAGGGCCCTCCGGCCCCGGCCAAGGCTCGCGAACACCACCAGGCCCGCTTCGAGTCCCGGATTGAACTCGAAACCCGAAAACATGTCGGTCTGCCCCTTTCGCGCCGCGACACCGGCGTAGGGAGCAATACCCAGTCCCGGTCCCAGGAATTCCCGCAGGTAGTGGAGCGTCAGTTGGGCTTCGGCGAAATCGGCGTGCAGAAAGCCGGAACTGCGAGGAATGATGGAGCTGGCGGCATTGGCGGCCTTGTAGGCGGTCTGGGCCTCGGCCGGCGCGGTAGTGCTTCCGCTGAGCCCCATCGCAATCGCCACCAGCCATGTGCGGTACGGTGCATACCGCGTCGGTGTCATTGCGGACGAGGCCGGCCGCTGCGGGTCCAGATCACGATGACGCCGCATTGGGTTTGGGTGCTCGTGCCCCCAAATCGGACCGGCACCTCGACGCCGCGGCGATACACCTCGATGGCCTCGACGTCTTCCGGCTGTACCACGTCATCGAGCGCGATCTCTGGACGTTCCGCCGGATCACGGTTCATCTCGGTAGCCGACTCGGGGAATCCCTGCACGTCGGTTCCCCGGGCGCGAGCATCCCCACGGATCACGATGATATCGTCGACGAACACTCTGGGGTGGCACAGGCCGCCCTGCGACAGTCGCGACCCGCGGAACGCGATGCTGGCGCGACTCAGGCCGCTGGCTGAGGGCACCAGACGCACGCCCGGGATGCCGTTGAGCAAGTCGGTCATTCGAGTCGGCGCCCGGTGCTCGATGTCGTCGCGCGTTACGAAGTGCCCGAAATCGGCCTTCTGGCGCTCGTAGAAGCCGACATGGTGTAGGAACGCCTCCCGCTGCTCCGCCTCGGCGGTGACCTCCACGGGATCGAGCTGGATCGGGAGCGCCTGGAGATGGTATTCGGTCTCCCATTCGTCACCGGCCGCCAGCTCGATGGGCCCGTCGAGCCAGGGGCGATATCCGAGCCGCCGTGCTTCGAGGAGATAGCTCCCCGGCTCAGGCGCAACCAGTCGATATCGCCCGTCACTGTCGGTGGTCACGACCTGCACTCGGACCCCATCCTCGCGCATCAGTGTCAGCACGCCGCGGGCAATGGGCTCGTCGGTGTCCAGGTCGAGGAGGCGACCGCGCAGCACCTGGCCCAAGGCCGGTGAAGCGGGCCCGGTCAGTAGCAGCAGCGTGATCGCGGTGGCAGTCCTCACCGTGGACACCACTTTCTTGGCGCCAGGCGGCGTCGATGGAGATCCCCGAGTCTCGATCTCGTTCTCTGAACGATACCCCATCTGCCACGTCCTGATCCGTACACCCGGCGCATTAGGGAAGCGACTGGCGCGACGGACGTGGAACGGAAAGTGGGAGGCGCCGAAGCACCTCCCACTGTGGATCACTCAACCTCTCGTGCGACCCTCTGCCTCAGATACCCGGCGGATCGAGCGGATTCGCGGGCTTGGGGAGGTTGGGATTCCCCTCGTACTCCTCCAGCGGCAGTGGGAAGCAGGTCCACGGCCCGTACACGGCCGGTGGCCGGTCGGGGTTGGGGTGCGCACCGCTCGGGAAGAAATCGCCGACGCCCTGCCGCGCCCAGCGCCGCAGGTCACCGAGCCGAATGCCACTCATGAACGTGTCACGGGCCCGCTGCCGACGGAGCTCCGCGGCCAGAGCCGCACCCGTCAGTGTGACCGGGGCCTCGTTGCCCACCGCACGTCGGTCATTGACGAACTGGAGCACCGGCGCTTCCGCCCCGCCGGAGCGCAGCATGGCCTCGTACATGTGGTGCTGCGCTTCGTTGTAGTCGGCCAGCATGACATCCGTGTTCGTCTGAAACAGGATCACATCCGTGCCTTCGACAGCGCCCGACGCGATGGTCGCGCCGGAATAGCCGCTGAACCGGCGCCCCTGGTACGGCTTGTAGAGCCTGGTCGAGGCGTCGTGTCCGGTACTGTAGGTGGACGTGTGCTGGATCCGCGGATCGGTCTGCGTTGCGACCAATCCTTGTGTCCCGTACGTGCCGTTGAGGAACGCCGGGTGGACGCCGATCGTGTGGTTCGAGCCCGTGACCTCATTGAACAGGTTGTTCCACAGGTCCGTGTTGGCGTCCGAGTAGTCGACCCAGTAGACGAAGGCTGGGTCGACCTGCTGCGCCTGCGCAATCGTGTTGGCGAAGTCCTCCATGTTGAGGTACGTCCGCGCCAGCCCCACACGGGCCAAATTGACGATGTCGTCGGCCCCGGCCGCCGTCCCGACGGTGATGGCCCGCTGGAAGTGCGGGATGGCCTTCGGGAATACCTGGTCCGGGGTTTCAATCGTCGTTCCAAGGCTGTCCGCCGTCCCGAACACGGCCTGGCACATCGTCTCGCCGATGAACACATAGCCGTACGCGGTCAGCGCCGACACCAGCGCCACGCGGCGGTCCGAGGCCGGATTGGCCGCGAGGGCGTCCAACTTCTCCAACGTGGCCTCGCCGGTGCGGACGATTCTGCTCTGGTCGGACCAGACGGCGTCAACCGGGCCTTCCGTGTAGTTGACGATGCGCTGATTGACGCGCTGCCAGTCTTCCCAGTTGAGGCCGGTGAGGGTCTCGTCAGTGAGGAACGCGGCTGCCTGGATTACGGTCGACTCGTCACCCGCGATGTTGTCCGAAAACGCGGCGATGACGCCGTTTACCTGGGCGTCCAGGAGTGCGTTGTCGTCCAACTCACCGACTCCGATCTCCTCCGGATTGTCCACGGTCAGGATCTCGTCACAGGCGGAGAGTGGCACCAACAGGAACGCCACGGCGAGCATCCCCGCCCATCGCGCAATGTGCTTGCTGCGCATGATGCCCCCTCCTCTAAAAGTTCACGTTGATGGATGCCGACAGCCGACGCGGTGGCGGCACCGAGGCGTAGTCCAGCACCTCGAAACGGTTGGAGCTGGTCCCTCTTGACCACAGCACCTCGGGGTCACCGGGACCGTCGTATTTCGTCGTGACCCAGAGGTTCCGGCCGGCCAACGTCACGCTCCACCGGCTGGCCCGGAACGGCCCACCCAGACTGCGCGGAATGGTGTAGGTGAGCGACAGCTCACGAAGCTTCAGGAAGTCCGCTGCCTGAATGTAGGTCTCGGTTTGCTGGCTGAGTGCCACTTCCACGTCGACCGGGTCCGCGTCGGGATTGTTGATTTCCCAGGTGTTCTGGTCGGACCGATTGTTGATGGAGCAGATGGCGCACAGCTGGTAAAAGCCGCCTTTGTAGTCGAAGTTGACGAACAGTCGGAGGTCACCGAACAGCGTGAAGGTGTTCGACAACCCGATCTCCCTAGTGGGCGTCGACGATCCCACGTACCGCTCGTGGCAGCTCCCGCCGTAGCCGTCCGGATCCTCCGTATCGGGCCAGCTGCACTCGAAGTCGACTTCCACGTCACCGCCGGCGTCCACGATCGGATCGCCGTTCGCATCGCGGAACACGTCGACCGCCCAGAAGGCGCCGAGCGGATACCCCTCGCGGTGCCGCTGCGAGTTGGTGAACGCCCCGAACTGGATCTCGTCTCTGGTCCCACCGAACGAGACGAGCTCGTTGCTGTTCAGCCCGAGGGACATCGTGAGGTCCCAGGAGAAGTTGGATTTGCGCACCGGGCTGGCGGTGGCCAGGAACTCGAACCCGCGGTTGGCGATCTCGCCGATATTCACCAGGTGGCTACCACTGAAGCCACTGGATGGCGCATCGGGGATCTCCATCAACGCGTCTTTGGTGTGCTGGTTGTAGTAGGTCACCTCGAGACCGAGCACGCCGCCGAACAGCGACGCGTCGAACCCCAGCTCCCACTCGGATCCGGTTTCGGCCTTGAGGTCCGGATTCCCGAACTCCGATGGAAGCAGCGCGACGGCACTGGCGTCGTCGACGGCGGTGACGGCGGTCGAGAACGTCCGGTCCGCGGAGAACGGCGCGGGAGCGTTACCGGCCTGGCCCCAGGCGAATCGGAGCTTCAGGTCGTCCACACCGGGCACACGGAAGAAGTCCTCTTCGGAAATCACGTACGAGGCGGACACCTTGGGATACACCACCAACGAGAAGTCCGACCCGAACGCCGAGTTGTCGTCGACGCGGATCGCGCCCGTCACGTACAGGCGGTCGCGCCACCCGACTTGCTCTTGCAGGAAGAACCCGAGCGACGTCTGCTCCTCGAAGCCCTCACTGGCCTCAGTGTTCGCCGCCGACCCAATGAGATTCAGGTTGTTGGCGACGAGCCCGTCTCCCTGTGCCGTGTACCGGCGGTACTGGCGGGCATTGATCTGCATGCCGCCGGAAAACCTCGACGTGAAGCTCTCGGAGAGTCGGGCACGGACCGAACCCGAGTAGTCCACCGTCCACGTGTGCGTCGTCGGCAGACGCTGCGTGATCTGGCCGGTGTTCTCCGGAGAGCCCCACTTGGCCGTCGAGTCGATCTGGTAAAAGTTGGTCTCCCGAACGTCATACTTGTCCAGGCCCAGCACCAGTCGATTCTCGAACCAGGGGAACGGATCGAAGTTCGCCGACAGGCCGATCGTGGTGCGCTCCTCCCGGATTTGCAGGTCGAACTCGTTCGACTCATCCGGCCCGAAGCCCCGGAATCCGGGCTCCCAAGGGTCGTTGTACGCCCGGGCGCGCCCCCGGTACGCATTCCGCAGCAGGCCGTTGGAGGCGTTGTCGCTCAGCGGCATGCCGATGTGATTCTGCGCGTACCCGAAGTTCAGTCCGAGGTTGAGCCGGCCGGTGGGCGTGAACTCGAAGTTGGCTCGACCGCCGGTGCGGTCCTGGAAATTGTTGAAGAAGATGCCCTCTTCGTCCATGCGATTGAACGAGAGGTAATAGTTGAACAGGTCGCCGCCGCCGCGGGCCGACAACTTCAGATCATACGCGTCGGCGGGGCGAATGGCGCGGGGGTGGCGCTGGATGGGGTTGTCGGTGATGACGAAGTCCCCACCCCAGTTGGGGTCCCGCAGGATGTCCGACTCGGGAATACCGGTGACCGGACCGTCAGGGCCCTCCCAGACGACCGACGACGGGTCGGCACAGCCGGGGTACGTGCCGGCGTTCGCCTGCCGCGACGCCGTGCAGCGATAGTACGTCGTGGGGGTTTCCTGCACCCACTCCGACTGAGCATACTCGAAGCCCAAGGACCACTGCACGCCTCCGGCTCCGCGCGTGCCTTTCTTGGTGATGATCTGAATCACGCCACTGGCGGCATCGGCGCCGTAGAGCGTGGCGGCCGCCGGGCCCTTGATCACCTCGATCCGCTCGATGTCCTGCGGGTCGATGAACTCCAGGGGACTCCGGTTCTGAATCGTGGAGTTCGTGCTGCCCAGCGTCGACAGCGGCGTCGCCTCGAATCGGATCCCGTCGATGTAGTAGACCGGGACGTACGAGGCGTTGAGCGATCCGGCGCCGCGGATCTTGACGCTGGAGCCTGTGCCCGTGAGGCCCGAGTTCTTGTACATGGTGAGCCCGGGCGAGCGCGCATTCAGCAGCTCCTGCACGTTCGCGATCGGTTGGCCGACCTCGGTGAGGCTGCTCACGTCGAGGCTGGTCACCGCATTGCCGACTTCGCGCTTCTCGGTGCGGCCCGCCGTTCCCGTGACGACCATCTCGTCCAACTGGATGGGTGTCCGGGTCAGCGCAACCTCGACGACCGCCACCTGGCCGGTCGTGACCGTCACCTGTCGGTCAACGCGCGAGTACCCGATGAACATCACGCGGACCGTGTACTGGCCTTGCGGCACGTTCCGAAACTCGAAGCTCCCGGCTTCGTCGGCCCTCACCTCCATGTTCTGGCCTACGAGGAGCACGCGAGCGTTGCCGAGTGGCCGCAGCGTGGCGACGTCCGTGACCGTTCCGCGGATCGTCCCGCCGAGCTGCGCCCATAGGGCTTCGGTTCCCACGGCCGTAAGGAGGAGCGCGCCGGCACCAATGACCAGCCACGCTCTCAGCCGATGAGAGAAGGGCATGCAGCACCTCCTTGGAAGAAGAACGCAATACAACAACGCCGCACACGGTAGTTCTCCTCGCATGTCCGTGTGCGACACCGAACCGGCCGGCGGGCGGCGTGCCCGCAGAGGGGCCGGCCAGACTGGGCCTACCCCGACAAATTGGGTCTTGTATTGCGGGATGCGCAAGTCTTCACATTGAAACCCGGCCCAAGCCCCTGGTGGGTCTGAGAAGAGCCCGGTGTTCGGGCCCTTCGGATTCGGAGCGGACCCGTCTGTCTCCGGCCTACCTCGACGGGACGCTGACCTCGCCGGTCACGACCCCCGGGAGGTCGAAAGGAAGGATGTGCGGGATGTCCTGGACAGTCCGGACCAGGGCGTTGGCCCGCTCGACCTCGAGATTGAAGGTGTCCACCGCGGCGGTGTATTGCGGCTGCAGGGACTGGATCCGGGCCGCCGTCTGGTTGTAGTCGCGAATGAGCCCGTTGTACCGCTCCACCACCGTCGTGTACTCGTCATACATGGCGGCCGGGATGCCGCGTGGGTACTGCGTCTCCACGTCCTCGATCCACTCGCGGAGCCTGAGCGAATTCGTCTCGGTCTCCCCGAGCGACCGTTCGAGGCCGGTCAGTTCCTCCTCCATCGCCGTGATCCGTGCCTGCTCGGTCTCCAGCCGCGCAGCAAGGGTCTTGAGGGTGGCGCGATCCTCCCGGTGGCGCCACAGGTGCCCGCCGATCATGAAGGCGTTGACGCCGACATAACCGGCGACCACCACACCGACAAGGGCCAGCACGGACTTGCCACGGCTCACGAGCGATCACCTCCTGGTGCAGCCAACGCGGGGCCCCGTCGGTCGCAATGAGCGGAACATGTGCGGCGCGGACCACGGTTCGGCGTGACCCCACTCACCTGGTTCCGACACTCACCGGGTCAGACGCGTCCCGCGCACCCCGGTTCCTCTCCCATATATGACGGCGTGCGACGGGAGGCAACCCCTCGTGTCGGACCCGGGACCCTAGTCCGCGAACGGAGAGCGCTTCGGGCGGCCGCGGGTTCCGTGGACCCCGTCCAGCATGCTCTGTAGCTCCTCCGTGCTCAACTCGAAGGGGTCCTTCTCGTACCCCGGTGCCGGGACCGTCACGCTCCGACTTGGGTTGCCGGACACTGGCTCGAACTGCCACTGGCTGCCCGAGCGGTCTCGCACTTCCCAGGCCTGCCCGTCGCGGTCGGTGAATCGTCGGTAGCCCATAACTGTTCCTCGTATGGTCACACGGAGTCAGAACACCAGACGAACCGCACCCGCCACGGCAGCAACCATCACCAGGAGCACACCGCTCCCCGCGGCCACGGCCGTGACGACCAGCCAGATTGGGTTGCTGACGATCATCCAGTTGGCCACGTCCACGCCGAGTGTGTCCAGTTCGCTCCGCACCTCCCGTGCGGCGCGAAGGGCGCGGAACGCCCCGCGCAGCAATCGGAACCGGCCGGACCGCAGCGACAGCTTCACCTGGGCCGCGTGCGTCGTCGTCTTGTCCACGAGGCCGCGAAAAGCGTCCTGAACCCGCACGGCCGTGACGGCGGCATCCAGGGCCCGCGCGTAGTACCACAGCAACGCGGCGGGAGCAAGACTCAGCGCAAACAGGAGAGGTCGGACTCCTCCGAATCCCGGATACACGAACACCCAGCACCCCAGCGCCCCGGCCGCTGCCACCAGGGCCACGCCCCGAACCGCCCGGGCCCCCACACCGGAGATCCAGTCGAGGCGGGCCATCGCGGCGTTCAGCGCTCCGGACACCGTGTGTCTGGATTGCGGCTCCGTCACGAACCTCACCATGAGCGCGTTATTGTTCAATCATGACCGGATCGTGCGGCCGGGGCCAGTGCTGACCGGGCGACTGGCCTTCGGTCGGACGACTTCATATCCTTGCCTAAACGAGCGGTGAGGTGCGGTTGCCGGACGAGCGAGCAGGAATCGCCCAGCGGTTGTCGGTTTACCTGGATCCGGGCAGTGACGAGCCGCTGTTTCGCCAGATCGTTGACCGGATCTGGCTGGAGGTAGTGACAGGCACCTTGGAAACCGGTGAGCGGCTCCCGACAGTGCGGCAGCTCGCCATCGACCTCGGGGTCCATCCCAACGCCGTCCAACGCGCGTACAAGGAGCTCGAGTTGCTCGGAGTGCTGGTCACCCGTCCCGGCGGCACCTACGTCGCCCTCACCTCGCCCGATACCTCCGCGCTCGAACGACGTGCCCAGCTCGACCGGTTGTGCACGGACATGCTGACGCAGGGGCGCGCATTCGGGTTCACGATCGACGACATCATCGACGCCCTCACCGAGCTGCGTGCGGCGCACCGGGAGGGAGGAACGCGGGAGGCGGAATGAGCAACGACTTCTTGCCGGTGCGCGTGAAGACTTCGTCACCGGGACGCTATGCGGGACGGCGCAGTGTGACCTCGCCGGACGACACCCGTTACCCGCCCGCCGCCATGCTCGGCGGGTTCGCGACGGCCGCCGGTGTTGTGGGGATCGGCGCCCTGTTTTCCCTCCTCACGCCACCGGTGGGGGCGCTCGTAGTGGGGGGGATCGCGGCCATCGCGGGTGCGTTGGTGGGTTCGTCCATCAAGTTCGCGGATCAGTGGGAGAAGGCAGTGGTGCTACGGTTGGGCAGGTATCGTGGCCTCCGCGGCCCCGGGCTGTTCTACGTCATTCCGGTGATCGACCGCGTCACCTATCACATCGACCAGCGGATCCGCACCACCGACTTCGGCGCCGAGTCATGCCTCACCAAGGACACGGTGCCCGTGAACGTGGACGCCATCGCGTTCTGGATCGTGTACGACGCCGAGCGGGCGGCGCTCGAGGTGCAGGAATACGAGCAAGCGGTGGTGCTGGCGGCGCAGACCGCGCTGCGGGATGCGATCGGGAAGCACGACCTTGCCGAGCTGATTCAGTCGCGCAAGGAGCTGGGACGGGGGTTGCAGCAGATCCTGGACGAGAAGATGCACGACTGGGGCATCCAGGTGCAGTCGGTCGAGATCCGCGACGTGATCATCCCGAAGGCTCTAGAAGAGGCGATGTCGCGGCAGGCACAGGCGGAACGCGAGCGCCAGGCTCGAATCATTCTGGGCACGGCGGAAACACAGATCGCCTCGAAGTTCGTCGAGGCGGCCGAGAGCTACAGCCAGAACCCCGTGGCGCTCAACCTGCGGGCGATGAACATGCTGTACGAGAGCATCGTGAAGCGCGGCTCGCTCATGGTGGTCCCGTCCGGACTCGCCGATTCGCTCAACTCCCCCAACATCCTCGGTCTGGCCGGCGTGGCCGGCAGTGCCGGCCTGGTCCAGACCGGCGGGGAAAAGCGGGAACGGGACAAGGAACCAGGAGCGTCCGGCGAGGACTGACAGCGCTAGGCGCTCTCAACCGCTCGATGAACTTCTCGGCATTGATCGCGACGTCGTCCTCACCGATCTGGTCGAACGGGTTCTCCAGCGTTCTAGGTGTTCGCTTGAGCGGCGTCGGAAATAGATCGTGGGAGACGAGCGGGGGGACGCCGCGGCGATCAGCCTTCGGCGGAGGCGCGCTCCCTATACAGCCAGCCACCCACCATCGTGGCGACGATCACCTCGACCAGACCGGTCAGCGCCCAGAACACCAGCAGCCAATCGGTGAACAGCCCCATCATCTTGTAGCCCAGTACCGACGGCACGTACCCGCCCAGCCACAAGACCACACTCACCAGGGCAGCGTTTTTGGGCCCGGGGCCAAATCGGGGTCGCGCCGCGGCATAGAACCAGACGAGGGCGAAGCCGATGAGCAGGGAAACCAGCGCCGCCAGGACGAAGCCGCCTAGCGTGAGGTCCATCGAGAGGTTGTGAGCCTCGAGGGCCACCTCCATCGGCCCCATGTACACCTGTGCGAAGATGCCCTCGGCCACGAAGATGACGGCCCCAGCCGCCAGGGCTCCGAGGGCCACACGCTGCATGTTGATCTGGGTCATGGTCGGTCACTCCTTCCGCTGCGGCGCGGCCGCCGGTCGATGACCTCGCGCCGCTGCCGGAGAATGGGCGACCTCAAATATCAGTTTCCGAACCGGGAGCGCCAGAAGTCGGCCACGGTCGTCACGGACTCCTCCGTAACCCTGGTACCGAGCGTGAGGAAGGCGCCGTGCCCGCCGCGAACGGAGAAGTCCGGGTCACGCAAGTCGCCGAAGCGGTAGCCCACGGTGACACGCTGGTACGCGCCCAGATAGTCGGCCGTGGACTCGAGCCGCTGGAGCCAGCGCGACGCGAGCGAGTGGGAATCGACTTCCTCTCCAAGCCCATGGACTGGACGGTCATCGCCGAGCGAGTACGGGACCTCGTGGGCGGCAATCCGGTCCCCGGGCCGATCGCCGCGCGCGGGCAATGCACGACAAGAACGACGACGGGAGGTGGCTGCCCTGCCCACCTCCCATCGACGCATCGACTCCTGCCAGCGGGCGCTACAACCTGAAGATCACCGCAATCGCGATGAGGACCAGCGGTTCGGACGTCTCGAGCAGTCCCATGCCGGCGGCCGTCACGACACCACCGCTTCGTACGACCTCCGCCACGGCCTCGAACGATCCGAGCGTCTCGCCGCCGGATTCGTGCATGATCATCGAGCCCTCGACGAGCCGGACCGTCGGCCCGTCCCGGAGCGTGAACGCCCGCCGTTCGTGATCGACCGACGCAATCACGCCTTCGAAGTACTGGATGCCCGGGGGCACGATCATGAACGCGACTTTGCGCGCGAGCAGCGTAAGCGGATCGGTGCCCTCCACGACGCCGACCCCCGCGGCCAGCACAGCCTGGTGGTTCATCAACGCTTCGGCCACCGCCTCCAGGCTTCTGAGGGCTTGGGTGTCGTTGGAGGCAAACCAGACGACCGTGCCCTCGCCGATACGCACGATCGGCCCGCCCCTGAGCGTGAACGTGCGCGCCGCCAGATCGACCGACTCCACCAATCCGTGGAACGCCGTCACATCGGGCGGCGCACGGAAGAACACGATCTTCGTCGCAACGATCAGGGCCGCGTCCGCGGACACGGACACGGGCTCACCCACGCCGGCGGCGAGCACTTTGGTGCCGGCCGCCACGGCTTCCGCAACCGCCTCGAGCGACCCGAACCGGTCCGTGTCTCCCGTCTCAAACGAGATCTCGGTCCGAGCCGTCACGCGCACCGTGGGCCCATCCACCAGCACCACGAGGCTTTCGGGCAACTGCACCGCCTGCACCACGCCACGGAACTCGTGCATCGGCGGCCGGCGCAGTACGAACACGATCTTCCGCGCGACGATCACCGGTGGCTCCCGCTGCTCCACCACGCCCACCCCGGCCGCGACCACCGTGTGCCCATCGGCGATGGCCTTCGCCACCTCCTCGAGCGACTTGAGCATGTGCTCGCGCTCGTCGTGGAATCCGATCTGCGTATCGTCGGTGAGCCGGATCGTGAGTCCCGGCTCGAGCAGCACCGAGCGGTTCTCGAGATTGACCGATGCGATCACGCCCTCGAAGTCCGCCAGGGGCGGCCTCACCACCTCGAACACCACTGCAATCGCCACCAGGCGAAGCGGCTCGTGCCCTTCGACGACGCCGGCGCCCGCCGCCACCACGGTGAGCTCGGCTTCGAGCGCATGCGCGACCGCTTCGAGCGAGCCAAGGCGGTGCTCGTCGCCGACCTCGTACTTGACTTCGCTGTCGCGCACCAGCCGCACGATGGTGCCGTTGCGCAGCGTGAAGCTGCGTCGGTCCAGGTTCACCGACTGGACCACGCCCTCGAACCGCTGCACGTGGACGTCATCCCGCTCCTTCCAAATGCGGGTCAGCCCTTCGGATATGCGCAGCTCGATCCGGAGTCCCATGAGCAGCACCCAACCGTCGGGCGGCGGCGGGTTGACGTTTCGCGCGAAGTTGTCCGTGTCGATGTTGAACACCAGAATGCGCCCCTCGCCCTCGCCACCGAGCAGCAGCCTCGCGGCCAGAAACGCGCCATCGTCCGGCGCTTGGGGGGTATCCGGAGGCGGCCGCATCGCCACGACTGCGGGGTGGTGCCCCTCGGCGAGCGCCGCGGTCACCCGCGCGATAAACGTCTCCAGGTCCAAGGTCCCATCGGTTCCGAACACGCCGATCCCGGTCTCGCCCGTGAACTGGACTTGGAGGTCGCCGATGTCGAGCGTGAGCACGCCACCCGTGCTGGTGGGCTCGATGTGCGTGATGTGACCGTGAATCCGTTCGGGGGTGCCGAGCACCTCACCGGCCTTGATCGCGACCAGGCGAGCGAGCAGCCCTTCGCCGGCGAGCACGATCTCGACGCGCACCGCATCGCCCGCGGCCATCTCGCTCTGGAAGCCGAGCAGCGTGACGTCGTTGGCGAACGCCGGGAGATCATCGAGGCCATCCGGCCCGACCCCGGGGGTATCCGCACAGGCGGCGATGCCGAGCAAGGCGCCGACCAAGGTCAGCGCGCGCACGGCTTGGCTGACACGTGTACCGACCATGATGCCCTTCCTTGCGCTCCGGCGCCGAGACATCCCCGCCTCGTGACGCGGATGCAGCGGCCCAGCGCGGTGGAGTGAACTGATGCTTGCGCTGGCCCGAGCATACGGCGCGGCAGGCGTCACGTGCCATGACGCAGCCAACGTCGGAGCCGTGACCACGGTCACCGATGGCGCCCAAAGATCGAGATGACAACGACTTGGGCCCCAAAACGGAACGCCGCGCCCGGCCACCGGCCGGGCGCGGCATCGTCACCCGAGTTCCCGTGGGACCCGACCTACTTCTCGATCTCGATCAGCTCCACTTCGAAGATCAATGTCGATCCGGGGCCGCCCGGGCCCCCGCCCTCGCCGTACCCCAGCTCGGGCGGAAGCACGAAGCGGTACTTGCTCCCGACATTCATGAGCTGCACCCCTTCGGTCCATCCGGGAATCACCTGGTTCAGCGGGAACGAGACCGGGTCGCCGTCGTACGAGCTTTCGAATTCCGTCCCGTCCACCAGGGAGCCCTTGTAGTGCACGCGCACGTTGTCAGTCGCCTTGGGCTGTGGACCGGTCCCCTGGGTCAGCACCTCATACTGGAGACCGCTCGCCGTGGTGGTGACGCCGGCCTTCGCGGCGTTCTCGGTGCGATAGGCGTCGCCCGCCTCTTTGTTCTTGGCCACCTGCTCCTCCGCGTGTTGCCGTTGCGAGGTTTGCATCTGGGTGGCGAACGCCCGCAGGACGGTCATCGCCTCCTGCTGCGTGAGCGCGGCCTCGCGCCCCTCCGCCTGGTCGGTGAGCCCGCGCATGAGCTTGTCCATGTCGATCTGGTCGCGGACCTGTTCGACGGAGGCCCCCATGTTCATACCGATCGCGTAACTTGCGCTGTCGGCGAACGACTCCAGGCGCACCTGCCGCTCCGAGGCGCATCCGCTCATCAGCGCCACGGCTGCCACGGCAGCCACACCCGTCCGAATCACTGTCATCATCTCGTACCTCTGATTGGCCGCCGCACCGGAAGGATCCCTCGTCCAACTACCGGCTCGTCACGGGCTGAAAAGGAGGCTGCAAGATACCCAGGAGCGAAAGCGGGGCCAACGGCCCGCCCAATGTGACCCGCGCCCGGCGATGGCGGTACACTATACGGACGGCAAGATCATCACGGGTCCGCGGGAGGATCGCGTATGCCTCGAATGCAATCGGCGCTCGTGCTCGTCGCGGCCTTCGCGGCCCTCGCCGGCACGTGCCGCTCGGAGTTCGTCGGACCCCAGCTGTTCGGCACGTGGGGCGGCGAGCACATCTCCATGGAGATCTCCGCCGGTGGCGCCACCATCGAGTACGACTGCGCCCACGGTACCATCGACGGGTTCTTCGTGATCGACGGGAGCGGCCGGTTCGACCTGACCGGGGTCCACGTGGTGGAGCCCGGCGGTCCGGTGCAAGACGGCGTGCCCCCGGATGCCCATCCTGCGAGCTACGTGGGCCGGACCGACGGCCGGACCATGTCCCTGACCGTGACCATGACCGACAGCGACCAGGTCGTCGGCACGTTCGTGTTGGTCAAGGGCACCCAGGGTCGGGTATTCAAGTGTCTCTAGCTCGCCCGCGGGTCACCCTCACGTGAAGTCGGTACCGCCGATCAGGATGGCCAGGATCGCCACCCACACGGCCGCCCCCGCCGTGGCCACCGCCCCCGGGTAGGACCCGAGCTTCGCGCCGAAAAACGCCCGGGTGTCGGTCGTGAACTCGAAGGGCAGCACCTCGAGCTGCGCGGTGACCGCCACCCAATCTCCCCACCCCACCGCGACCTCACCAGTGAAGCCCGGCTCACGCGACGTGAAGGCGTCGTTGACGAGCAACAGGCCGGGGGCGACGTCCAGCGTGAGCGTCGGCGTAAGCCAGTGCCGGTACCGAACGCGCGCACCGAACCGACCGTCGCCCTGGAATGCCCCGCCCAGGAGTACACCGCCCACCGCCGACCGCGACCCTACGTTGACCAACACCCCAGTCTGAAACGTGAAGTTGGCGTCGTCGTCGGTCGGCACGGAAAACGCGGCTCCGGCCTCGGTCACGAGAAAGGCCGAGCACCGGTCGTGAGGGCGCCCGTGAAAGCAGAACCCCTGCGCGTCCAGCGGGGCAGCAGTCATCAGGAGCGCCGCCACACCGCTGAACCCGAGGAGTCGGTACCGAAACGGCGGACGAGTGGCGTCGTTCATCATTGCCTCCGGGCGCATGGTCTCAGTTTGATGCGGGCGTCTTGGCCACGCGAGTCCATTGTGGGTTTTGCCCGTTTCCCAGCCATACCCGGTGCGTGACCCCAGAATCCTGCGATGAGGCGTCCCGCTGTTGCCAAACCCGACCGAGACGCTTCCATTTCGAGGCAGGAAGTCGCTCGTTTCCCTACTCGACCGCTTCGGGGGTCATCTGTGCGAACCGCGTCGCTGATTGTGCTTGCCGCTCTGGCGGGGATCTCCGGAGCCGGGGCCCAGGATCTCTCCGCCGACCTGCAGATCGCCGGGGCCGTAAGCCCCCTCCCCGACAGCCTCAAGCCTGGCGCCGAGGTCCTTGGGTATCGGCAGGGATCGCTCGTCACGCTGCGGACGGGCACCAACGCCATGATCTGCGTGGCCGACGATCCCGCGACCTCGGGATTCCACGCGGCCTGTTACCATCGCTCCCTCGAACCGTTCATGGCTCGTGGTCGTGCGCTTCGGGTGTCGGGAGCGAGCCGCGCTGCGATCGACTCCGTCAGACTCGCCGAAATCCAGAGCGGCCAGCTCGCAATGCCGGACCACCCGTCCGCGCTCTACTCCGTGTTCCTGCAAGACGAGTTCGACCCTGACGCCGGGTTGCCCGTCGACGCCCGGGGCCTCTACGTGATCTACATGCCGTACGCCACGGAAGAGAGCACCGGCATCTCCGCCACGCCGGCTCCGGATCGGCCGTGGCTCATGTTTCCGGGAACGCCGTGGGCACACGTGATGATCAGTCGTTAGCAACTTTCGTGAGCTTGAGGCGTATCAACGGTCCGACGCGCGCCCTCACCCTCGACTCGACACGCCAGAGGAGCCATCATGCCAGTCCGTTCCCGATCGTTCGCCCTCCTGGTCACCGTCATGACTGCGCTCCCGGCCTCGGCGCTCGGGCAGACACCGCAGGAGATCTTCGATCGGATGCTCAGCGAGTACGAGCGCCGTACGGCGGGTGTCGAGAACTACACGCTCATCCAGGACGCGATGGGCTTCGAGAGCGTCCTGTATTTCGAGAAGGAGATGGTCGACGGGCGGCGTGTCCTGCGGCTCAAGCAGGCGAAGACCGGGGGGATGGCCATGCCGGGCACCAACGAGCAGGGGTGGGACGCGATTCAGCGCGCTGCCCCCGTCCTGGCCGCCAACAGCGAGTACCGCGGGCGGGACCAGCTTGGCGGGCACGCGGTGCATGTGATCGAGATGCGCGATCTCGACCGTGTCGACTTCGGGCAGGGCATGATTCCCAAGAATGCCAACTTCCGACCGCAACGTGGCACGCTGTTCGTGGATACCGAGCAGTGGGTGCCGCGGCGTGTGGAGTTCTGGGGCGAGATGCAGACCGACCGCGGTCCCGCCCAGATGCACAGCGTGGCGGATCTCAACGACTACCGTGAAGTGGACGGCATGCTCCACCCCTTCCGAACCACCATCCGAATCGAGGGCCTGGGACAGGCGATGGACCCGGAAACCAGGGCGCAATACGAGAAGATGAAGCATCAACTGGCGGAGATGCCGGAGGCGCAGCGTGCCATGGCTGAACGGATGATGAAGGGTCAGCTGGAACGGATCGAGAAGATGATGGGCGGTGAGGGGGACGAGATGACAGTGGAGCTGATCGTCAAGGAGTTGAGGGTCAACGCCGGTCCACCCACGCGTTAGCCGAGTGCCCCGGCCGGCCGCGCGGGCGCGGCTCTGACGGCCACCGATGGGCGCCAAGTCCCGTCGGCGCGCGGCAGCCGGGGTTTCGCCTGGCCCGAATCACTACCACGTCTACGTGATCCGGCTCGACAGCGCCGTCGTCAAGCACAAACCTTTCCGCGACGCCAATCCCGGGCACCATCCGCTCAAGGCGTGCGTGTACGTCGGGATGACGGGTCTCACGCCTGAGGAGCGGTTCCGTCAACACAAGCGGGGCTACAAGTCCGGGAAATACGTCCAGCGGTACGGCGAGCGGCTGCTGCCGCATCTCTACGAACGGTACAATCCGATGACGTACACCGACGCGGTCCGCCGGGAGCAGCAACTCGCCGCGCACCTCCGGAGCCTCGGTTTCGGGGTGTGGCAGAACTGACGGGCGCTACGGACCCTGGCCGACGGTATCCACCAGCGCCTGATACCGCGGGTCGGTCCACAGCGGGCGGAACATCCAGTCGGAGGCGATATAGCCCTTGCGCTGAGGAAACGCCTCGAGAAAATCGGCCAGGTGCTCCAGCGCGGCATCACGATCACCCAAGAGCAACCGGACATTGGCTTCGAGATAGCTGACCCACGGCAACAGCGTCGTCGGCGCCTCCGATCGCGCGACACGCACGAGTGCCTCCGCACTGTCGCGATCGGCCTCCCTCGCCATCACCGCGGCCATCCACAGATGACCCACGACTTCATTCGTGGTCCGCTCGGCTGCCGTGCTCCACTGGAGAAGGAGGTCATACAGGGCCTGTGCGCTGTCCGGCTCGAGCCGCGGTCCCTCACCTAGGGCTCCAAGGAACAACCCACACGCCGCGGTCCACGACCGACCGGCAAACCGACGCTGTCCGATCTCGCACCACCGGGCGGCCTCCGTCACCTGGTCGAGATCCAGTGACGTCTGGTACAGGTTGAACGTGATCGTGCTCGCGTCGGCGAGGAAGGCGTCCTGCTCCAACGCCTGCTCGGCCGCCTCCTTGGCCTCGGCAAACCGACCCTCGACCCTCAGCAGCTGGCTCAACGTGGCCCAGGCGCTGGCCCGGCCCGGCTCACGGCCGACGGCGGCGCGGAGATCGGCTTCGGCTTGTCGCCGCAGCGACGGCGCGTTGACGCCGGCGCGACCCTCGGCCAGCTCGCTCATCAGTGAGCCCCGCAGCTCCAGGGCCGCGGGATCGTCCGGTGCCAGCCTCAGCGCCCGGTTGGCATGCGCGACGCCGACCGCCATCCACACCGTGTCGGCGGCGCCCGGCACCGGGAGCCACAGGTCGGCCCGCGCTTCCGCGACCCATCCTCGCTGGATGATCGGCTCCACCCATCGGGAGTCCAGCCGCTCCGCACGGGCCAGCAAGGAGTCGGCGGCGACGAGGGCCACCACGGCGGCGGCGGAGTCTCCCGCGTCGCTCAGGCGACCGGCCTCTTCCTGCCGTTGGTCGGCCAGCTCGACCAGCTCCCAGGCCTCGACGTTCCCAGTGCCCGCCCGACGCTCTCGGAACCGGATCTCGCGGCCGAGGCGGGTACGCAGGAACTCCGACACGGTCGACGTCAGCCGATCCTGCAACGCGAACAGGTCGGTGAGCGGCTCCTCGAGCACGCGACTCTCCAGGTGGGTGTCGGTGCTGGCATCCACCAACTGCACGGTGACGCGCAGACGCTCGCCGGACTTCGCCACGCTCCCCTCGACGATTGTGCCGACCTCGAGCGCCCGCACGATGCTGTCGATCGGGACCGAGACTGCCCGGAACGGTTTGACCCCGTTGCGGGAGACCACTTCCAGGGCGTCGATCTGGGCCAGCTCGTGGATCAAGCCCTCGGTCAGCCCGGCCGCGACGTGGCCTAGTTGACCGCCCTCGCTGTGATCGTCGAAGTAGAGAACGGCGAGGCGCGTCGGGGAGAACGTCGTGCTCGTCGCAGCCGGTGTGCCCGCCGGCGCGTACCGCCAGACGAGCCAGCCCACCGTCGCCACGAGCCCGACGAGCGCGGGCACCGTGACCCATCGCCGGTTCAGCCTGATCGGTGGCTTCGCTGCCTGGCGCGCGCGCAGTGCCGCCGCGAACCCGGACGCGGTTGGGAACCGGTCGGCCGGGACCTTGGCAAGCGCACGCTCGACAGCGAGTCGCACGCCTGCGGGGATCGTAGTCCGCACCGTCGCCAGCGACGGCACGGGGTCGATCGCGTGACGTGCCAGCACCGCGTGGGGTGTGGCACCGGAGAACGGCGGCTCGCCACCGAGCATCTCGTAGAGGACGCAGCCCAGGCTGTAGATGTCCGCGCGGCTATCGATGTCCTCGGCACCCGTCGCCTGCTCGGGGCTCATGTAGGCAGGAGTGCCCACGGCGAAGCCCGTTTCGGTGATGCGATCGTCGCCGGCCGCGTACAGAGCCCGCGCCACACCGAAGTCCGACACCCTCGCATGTCCCCCGGAGAGGAGGATGTTCTCTGGCTTGATATCGCGGTGCACGACTCCGCGGGAGTGGGCGTACGCCAGCGCGTCGGCCACTTCATCCGCAATCTGCACCGCATCGTCAATCGGGAGCTGCCGTTCTCGATCGAGCCGGTCGCGGAGCGATTCGCCCTCGACGAGTGGCATCACGTAGAAGAGGAATCCCTCCGCTTCACCCGAGTCGTACAGCGGCAGGATGTGCGGGTGATCCAGGCCCGCCGCGATCTGGATCTCGCGAAGGAAGCGCTCCGGACCGATCGTCGCGCCCAACTCCGGCCGCAGCACTTTTACCGCGACCTTCCGGTTGTGCTTTCGGTCGTCGGCGAGGTAGACCGTCGCCATGCCACCGGCACCGATCTCGGTTTCGATGACGTACCGGCCTTCCAGGGCAGCGCGAAGGCGCTCGATTTGCTCCGGCATCGCCTCTAAGATAGGCCGCGGTCCACAACGAGCTACCTCGACCTGGTTTTCAGTGCCCCGTACGGGCTCGTATGTTGGAGGATCACTCACTCCGGAGACACCCGCATGCCGGGTCCGGTGTTCGGCCTGGTCCACCGCTACGCCCGACGGCTCCGCTACCCCAAACTGCTGGCGCTGACGGCCGTGTTGTTCGGCGCCGATCTCGTGCTCCCCGACGTGCTGCCGTTCGTGGACGAAATCCTCCTCGGACTGCTGACCGTGCTATTCGGCAGCCTCCGGACGCGGCATCACGAGTATCGGGAACCGACGGGGGCTGGGGAGGGTTAGCCGATGCCGGACCATCCGCTGGGGAACCGGCTGGCCGACGGCACTCCACCCGTCACGACGAGGCAGCTCCTCGACCGGCTCGAGGCGCTGGAGATCGTCGTGACCACCGTGGATCATCCTCCGGTGTTCACCGTGGACGAGGCCAAGGCGCTCCGCGGTGACCTTCCGGGCACGCACACCAAGAGCCTGTTCCTGCGGGACAAGAAGGGCGCCATGTGGCTCGTGGTGTGCCTGGAGGACCGTGCGGTGGACCTCAAAGAGCTGGCCCATCGCCTCGGAGCGAAGCGCCTTTCGTTCGGCAGCGCCGAACGCCTGATGCGGTATCTCGGCGTGATCCCAGGTGCGGTGAGCCCGTTTTCCGCGATCAACGATCGAGGCGGCGCCGTCCAGGTGGCAATCGACCGCGCCGTGCTGCGCCAGGATCCCGTGAACCTGCATCCGCTGGACAACGCGAAGACGACGGCCATCGCCGGCGCCGACCTGCTGCACTTTCTCGACGCGGAATCCCACGCACCGCAGATCATCGAGTTCGATGGGTAATGGGCACGGTGAGCTGTGCGCTGGGGCGCCGTGCGCGGCGAGTGGGGAGCGGTACGGTTCCCGCTGCTCGCTCCCCGCTTCCCGTCAAAACGGCTCCTCCAACGACCGGCTCTGCGGCGTCAGCAACTCGGCACCGTCCTCGGTGATCACCATGTCGTCTTCGAGTCGCACGCCGAACTCACCGCGGATGTAGATCCCCGGTTCGTCGCTGAAGGTCATGCCGGGCTCGAGCGGCAGGGTGTTGCCCCGAACGAGGTACGGCCATTCGTGGCCGTCCATCCCGATCCCGTGTCCCACGCGGTGAGTGAAGAACGCGTAGTCGGGGCCGAAACCCGCCTCCTCGATGACCGTGCGCGCCGCGCGATCCACGGCCTCGCAGGGAACGCCGGGTGCCGCGGCTCGGAGTGCCGCGGTCTGGGCCTGGAGCTCGATGTCGAACACGCGCTTCATCGTCTCCGTCGGCCGGCCGAGTACGAACGTCCGACTGATATCGGAGCGGTAGCCCTCGACGCCACAGCCACCGTCGATCAGCAAGATCGTGCCTTCACGAATCACCTGTGGCGTTGAGGAGCCGTGGGGCAGTGCCGAGTATTCTCCCACCTGGACACCGGCGCCGCCGGAGAACCCCAGGCGGTCGTGCGCCGCCGACACCAGGTCGGCAAACCGCTGTTGGGTCATCCCGTCTTCCAGGGCCTTCCACGCCGCTTCGTACGCCTTGAGCGTGACCCTGGATGCGAGCCGCATCAGCTCGAGTTCGTGGGCCGTCTTCACGCCGCGGCATCCGGCGGTGACCGGAGTCGCGCTCGCGATATCGAGCGATGGCGCCGCCCGCGCCACCCCATGGGAGAACACGAACCGCACGGTCTCTTCGATGCCGAGTCGGCCGGTGCCGTACCCCATCGCGCGCATGCCGTCGGCCACCAGTCGGTACGGATCTTCGTCTTCCTGCCACGTCAGCACGTCCACTGCGTCGTCCCCGAGCGGACCCTTCTCAAGCTGCTCCCGCGCGCGGTCTTCTTCGAAGGCGGGGGTGACGACGAAGGGCCGTCCGTCAACCGGGAGAATCAGCGCGAACAGGCGCTCGCTGTTCCACCAGGAGATGTTGGCATAGTAGACGAGCGACGTGCCACCGATCAGCAACATGGCGTCGAGATCGCTGGCCCGCATGAGCCTCCGTGCCTTCTCGATCCGTTGTCGCCGCTCGTCCACGGTGATCGGTATCGCCTCGTCCTTCATCGAGGTGAGCGCCAGGATCGACGGGGGGAGGTCATCCGCTCCTTGTGGGGCCTGAGGCTTGAGGATCGCAGGCGCGGCGGACGTTCCGACGAGCGTGGCCGCAGAGGCGCCGATGAAACTGCGGCGAGAGATCATGGCGGTACTCCCAGGGTTGAGGACGGATCGGATCGGATCGGATCGAAGCGTATGATGCGCCGGCGGTCCGGGAGACGGAACCTCGCTCAGCGGGCCTCGGGCGCCCACGCCAGATCGGCGACGTCCGCCCACGCCGGCTGACCGAGGTCATCGGTGTCGTGCACGACCCCGACCGCCACGATGGCGGGGGGGGCCCTGCCGAACGCCGTGCGGTAGTCGGCGAACGGATCGCGTCTCTCCTCGCGCCACGCGCCGTCGGCATCGCTCGCGTTCCGCAACACCCACACCATCCGCGACGACGCCGTCCAACTCGCGAACCACTCGTTTGGACGTTCGGCGGCGCCCCACGTGTAGAACAGCGTGCGGCGGTCGCGGAACACGACAAGCACCCGCACCGGGCTGTCATCGCGCCGACGGTCCCGGAGGTCGGCATCGGGAAGTGGCGTGGCCGTGCGCCAACGCCACGTGAACGCACCGTCTTCCGGTTGCAGTCGCTCGGGCAGCTCGTACACGGCATAGCCGACCGCGCCGGCACCCTCGACGTGGAGCGCCGCCTCGTCCGTGACGGCGTAGGCTGGGGTAGGCCGACCGCGCGCGCGCCTGAGGTCCCAGCCGTCGGGGAGCCCCGGGCCGGGCGCCACGTCGGCAAGGTTGGTGAGGCAACAGGCGACGAGCAGGGGAAGCATCATGTGATCAATGGGCCGCACGAGCGGGGCATGTCAACTCCCGTCGCTGATCGACCCGACGACGAGAGCCCCGTGCGCGGTCAGCCCGGGGCTCTCCGCCGCTTGACGGTGTGGGCGCGTTAGAACGTCACTCGAGCGATCCTGAGACCCACCGTGGGGGCCGCCCCCACGGCGGAGGGCACCGGCTCCAGCACCAGAATGGCCGGATCGAGACTCGCGCCCGCCAGGCGCCGGTTGTACGCGTTCGCGTCACTCACTGCCGTGATCGTGCCCCACACCCAGTTGGCCAAATACCCGAGAGCGAACACACCCGCAATGGCGTACGCGGTACCGTCCGTGTCACACACGGAGAAGCCGTCGATGCAGGCCTCGAGGAGGCTGGCACCCATGCCGACCGCCGTGGCACCGCCAATCACGAGATGCCGGATACCGTGCCCATTGTTGCCGGCGTAGAACGACCCTGTTCCGTAGGGCAGGAAGAAGCTGAGAATGCCAGCGAGCCAAGGGCTCTTCTCGCCCGGCTGCTGCACCATGACCGTGGCATCCAGCGCCACATTCACGGACGACACCACAAACACCGACGATTGACCGAAGGCAGTCTGGGACAGTTGGGCCTCGGACATGCGTGGTCCACCAGCAGCGATGACCGCCGTCACCAGCGCGGCGCGGAAAACGACTCGGGCGAGCATGGTTTGCACCTCCCAGGAGGACGTAATGGAAACGCGCAAACATTGTGAACGCCGGTTCGCCGCGCAAGCAGCCCTCGAAGAGAAACCCCGTCACCCCCTCCCACTTCCCTTTTCCCTCTTGCCTCTTGCCGCTTCCCAAGTCCCGCTTCCCGCTTCCCGTTAGCCCGCTTTCACCTCCCCCACACACGGCCGCACCAGATACAGGTTTCCGGCCAGCCGTCCTACCATGAACGCGATCGTCGCGGCGGTGACCCCCACCACGCCGAGTTTCCATCCCAACAGGGGAAACAGCAACGCAATACCGCCGACCTCGATCGCCGTCGCCCAGGTGACGGGACGTGTGGTGTGCCCCACCATCAGGATCGCGCGCTGGAATGAGAGGATGACCGACAGGAGCGGAATGGGAATGATGATGATCGTCGGCAGGATCGCAAACCGCGCCAGCTCCGGCGCGAGTCCCGAGACCGTTTCGTACCAGACGCGCGATAGCGGCGTCAAAGCCACGAGCGCCAGCACCGCCGACGCGACGATCCCGAGCGTGAGCGCAAACCGCCACAGAGAATGCACGTGCTCGTAGCGGTTGCCCATCAAGGCGATCGCGACCTCCTGGAAGCTCAATCCCATCGCCCGGAAGATGAAGGACAGCGCCACCACGACGGGGAACACGGCGAGCGACTCGAGTGGCGCCAGCGCCCGGCCCATGAAGAACGTGACCATGGGTTGGACGGCCAATCCGATCAGCGACGTGAGGGCGAGCGGGTAATAGAAGCGCACGATCTTGCTGTAGCTCAGTGCTTGGCCAGCGTCACTCTCACTCCCGAGCAGCCGGTGCACCGTCGTGCGTGCCATGATCCGGCTGGCGACGGCTTCCGCCGAAACACCGGCGGCCAGAGCCGCGGCTCCCACCCACGCGCCCGGGGGCGCGATCGTGAAGTAGAGCACGAGCGCCGTGGTCGCCATGGTCGTGAGGCGGAGCACCGTACCGTAGGCGACGAGCCGGGTACGCCCGCCGCGGATCAGGAGCCCCTGATAGAACCGCCGGTACCCGATCGCTCCCGGCCAGGGGAGGAGCAGCCAAAGCGCCACGTACGTGAGGTCCGCCACGTCGTCGGGAATGGCGATCAGGTCGAGCATCACGTAGCGGAATACCGATGGCACCAGCAACGCCAACATGGCCGCCGTGACCGCCGCATTGAGCACGTAGGTGAACGTGCGGAGGCGCCGGAAGCTGTGCGCGTCTTCGGCCAGGGCCGTAGATGCGCTCATGATCATGATGACGGGGGCCTCGACCAGCAGGGCGAAGGCGTACGCCACACCGTGGGCCGCGAGGTTGAACGTGGGATCCACCAACCGGGCGATGACCGCCGCGAGGAAGGGCCCCTCTACCGCCATCATGAGCCACGTGGCGGCCAGCGGAACCCAAAAAGCGAAGATGGAACGTTGCGAGAGCTTCAGACGCGCGACTCCGATGGCTCGGTCGCGCTAAAGGTACCGGGCGACGCCGGATGACGGCAGACAGCCGCGGGGCTACGCGCTGTTTCCGTTCAGGAGTTCTCCGAGGATCTGCTCCACATCGTCGATGCCGAAGGGTTTGGCCAGCGTCCGCGCGGCACCCAGCCGTTCGGCCACACTCAGGAGGCTCACGGCCTTCCCGCCGTACACGCCGCCCGACATGGCAACGATCTTCGTCGTCGGCGACTGAAACAGCATTTTCGGGATGACCTCCAGGCCGTCGATCACGGGCATGAAGAGATCCACAAACGCGATCGCAAACGGTCGGGTGCCGACGGTGTTCAGTGCGGCGAGACCATCTTCGGCCTGTGTGACGTCATGGCCCAACTGCACGAGCACTCGCTCGAGCATCGTGCGCAGCTGCGGATCGTCGTCCACCACCAGTATGTGAGCCATGGCCCGGAGCCGCCGTGGGGTCGTCCACGGGCCAAGACTGCAAGGGGCGTGCCCCGATCACCCTCCTGAGACCGCGGCCCGGTTGCCGGATGGCCGGCCAGTCCGCGGCCGCATGCGGCCAATCAGCACGGTAACGTTGTCGCGTCCGCCCCGCTCGAGAGCCAGATCGACCAGACGGTGGCAACTCTTCTCCGCCGCCTCGAGGCCCTGGAGTTCCTGTTCGATCTCGCCCTCGGAGACGTGCTTCGTGAGCCCGTCGGTGCACAGCAGCATCACATCGTCCCTCCGGACGTCGTCGGAGGCGGTGATGGGAAGTGCTTCGGGACCTCCGACGGCACTGGCCAGCACGCTCCGGAACGGCGACCGGGTCGCCTCCTCCGGCGTGAGCGCGCCCGAATCCACCAGCGCCTGCGCGATTGTCTGGTCCCGCGACAGGCGTTCCAGCCGGCCACCCCGCAGTCGGTAGCACCGGCTGTCGCCCACCTGCACCAAATACGCCCGCGGCCACAGGACGGCCACCATGGTCAGCGTCGTGGCGAGACCATGTCCCTCGTGATCGCGGTCACCGTGCTCTTTCAGGATCGTGTGGCTCCGTTCTACCGACGCGGTGAGTTCCCGCAGGAAGACGGACTCCCGCTCGGGATCCAACCGCCGGTACAGGCCCATGAGGTTGGTCACGTGATCGGCGATGGTCCTGAGGACCGTCTCGCTCGCCAGGTGGCCGTCGGGACGCCCGCTCACCCCGTCTGCGACGAGAAACAGGTACCCGCGGGAATCGCTCACCAGCTGGGGATAGTCCTGCTCGGGCAGGCTCGATTGCTGAATGCGGAGGAGCTTGTGGAGGCTCGCGATCAAAAAGTGGTCTTCGTTGGCAGTGCGCACGCGACCGGGATGCGTCAGTCCGAATACATCGACGTCAGCCTCCATCGGACGGGACCCACTCGTCCTGCTGCGCGCCGGCTCGGTCATGTGGTGGCGTCCTCTTCGATTTGTGCAACGTGTCCGTCCACCACTCCTCCAGCCCAACCTCCACCCCTCGCTCAACTTGGGCCGACGGACCCGCAGGCGCCACCCTGCGCGGATTGGCCGGCCGGGAGGCTGCATGGGCCCTTCCTGGCACCCGGATTCCCGCGTCCACGGTGAGTGTGCTGTGGGTCACTGGCCCGGCCGATGCCAGGCACGATACTGGGACCGCATGGTGTGTCGGGGCCCTCCCCCGACGGGTTTGGCGCTCGGTTCTCGGAGGTGGGACGGTGAACATCGCTACGGTCAAGCAGCAGGCACGCGAACTCGAACGACAGGGAAAGACGGCAGCGGCACTCGACGCCTACGAAGAGATCATTGCGCGGCTCGAGTGCGACGCGGTCGAGCCCGAGGCACCGCTCTTCGTCAAGGTCGGCGACCTCTCGCTCAAGACCGGGGACAAGCTCGGTGCGATCGCGATGTTCGAGCGTGCCGCCGAACAGTACGCCAAGCAGGGCTCGAATCGGAGCGTCATCGCTCTGTGCCTCAAGATCTTGCGGACCGCCCCGCACCGCACGGACGTCCATCTCCGCTTCGCCAAGGAACTGCTGACGAACGACTATGTGGAACCCACGCGGCTCGTGCTCGTGGACTACGCCGAGCGGGCCAAGCTGCCGAAGACCCTGAACACGCTCCAGCGGCTGGCCGTGCGGCCGGAGTCGGAGATCCGGGCGATGCTGGAGCGGTTCTTCGACACGGCGGAGCGTGGGCAGCACATGGCAGGCCACACCGGCGAGATGCCGGCCATCATGCTTCCGGCCGACGCGCTGCCCCAGACCGCGCCACCCCGACCGGCTCCCGAACCGCATCGTCCGACGGCGCGCGACGTGCCGACCCGTGCGGCGCCGACGCTGGAACATCACGCCGCCGTGCCGGCGCACGACCCCGTCGTGGCCGAATTGCGGCGTTCACCTCCGCAGCCTGCGGAGCCGGCGGCACCCGTAAGCCGTCCCGAGGCGATGCCTCGGCCGACCCGGCCCGAGCCGGCCGCGCCTCGCCTGGGAGTCATCGCCAGGTTACGCCGCGCGTTGCGGCCCCGACCGGTGTGGGTGTACCCCGCCGCGGCCGCGGTGGCCGTCGCCGCGCTCGCTGTGGGCTTCTTCGCCCTTGGCGCCGTTCCGTTCGGTGGGGAGTTGGACGCGGAACAGCCCAGCGCGACCGTTTCCCACGCGACGCCGTCCCGGAGCACCCTTATGATGGTGGCCGCGTTCGGGGCCACCGATGCGGAACTGCGATCCGTGCCTGCCGCGACCGCGGCGGCGCCGGTTCAGAGACCCGCAGGCGCCGCCACCCGTGCCTCGGATTCGACGGCGGCCGCGGGCCTGAAAGAGCGTGCGCCGCTGGTACCGGTGGCGCTGGATCCGTCGGCGCTAGCCGCCGCGACGCGCGCCGCCAGGAGCGCGAATCCCGGGACGATCGACATCCCGATTGACAACGCCGTGGAGGATGCGGGACGCATCGCGATTCCCACGACCCTGCCTGCCGCGTCGGAGCTCGTGAGCCGCGCAGCGGCCGCACCGCGTTCGACGACCAGCGACGAGCCCGTCGTCGCCATCGCGGACCTGGGGATCGCCGCCGTGATGCGTGCACCGAACAGCTATCAAGTGGTGCAGCGTCTGGACGACGGTCAGCAGATCTCCCTCTCCGTGATCCCGTTCGCGGATGCGCCGGTCGGTGAGAGCGGCGCGCTCAAGGTCCGGGCGGCAGGCGACTCAGCCATCGGCACCGTGCGCTTTCGTGACTCGTTCGTCACCGCGCGCGCGCCGCTGACGCCCTCCGCGCTGAAGCGGCACCTGGAGAAGCTCACCGAGCGCGGCGGCTCGTCCAGGAGGTAAGGGGCATCGGCCAGGACCGTCCCCGACCTCTCGTCGAGGATCAGGGCCGATGGAGTGGATCATCGCTCCGTCGGCCCCTTTGCATCGACGGGCTCGCGCTCGCGGGGCAACTGGCTAGGTTTGGCCACTGCCCCGGAACGGGTGATTCGGCATCGGTCCCGGAGGCAAAACTCGTGAACCCCGAGAGTGCGCGATGACCGACAAGAGCCTCGTACCGATCCTGGCCCTCGCTTTCACGAGTGTTCTGGGCTGCGCCCGCGGCGAGCCCGAAATCTCAACGGAACGGGTGGAACGGATCGTGGCCACGCTCAGTGCCGACGAGATGGAGGGCCGCCGCGCCTTCACCCCCGCGGCCGACCGGGCTGCCGAGTTTATCCGCGCGGAATTCGCGGCCATCGGCCTGGAACGGTTTGGCGACGCGACCGGCTATCTCCAGCGGTTCCCCGTCTATGCCGTGACCGTCGAGCGGGCTGCCGTGGTCCTAAACGGTCGGGCGGTGCCGAGTGAGCGGGTCGCCGTAGCCGTCTCCAGCGCCACGCTACGTTGGTCCACGGCCGACGAGCCGGACGTCATGGTGGTCGGACCCGACGACGACCCGATGCAGGCATTCGCCACGATGCGTACACCGGGGGCCAAGACGTTGGTGCTGATGCACCCGTCGCACGCCCGCCTGTTCGATCGGGTGCGCGCCTTCACGGCGGGGCCGTCACGCACACTCGACCCATCCACTGGCGCCAACACGGTCATCGTCCTGAGCGACGACACGCGCGCGATAGAGCTTAGGGTCGACGTGTCGGCCTCGGTGCGCGAGCAGTATCTCGCCAACGTCGTCGGCGTCATCCCGGGCTCCAGGCGCGACGAGATCGTCCTCTTCTCGGCGCACTACGATCATATCGGGATCCGGCCGGCGGTAGACGGTGATTCCATCGCCAACGGTGCCAACGACAACGCGTCCGGCACGACGGCCGTGATCGAGCTGGCCAGGTACTTCAAGGCCCTCGGCAGGCCGGTTCGGACCCTGATGTTCGTCGCGTTTGCCGCCGAGGAGATGGGCGGGTACGGCTCGCGCCATCTCGCCGCACAGCTCGACCCCGCGCAGGTGGTCGCGATGGTCAACGTCGAAATGATCGGCAAGCCTGCCTCGGCCGGAGCCGACGTCGCCTGGATCACGGGCTTCGAGCGGTCCGATCTCGGGACGATCGTGCAAGCCGCAGCGGCGGAGCATGAGTTCACCTTCACCCCCGACCCCTACCCGGACGAGAATCTCTTCTTTCGGTCCGACAACGCGACGTTCGCACGGCTCGGCGTGCCCGCGCACTCCTTCAGCACGACGCCGATCGACGTGGATGAGGATTACCATCGCGTCTCCGACGAAGTGGCCACCCTCGACCTCGCCCACATGACCGGCACGATCAGGGCCATCGCCCGTGCCACGCGGCCGATCGTAGATGGGAGGTCCACGCCGACCCGGATCGATCCACGGGACCTCGAGTGAGCCCACGCCCATCGTCCCTTGCGGCCCATCGAGGCAGCGTGGTCGCGCGGACCACCGCGCCCGCAGGGCTCATCTATGTCTCGGACGCGGAGCCCGGCATCGAGCGCAAGCGGGCCGGGCACGGTTTCAGCTACATCGGCCCGGATGGCACGCCGATTCGCGATCGTGCCGAACGGCGGCGGATCCGGTCACTTGCCATCCCACCCGCATGGACCGACGTATGGATCTGTCCCTCCCCGCACGGCCACCTCCAGGCCACCGGGCGGGACGCGAAAGGCCGCAAGCAGTACCGCTACCATCCGCGGTACCGCGAGGTTCGGGACGAGACGAAATTCGACCGGATGCTCGCCTTCAGTCGCGTGCTGCCCGCGATCCGCGAGCGGGTGGAACGGGATCTGTCTCGCGACGGCCTGCCACGGGAGAAAGTGCTTGCCACGGTGGTCCGACTACTGGAGAAGACCCTCATCCGCATCGGCAGTGACGTGTACGCTCGCGAGAACCGATCGTACGGGCTCACCACCATGCGTCGCCGGCACGTAGAGGTCTCCGGCTCCAAGCTGCGGTTCGAGTTTCGGGGGAAGAGCGGCGTGATGCGATCGGTGGCGATCACCGATCGACGAATCGCGAGCATCGTGCAGCACTGCCAGACGCTCCCCGGGCAGGAGCTGTTCCAATATCTGGACGACCGAGGCCGGCGCCAGAAGGTCGATTCGGGCGACATCAACGCGTACCTGCGGCAGGTCTCCGGGCAGGAGTACACGGCCAAGGATTTCCGCACCTGGGCGGGCACGATCGCCGCGGCCACGAAGCTGCGCGAGCTGGGGCCCGCCTCAACCCAGCGCGAGACACAGGCCAACATCGTGAAGGCCATCGATTTCGTCGCCGAGCGGTTGGGCAACACCCGGGCGGTATGTCGCAAGTACTATGTGCACCCGCGGGTGATCGAGTCGTATCGCCGGGGGATCGTCGCACCGAAGCCCCCGCGCCCCCGGTCGCAGAAGCGAGGCAGGCGGCGCGGCGCCCTGCGACGGAACGAAGTCGCGGTCCTCAAGCTGCTGCACCTGGACGCCAACCGGCGGTCGAACGGCACCCCGACGACACAGGCCCCGACCGGTTGACTCCCCCGATCGAGGCCATTCGCGCTCCTCGCTGAAGAGCGCCGGCGCCTACCGAACTCGCCCCCGCCCTCGCCGGGGTCGCACAGAGCGGCCCTGCGGCTTGGCACCCTCCGCGCGCTCCCGTGGTTGAATGGGAGCCACGACCGGCTCGAATCCCGGCATCACCTCCCGCGGAAACGTGCGGCCCATCAGCTTCTCCACATCCCGCATCAGCAACCACTCGTCGGGCGACATCAGCGTGAGCGCCAGCCCCTGGGCTCCGGCTCGCGCCGTGCGTCCGACCCGGTGGACATACACCTCAGGGTCGCGCGGCACATCGTAGTTCACCACCATCACGATGTCGTCCACGTCGATGCCGCGGGCCGCGACGTCGGTCGCGATCAGTACCCGGGCGCCACCGTTCTTGAAGCGGCCCAACGCCTTGGCACGCGACGCCTGCGTCTTGCCGCCGTGGAGCGCCACGACGTCGGCACCCTGGTGCCTCAGGTGATGCGCCAGCTTGTCGGCACCGAACTTGGTGCGGGTGAAGACCAGCGTACGCCCTTCCGGGAACTCGGTGAGCACCTTGGCGAGCACGCCGCGCTTGTGCGGCTTGTCCACCGCCACCAGCACGTGCTCCACCCCCTCAGCCGCCTCCGCACGGCGGCCGATCTCAACCGCGGCGTGATCGCGCATGGCGCGCCGCGCCAACCGGTCAACGTCGCTGGAGATGGTCGCCGAGAAGAGCATGGTTTGCCGCTCGGACGGCAGGGCGTCGAGAATGCGGTGCACATCGGGGGCGAACCCCATGTCCAGCATGCGGTCCGCTTCATCCAACACCAACACCTCGAGCTTCGTGGCGTTCACATGCCCGCGTCCCATGTGGTCGAGGAGCCGGCCCGGGGTGGCGATCACGATATCGACACCGCGCGTGAGCGCACGGGTTTGCGGCTCCATGCTGACGCCGCCATACACCGCCGCCGCGGTGACGTCGGTATAGCGGCCGTAGGCGCGGGCACTGTGGAGTACCTGTTCCGCCAGTTCGCGGGTGGGGACCAGGACCAGGGCGCGCAAGGTGGCGCGGTGTCGGCGCTTGAGGCGCTGCAGGATCGGCAGCAGGAACGCGGCCGTCTTCCCGGTCCCGGTCTGGGCCGATCCCACCACGTCGCGGCCGTCCAAGCCCAGCGGGATCGCCTCCCGCTGGACCGGTGTGGGCTCGGTATAGCCTTCTTCCTCGACGGCCCGCAGCAACTCGGGTGCGAGGCCCAATGCATCGAATGACATCGTTCGGAGACACTCCTCACGTACATGTGTGCATACGCGCTCGGCCAGGTTCGTGTGGCCGGAACGCAGTGCGTCTGTTTGTCTGAACCTGAGGAGTGAAACGACGTGTCTACGGCGCGC
>CAYGCN010000004.1:55920-62624 GCA_964348385.1 uncultured Gemmatimonadaceae bacterium
GTCCAGGCCCAGTGGAATCGCTTCGCGCTGGACCGGGGTCGGCTCGATGTACCCTTCTTCCTCGACCGCCCGCAGCAGTGCCGGCGCGAGGCCTAATGACTCGAATGACATCGTTCGGAGACGCTCCTCACGTGTGTGTGTGTGCGCGCGGGCTCGGCGACGTCGGTGTCGCCGGAACGCACGGCTCGCTGATTGTCTGAACCTGAGGAGTGAAACGACGTGTCTACGGCGCGCCGAGCTTCATCCTAAGCCGCTACCGTTCCACGGAAGTGAGAAGATACCAGCTTGCGGTTCATGCAACGGGAGAAGGATACTCGAGATGCGACCATTTTGGAAGGGAGCGGCCGAATCCACTGTCCCGGGGAGCACCGCGTTCGCTTCGGTTGCCGCGCTATTCCCGCCACCTCGGATCGATATCCGAGCGGACCTCCCGCACACCCGGGATCTGTCGGGCCAGCGCCTCCAGCTTGGTGGCATCCGACAGGTGCCGGACATTGGCGGTGATGGTCACCACGCCGTCGGTGACGTCGATCCCGATCCGCTCCTCCGAGATTCCCGACTCCAGACCGACCCGCGCGCGCAGCTGGCTCGCGAGGGCCAGATCGTCCATCATGCGCTGTGACTCGGGTGTGGTGCGGAAGTCGCGATCGGCGACCTGAGCGATCAGGAGCGCGGCGCTGGGAATCGGAAGCCGCTCGAGATTGACGACGAGATCATAGGTCGAGAGGTCGTTCGCGTCCACGCCATGCACCCACTTGAGCCACGTGTTCCGCTCCCGATCCATGTCCGCGATGTATTGGATCGACTTCTCTCTCGACATCTCACACCGTTCCATCACGGCGCGAATGCGATACTCCATGTCGGCGACCGCGCGAACCCGCAGGTGATGGGGGATGCCCTTGAGTAACACGTGCCCCGCCTCACCGTGGTAGACCAAGTCGTCTTCGCGCGCCACTTTCGCGAGTATGGCCTGGGCACAGGCGATGTAGTGCAGCTTCTTCAGGCCGCGACCCTCCAGAAACCCCGGCCGGTGCATCAGCGCCGACTCCAACTGGCTCTGGGACAACCCATACTCCTGCACCGTGCCCTGCAGAACCTCTTCCCGAGAGAAGAGCCGATAGCCGAGGTCGTCTGCGAGGCGCCGCGCCAGCGCCTCGACGCCTCCGTAGGAACCTCTGGTGATGGTGATGATCCCCATGGCGGTTTCTCCCGAGTCTGCGCCGGAGGACGGATGACATCCGCCGCACCCTGAATCAATACGAGTTGGTCGAGGCCGCGTCCAGAGCGCAAGCGACCGCCTCGGGCGTGCCGCGCGGCGTCTCGGCACTTGCGGAGTGACCCATCGGTCTCCTATCGTGCCGGGAACCGCGTATGCAGCTCACAGCGACGGTTCCTCCACGGGAGGCGTACCGGTGGTCGAGCGCTTCAAGCCCATTCGATTCTCCCGCGCCGGCGTTCGCGGCCTCAAGGCGTCGGCAACCCTCTCCATCAACGACCGGGTCCGCGATCTCTGGGCGGCGGGTCAGAATGTCTACCACCTGGCGTTCGGTGAATCACGGTTTCCGGTCCACCCGAAGATCGCCGAGGCGCTGACGGCCAACGTCCAGAAGCGGAGCTATCTCCACTCCCGCGGTACCCTGGAGCTGCGCCGCACGATCGCGCAGTTCTATCAGCGGACGTTCGACATAGAGACGACGCCCGAGCAGGTGGTGGTGGGACCGGGGAGCAAATCCCTGATTTTCGCCTCGCTGCTGGCGCTGGGCGAGGAGGTGATTCTGCCTCAACCGTCGTGGGTGTCGTACGCCCCGCAGGCCCACCTCTTGGGGAAGCCTATCACCTACGTGCCGACGCGTCCCGAGACCAACTACGAGTTGGAACTGGACGTGCTGGAGCACCGGATTCAGGAATCCCGTCAGCACTGGGGGAATCCCGAAGTCTTCGTCGTGAACAGCCCGAAGAATCCCACGGGGACAATGATGCGGCCGCACAAGGTCGAGACCCTCGCGGAGTTTGCGCGGGATCACGAGCTGATGGTGTTGAGTGACGAGATCTACGCGCTGACGGCGTTCGGCTCCATCCCCCATGTGTCAATCGCGCGATTCTATCCCGACGGGTCCGTGGTGTTCGGCGGGCTGAGCAAGCACCTGAGTTTGGGCGGGTGGCGGTTCGGCGTGGCGATCCTCCCCAATGGGAATGGCGGACGGGCGCTCGGCCAGGCGATCGAAAACATCGCCACCAATGTCTGGACCTGCGTCACGGCCCCCGTCCAGTACGCGGCGCAGGTGGCGTACTCGAGCGACCCCGACATCGACGACTACGTCAACCTCTGCACCCGCATGCATGGCGTCCGCACGCGGTTCCTGTACGAGACCATGAAGCGCCTTCGGATCCCCTGCAACGAGCCCGCGGGCGCGTTCTATGTCTTCCCGTCGTTCGAGAAGTGGCGCGAGCCCTTGGCCGCGCGCGGCGTGCGAACCGACGAGGATCTGGCCTTCCATCTGTTGGACCGCTACGAGCTGGCCACCCTGCCCGGCTCGGCATTCCATTCCGCACAGGATCTGACGCTCCGCATCTCGTCGAGCTACCTGGATCTCGCGACCGACGAACGGGCGGAGGCGGTCCTGGTGGCGTTCCGTGACGATCCCGACCCGGAACGCTTCATCAAGGATCATCACCCGCGGCTGCAGCAGGTCGCCGAACGCTTCGGCGAGTTCATCAGCGATCTGGAGAGCGGCCGCGAGCGGGAGCGGCCCGGCGTGCGGGCCGCGGCGGCGGCGCGATAGCATGCGCGACGTCGTGATCGTCAGTGCCGTCCGGTCCCCCATCGGGCGGCACAACGGCGCGCTCTCCGCGGTCCGGCCGGACGACCTGCTCGCTCACGTCCTCCAGGGACTCGTGGAGCGTGTCGGGATCGATCCCGCGCTCATCGACGACGTCTATGCCGGCTGCGGCAACCAGGCGGGCGAGGACAACCGCGACGTGGCCCGCATGGCCGTCCTGCTCGCGGGCTGGCCCGTCGAGGTGCCGGGTGTCACGGTCAATCGGAACTGCTCATCCGCACTGGAAGCGGTGAACCAGGCGG
This sequence comes from uncultured Gemmatimonadaceae bacterium, assembly GCA_964348385.1. Taxonomy (GTDB): domain Bacteria; phylum Gemmatimonadota; class Gemmatimonadetes; order Gemmatimonadales; family GWC2-71-9; genus JAOTVV01. The sequence continues at coordinate 59,003 of CAYGCN010000004.1, forward strand.
CCAAGGCGATCCTGGTGGGCGAAGGCGACGTGTTCGTGGGTGCGGGCGTGGAGAGCATGAGCCGAGCCCCGTGGGCCATTCCCAAGCCGGAGCGCGGGCAGCCGGTGGGCCACTGGAAGATGTGGGACACCACGGTGGGCTGGCGTTTCGACAACCCCCGCATGCACGCCCGATACCCGATCGTGAGCCTGGGCGAGACGGCCGAGGCCATCGCCGACGAGATGCAGATCTCCAGGGCGGACCAGGATGCCTTCGCGGTGGAGAGCCACCGGCGCGCCGTCGAGGCAATCAATGCCGGAAGGTTCCAAGACGAGATCGTGCCCATTCCGGTCCCGCAACGGAAGGGCGATCCCATCCTGATCGATACCGACGAGCACCCTCGGTACCGGGTGGAGAATGGTCGCTTCGTGCTGGACACGAGCGTGGAGCAGCTCGCATCGCTGCGGCCGGCGTTCCGCAAGGACGGCACCGTCACCGCGGGGAACTCGAGCGGGATCAACGACGGAGCCGCCGCGCTGCTCCTCATGAGCGCCGACAAGGCCAGTGCGCTCGGTCTTCGCCCCATGGCGCGCTGGGTCGGCTCGGCCGTGGCCGGCGTGGACCCCGGCGTGATGGGCTTCGGACCGGTCCCGGCCACGGAGAGACTGCTCCGACGTGTGAACCTCACCTTGGACCAGATCGGCCTCGTAGAGCTGAACGAGGCATTCGCTGCTCAGTCGCTCGGCGTGATGCGCCGCCTTGGCCTCCGACCCGACGTCACCAACGTGAACGGCGGGGCCATCGCGCTTGGCCATCCCACCGGCTGCTCGGGCGCTCGCATCCTGGTGACGCTGCTCCACGAGATGAAGCGCCGCGCACCGGAGGCGCCGCGGCCGTACTATGGCCTCGCGACTCTGTGCGTGGGGGTCGGTATGGGCGTGTCAACGGTGGTAGAGTGGGTGGGGGATGACAGGGAGAGGGGAAAGGGGAAAAAGGGAAAGGTCGAGGCATCGGGAAGCGGGAATCGGGAAACGAGAGACACGGGAGCAGGGAAAGGGGAAAGGGGAAGCGGTCGGAAAGGGTTGGGGAGTGGTGGAGAGGAAAGGGGGACAGGTGTCAGGTGACGTGCAGCGTCCGCTGACGGGCATCCGGGTGATCGGGCTGGAGCAGTACATGAGTGGGCCGTACTGCACGATGCTGCTGGCCGATGCCGGCGCGGAGGTGATCAAGATCGAGCGGCCCGGCAAAGGGGACCCACGTCGCTCGATCCCACCCTTTGCCAAACGCGATTCCGCCAGGAAGGCGTTCGGCTACATGGCTTACAACCGCAACAAGAAGAGCCTCGCCCTCAACGTGCAGAGCGAGGCCGGCCAGGAGATCGTTCGCAAGCTGGCGGCTGTGGCGGACGTCGTGGTGGAGAACCTCAGGCCCGGTGCCATGGACCGCATCGGTCTGGGGTACGATGGCCTGTGCGCCGTGAACCCACGGCTTGTCTACGCCATGATTTCGGGATTCGGGCGCCTGTCCGGGTACCGCAGCGACTACGCCAATCGCCCGGCGTTCGACATCGTGGCCGAAGCGATGAGCGGGGTCATGGATCTGATCGGGTTCGAGGACAAGCCGCCGACCTTTACGCTGTACGGCCTGGCCGACGTGTACTCCGGGATGATTGCCGCCTTCGGCGTGATGCAGGCCCTGTTCATGCGGGAGCGGACGGGCGAAGGCCAGATCGTGGACGTCGCCCTGACCGACAACATGCTGGCGCTCAACGAGCGCATGGTGGCGCTGTATTCGGTGACCGGCAAGGAGCCGCGGCGCGGCAAGCTGGAGCATCTTTGGCCGCGCGGCGCGTTCAAGTGCTCCGACGGCTACGTCGCCCTCAACGTGCCCGACGACATCGTGTGGGGTCGGCTCGCCACCGCCGTAGGACGACCGGACCTGATCGACGATCCCCGCAGCCGCGACGGCACGAGCCGCGCCGAGAACGCCGCCCTGCTCCAACCGATCATCGAGGCGTGGATGGCGGACAAGACCCGGCAGGAAGTGGTGGACACGCTCAACGAGGCCGGCATGCCGACCGGGCCGGTCTACACCGCCAGAGACATCTTCGCCGACCCGCACTTCCGCACACGAGACATGCTGGTGGACATCGACGATCCCGAGGTGGGGACGTACACCTTCGCCCGATCGACACCACACCTGTCGTCGGCACCCGCGATCGACCGACATCCCGCGCCCGCCCTCGGGCAGCACACGCGCGAAGTGCTCGAAGGTCTACTCGGCTACTCCCGCCAGGACGTCGACCGGCTCGTGGCCGAGCAGGTGGTGGGCGTCGCGGACTGAGCGGCAGGCTCGACCCCAGCCGCTCGGAGAAGCACCGTCGCCCCCCGACATGGCCATCCCCGCTCCGAGCCAACGGTCGGAACGGGGATTGATTGGGCTGTGCCGTGTGTGGTCGGTGCCTACTGCACGACGATGGGCTCGACCGAACGCTCCAGCTCGACCTTGAGCCGCGATCCCGATACGCCGCCGGCAATGGTCACCCGATTCTCACGCCGCACCCTGATCCGTTCGTCGGTTCGGGGCTGCATCTCCACCGCCGGAATGATGTGGCTTCCCGTGTCCAGAATATCCTGGGCGTCGTAGTCCCTGGACTGCACATCGGCCCGGAACGCCTCGGCGGGCCGCGTCCACATGACGGTGAGCGGCTGGTTGGCCGGCACTACCGCCGTCATGGTCGGGCTCTGGATCGTATGGATTCCAATCCCCCCCACTACCACGTTCTCCACGCGATCGGCACCCGCCAGCACGTCCAGCCGGTAGTCTCCCGTACCGAACCCGTTGACCGTGGCGACATAGTCGCCGGAACCGGGGCCGCTCTCGAACAGCGTGGTGGTCCCGAGCGTGCCGTTGCGAATCGTGACGGTGGCGCCCGACACCGGTGCGCCCTGGGTGCTCCGCACCTGGACTTCCATGTCGGTCACGAAACCACCCGGCACCTCACGGCCGTCGATGTCTGCAGACACGCTCAGCGTGTTGGTCCCCGTTCCCGGGTTGTTCCTCTCCACGGCGGGCCCCGTGGAGTCTCCGCAGGCCACCATGATCGCCAGCGCTCCCGCCAGGAGCGCGTACTCGAGTTGTGCATGCATGGTTCGTCCCTCCTCCTGCACGAAGCCGGGCGCTCCCGATGAGAGCGCCCGGCTCGTGGCGTATTCAGGGTTCACGTCAGTCGTCGATCTCGATCTCCCACCCGTCGTCCATCTCCAGATCGAACTCGACCAGCTGGCCCTGCAGGGCCGACAGGTCCCACACCGTCCCGTTGCCACGCACGAACCAGGCGGCCGGGTTCAGGGTGACCAGGATCTCGCTGTCGGTGGCCGTGTCGAACGCCGGGTTCAGCTCCAATTCGACCTCGATGTCGGCCTCGAAGTACGTCTCGAAGTCGATCGGGGCGCCGAACGTCCCGTCAGCGTTCTTGGGCTCGAACGTGCCGACCACGACCATACTCGCCTTGGCCGGCCAGTTGGGAAACCGCGGCTGGATCTGCTTGTCGAACATATCCCAGATCAGCTGAGCATCGGCCAGGTCCTCGGCATCGTCGTCGTCGACTTCGGCATCGTCGACCTCAAATTCGAACTCGTCG
>CAYGCN010000005.1:0-221 GCA_964348385.1 uncultured Gemmatimonadaceae bacterium
GTTCAGCGGCGGCATCGGCCAGATCGATGCGCGCGACGTCGACAAGGGCGAACCCGAGCCCGGCATGCTGGTGGTGAAGATCGGCGGGCCGGCCTACCGCATCGGGATGGGCGGCGGCGCCGCGTCGAGCATGGTGCAGGGGGAGAACGTCGCGGAGCTGGATTTCAACGCCGTGCAGCGCGGCGACGCCGAGATGGAGCAGAAGGTGAACCGCGTGATCC
>CAYGCN010000005.1:273-26569 GCA_964348385.1 uncultured Gemmatimonadaceae bacterium
GGCGGCAACTGCAACGTGCTGAAGGAGATCGTGAGCCCCGAGGGCGCGCGCATCGACGTGCGGGCTATTCCCGTAGGCGACGAGACCTTGTCGGTACTCGAGATCTGGGGCGCGGAGTACCAGGAGAACGACGCGCTGCTGCTCAAGCCCGAGCACGCGGAGCTGTTCCGAGCGCTGTGTGAGCGCGAGCATGCGCCGTTTGCCGTCGTGGGTCGGGTGACGGGCGACGGCACGATCGTGCTGAATGACGGGACCGACGGGTCCACGCCCGTCGATCTCGAGCTCGACGCCGTGTTGGGCGCCATGCCCCAGAAGACCTTCGTGCTCGATCGGATCCCGCCCACGCTCGCACCGCTGCGGTTGCCGGCGGACCTCACAGTGCGCCAGGCACTGGACCGGGTGCTGCGGTTGGCCTCGGTGGGCTCGAAGCGGTTTCTCACCACCAAGGTGGATCGCAGCGTCACGGGACTGGTGGCGCGGCAGCAGTGCTGCGGGCCGTTGCAGCTCACCGTGTCCGACGTGGCGGTGATTGCCCAGAGCCATTTCGGACGGACCGGGGCGGCGACGGCCATCGGGGAACAACCCATCAAGGGGCTCATCGACCCGGCCGCCATGGCGAGAATGACGGTGGGCGAGGCGCTCACCAATCTGATGTGGGCCAGGGTGAGCGCGCTCGAAGACGTGAAGTGTTCGGCCAACTGGATGTGGGCGGCCAAGCTTCCGGGGGAGGGCGCGGCGCTGTACGACGCCGCGAAGGCGATGCACGACATGATGATCGCGCTGGGCATCGCGGTGGACGGCGGCAAGGACAGCCTGTCCATGGCGGCTCTCGCTCCGGACGGCACCGGTGGCGACGAGACCGTGAAGGCGCCCGGGAGCCTCGTGATCTCGGCGTACGCCACCTGTCCGGACATCACCAAGACGGTGACACCCGATCTCGAGCTTTCCGGGAAAGGACGCCTGCTCTACGTGGATCTCGGCGGCGGGCGGCACCGCCTGGGTGCGTCGGCGCTGGCACACGTGTACGGGCAGATCGGTGATGAGGTCCCGGACGTGTACGACGTGGCGCTCCTGGGCCGTGCGTTTCACGTGGTACAGCGGCTCATCGACGACGGCGTGATCAGCGCCGGCCACGACCGCAGTGACGGCGGCCTGCTCACCACGCTGCTCGAGATGGCATTCGCCGGAGACTGCGGCATCGAAGTGGACCTCGGGACCTCGGCGGCCGGCGCGATTGCCGCGCTCTTTGCCGAAGAGCTGGGCTTCGTGCTCGAAGTCGATGCGGCGAATGAACGGGCCGTCCTCGATGCGTTCCGCCGGAACGACGTCCCATGCGAGTCCATCGGTCGGGTGATCGAGAAGAAACGCGTTCAGGTCCGCGTGGGCGGCGAGGCCGTGCTCGACGAGGACATGACAGCGCTGCGCGATCTGTGGGAGGCGACCAGCTTCGAGCTGGACCGGCTGCAGGCGGATCCCGACTGCGTCGCCGAGGAACGTCGGGGGCTCCGCACACGGTCCGCGCCGGCCTACGCGCTCTCCTTCGTGCCCGCCCGCACCGCTGATGCCGTGCTTGCGTCGAAGACAAAGATCCCCGTCGCGATCGTCCGCGAGGAGGGATCCAACGGCGACCGCGAAATGACGTCCGCGTTCTACTTGGCGGGCTTCGAGCCGTGGGACGTCGTGATGTCGGACCTGCGGTCCGGCTGCATGACGCTCGACCGATTTCGGGGCGTGGTGTTCGTGGGCGGGTTCAGCTTCGCCGACGTGCTGGATTCCGCCAAGGGCTGGGCCGGCGTCATCCGATTCGATGACGGGCTGCAGACTGCTTTCCGTGAATTTGCCGCGCGGCTTGACACGTTCAGCCTCGGCGTGTGCAACGGTTGCCAGCTGATGGCGCTCCTCGGCTGGGTGCCGTGGCCCGGCATTCCCGACGCAATGCAGCCCCGGTTCGTGCACAACGCGTCGGGACGGTTCGAGTCACGGTTCGCCACCGTTGAGATCCAGCCGAGCCCGGCAATCATGCTCCGGGGTATGGAGGGATCGACCCTCGGCGTGTGGGTGGCGCACGGGGAAGGGAGGGCGTATTTCCCCGATCCGTCGATCATGGAGCGTATCGAGGCCGAATCCCTCGCGCCGGTCCGCTTCGTCGATGACGACGCCGAGATCACAGAGGCGTACCCCTTCAACCCCAACGGGTCTCCCCGGGGAATCACGGCCCTGTGCTCCCCGGATGGGCGGCACCTGGCCATGATGCCGCACCCGGAGCGGACGTGTCTTCCCTGGCAATGGGGGTGGATGCCGCCTGCCTGGCAGCGCGATCTCGAGGCCTCGCCATGGCTCCGGATGTTCCAGAACGCGCGGGAGTGGTGCGAGCGAGGCAGCTGAGCCGGTTTGCACTCTAGGTCCCAATCGTTGCCGTGGGTACACGTTTCGTCCCGCTTCGCCCATTGCGGATGCCCCAAATCCGACTCAATTTGTCTGATATGAACCCCCCTTGCTCGAAGGGTGGGTACCAAGCACTTCCCCCAGGATGGGCCCATGACCGATCCCACGCCCCGGACGGGTGACGCGGGGATGGGAGACCGCGCCAGACGCCGACAGGCAGCCTTGCTGCGTCTCGGGACCGAGATTGCTGCCGCGCCAGATGAGGACCGAATCTGCCATGCCGTGGTGCACGGTCTGCGGGACGAACATATCGGTTACAGCTTCGTGGGTCTGTTTCTGGTGGACGAAGCGACGGGCGACCGGGTCATGCGGGCGGCCGTGGGCTGGTCCGGCATTCCGGACGGCTGGCGGGTGCCCGCGGGGGAGGGGCTGTCTGCGCGGGCTCTCAGAGACGGCAAGCTCCACTACACGCCGGACGTCACGAAGGAGCCGCTGTACATCCCGGGGCTCAGCAGCGGCTCCGAGGTCGATGTTCCCCTCATCATCGACGGCCGCCCTTTGGGAGTCCTGGTGGTCGAGAGCGAGCGACCCCAGGCCTTTGCCGATGAGGACTTCCACATCCTCACCGCTGCCGCCAACCAGGCGAGCATCGCGATCGGGCGGGCCCGCCTGGTGGAGCGCCAGGCGGAGCTGCTGGCCGCCGAGCGGCGCCGGGCGGACGAGCAGCGGGTGCTGCTCGAAACGCTGACGGATCTCTCGTCCGAGCTGGAGTTGTCCAAGCTGTTGCAGGCCGTGCTCGAGCGCGCCGTGAGACTCCTCGGTGCGAGTGGCGGAGAGCTGGCGATCTATGACACGAGTGCCGACGCGCTCGAGATCGTCGCCAATCACCATACCGGACAAGTGTCCATCGGCACCCGGATTCGCATCGGCGAAGGGGCGATGGGGCACGTCGCGCGCACGCTCGAACCGCTCATCATCGCGGATTACGGCGAGTGGGCGGGGCGGTCGGACAAGTACGCCAACGTGGACGCGCATGCCGCCCTGGTGCTGCCGCTCCTCATCGGGAAGCGTCTGGTGGGGGCGATCAATTTCTGGCATGCCGATCGGGCGCGGCAGTTCGGCGACGCCGATGTTCGGCTCGCCAGTCTGTTCGCGCCGCAGGCCGCCGTCGCGATCGAGAACGCGCATCTCTTTAGCGCCGCCCGGCGGCAGCGGCAGTACTTCGAAGAGCTGGTGCGCAACAATCCCGTGGCCATCGTCACGCTGGATCCGGATCACAACGTCATGACGTGCAATCCGGCGTTCGAGCGGCTGTACGGCTACACGGAAGCGGAGATCGTCGGCCGGAACCTGGACGATCTGATCACGACCGAGGCCACGCGCTCGCAGGCGGTGGCCTACACTACGCAGGCCGGTGATCGCGCCGTGCACGGTATGGGACAGCGCCAACGCAAGGATGGGACGCTCGTGGACGTGGAGGTGCTCGCCGTGCCGGTCGTCGTGGACGGCAAGCGGGTCGGGATGATGGGGCTGTACCACGACGTCACGGAGCTGCTCGAGGCGCGCCACGCGGCGGAGACGGCCAACGAAGCAAAGAGCCAGTTCCTCGCCAGCATGAGTCACGAGTTGCGCACACCCCTCAATGCCATCCTCGGCTACAGCGAGATGTTGCAGGAGGACGCCGCCGACGCCGGGCAGGAAGAGTTCGTCCAGGATCTCGAAAAGATCCATGCGGCGGGCCGGCACCTGCTGACCCTGATCAACGGCGTGCTGGACCTGTCGAAGATCGAGGCGGGCAAGATGGAGCTGCATCTCGAGACGTTCGACGTGCGCCAGGCGGTGGACAGCGTGGCCACGACGGTGGCGCCGCTCATCGAACAGAACGGCAACGTGCTCCGGCTCGACCTGGCCGACGATCTGGGTGCCATGCACGCCGACGGAACTCGGGTGCGCCAGGTGCTGCTCAACCTGCTGTCCAACGCCAGCAAGTTCACCGAGGCCGGGGCGATCACGCTGAGCGCGAAGCGGCAGACCATGCCCGGGGACGACCATCTGGTCCTTGCCGTCGGCGACACCGGGATCGGGATGACCCCCGAGCAACTGGGGCGACTGTTTCAGGCGTTCTCGCAGGCGGAGGCCTCGACGGCGAGCAAGTACGGTGGGACGGGCCTCGGTCTCGCGATCAGCAAGAAGTTCTGCGAGATGATGGGTGGGGACATCGCGGTCGAGTCCACGCCGGAACAGGGCACGACGTTCACCGTGCGTCTCCCGGTGGACGGAAGGCAGCGAGGTGGGCCCACCGTTGTTTCCGAGCCGACGATCGACACAGAGGATGCGCCCACGGTCCTGGTGATCGACGACGATCCCACGGTGCGACAGCTCGTGGCACGGATGCTGGGCAAAGAGGGATTTCGGGTGCTCGAGGCTGCTGGAGGCGAGCAGGGTCTCGCGTTGGCGCGGAGCGAGGCACCCGATGTGATCACGCTCGACGTGCTGATGCCGCGGATGGACGGCTGGGCCGTGCTCACGGCGCTCAAGGCCGACCCCGCACTCGCCGCCATCCCGGTCGTGATGTTGACCATCACCGACGAGCGCACGCTCGGGTTTTCGCTCGGCGCGGCGGCGTACCTCACGAAGCCGATCGACCGGGCGCACCTGAGCGCGGTCCTTGCCCGCTACCGCCGATCCTCCGGCGCCGGCGTGCTGATCGTGGAGGATGATTCCGCCACGCGGGCCTCGCTGCGGCACTCGCTTGAGCAGGAGGGCTGGACCGTCACCGAGGCGGAAAACGGGCGCGTCGGGCTCGAGCGGCTGGAGTCTGCCGCCCCGGAGCTGGTCCTGCTCGATCTCATGATGCCCGAGATGGACGGCTTCGAGTTCCTCGACGCACTACGGTCGCGCGACTCCGGCGACCACCCGCCCGTGATCGTGATAACCGCCAAGGATCTGACCGCCAGCGACCGCGACCGTCTCAACGGCGGGGTGCGAGGGGTTGTGGAGAAGCGGTCTCGCGATATCGACGGGCTCCTGGCCGACGTGCGCCGCCGAGTGTCGGAGCACGCGCGGAACAGTAGCTCCACGGTGACGGCGTGAAGTCCGGGGGCACGGGAGCGGGTCGAGGTGCCGACCAATCCTCCGGACGGCATCGCGAAACGGCGCTGCTCCGCCTCAGCAGTGCGATCGCGGCCGCGGACACGGAGACCGACATCTGCAAGGCGGTGGCCCACGGTCTCCAGGACCCGGCGCTCGGCTTCGACTTCGTGGCGGTGCTGCTCGTGGACGACGCCACGGGCGACCGGGTCGTGATGGCGAGCCGGGGCTGCGACGACGCACCGCCCGGACTCCGGGTGCGGCCGGGGCAAGGCCTCAGCGAGTTGCCGCTCCTGGATGGGCGGCTGCACTACACGCCGCAGGTGACCGAAGACACCCGGTACCTCCCGACGCGCAACGAGGGCTCCGAGGTGGACGTGCCGCTCCTCGTGAACAAGGAGCTGGTCGGGGTGCTCGTAGTGGAGAGCAACCGTCCTCGTGCGTTCGGCGCTGACGACTTCGAGGTGCTGCGGGCGGCGGCGCATCAGACGGGCATCGCCATCGGCCGCGCCCGCTTGCTCGCGGCGGAGCGGCAGCGGGCCGACGAGCAGGAGGCGCTCCGTGCGACGATGGCGGCGTTGTCGGCCAAGCTCGAGCTGTCCGAGCTGCTGCAGGCCGTGCTCGAACGCGCGGTGCAGTTGCTCCAGGTGAGTCACGGCGAGCTGGCCATCTACGATGCGGATCGCGAGGAGCTGGAGATCGTCGCGAGCTACAACGTGGGGAAGAAGGAGACCACGGGCACGCGGATGCGGCTCGGCGAAGGGGCGATGGGACATGTTGCCCTGACCCGCGAGCCCCTGGTGATCCCGGACTACCAGGAGTGGTCGGGACGGTCCAGTCAATACGCCCAGGTCGAGTTCCACGCCGTGATGGTGGCGCCGCTGATGATGGGCCGGCAGCTCGTGGGGGCCATCGCCTTCATGGACAAAGAGCGCGCACGGCAGTTCGGGAAAAACGATCTGCGGCTGCTCGATCTCTTTGCGCCGCAGGCCGCGGTGGCGATCGAGAATGCGCGCCTCTTTGCCATCGAACGGCGGCGTGCCGAGGAGCAGCAGGCCCTCCTCGATACCATGAAGGACCTCGCGGGCCAGCTCGAACTGTCGAGCGTGCTGCAGCGCGTGCTCGAGCGGGCGGTGGCGCTGCTCGATGTGACCGGTGGGGAGCTGGCCACGTACGACGAGGCGACAGGCGATCTGGTCATCGTGGCGAGCCACAACATGGGCACCGACGCCGTGGGCGTGCGGATCGCCATGGGGGAGGGAGCCATGGGCCGCGTGGCCCAGACGCTGGAGTCCCTCATCATCCCGCGCTATCAAGATTGGGAAGGACGGTCCCCGCAGTACACCCAGAGCACCGTGCAATCGGTGATGGCCGCCCCGCTCGTCATCGGTTCGCGGCTCGTAGGGGTCATCGCCAGCGTCCACTCCGACCAGAATCGGGACCTGGGCCCCGAAGATCTCCGGTTGCTCGAGCTGTTCGCTCCCGAAGCCGCAATCGCCATCGAGAACGCGCGACTGTTCACGCAGGCCCAGCATCAGCAGCAGTACTTCGGGGAGCTGGTGGCGAACAGTCCCGTGGCGATCGTCACGCTCGACACGCAGCACGTCGTGGTGTCGTGCAACCCGGCGTTCCTCACGCTGTACGGCTACACCGAAGAGGAAGTGCTCGGTCAGCATCTCGACGATCTGATCACGACGCCGGAGACGCGGGCTCAGGCGGTCCAGTACACGCAGCAGGCGCTCGATCATCACGCGGTCCGGGCCATCGCCCAGCGTCGCCGCAAGGACGGCACGTTGGTGGACGTCGAGGTCCTCGGCGTCCCGGTGGTGGTGGACGGGAGGCTCGTCGGCATGATGGGTCTCTATCACGACATCACCGAGCTCCTCGCCGCCCGCCAATCGGCCGAGTCCGCCAACGAGGCGAAGAGCCAGTTTCTCGCCGCGATGAGTCACGAACTGCGTACACCGCTCAACGCCATCATCGGCTACAGCGAGATGCTCCAGGAGGACGCGGAGGAGGCCAGGCAGGACGCGTTGGTTCCGGACCTCCAGAAGATCCACTCGGCGGGACGCCACCTCCTCACGCTGATCAACGACGTGCTCGATCTGTCGAAGATCGAGGCGGGGCGCATGGAGCTTCATCTCCAACCGTTCGAGGTGGAACACACGATCCACGAGGTCGTCACGACCGTCCAACCGTTGGCTGCGAAGAACGGGAATCGACTGGTCGTGGACACGGGTGGCACCCTGGGCACGATGCGCTCGGATCAGACGCGGGTGCGCCAGGTCCTGCTCAACCTCCTCTCGAATGCCTGCAAGTTCACCGAGCGCGGAACCATCACGCTCGAGGCCCGACGTCGGCCGGGCGCCGACGGTGACGAGTGGCTGACCCTGGCGGTCACCGACACGGGCATCGGGATGACGCCGGAGCAGGTGGGGCGGGTCTTCCAGGCCTTTGCCCAGGCGGAGGTGTCCACCGCGAGCAAGTACGGCGGCACGGGCCTTGGTCTGGCCATCTCGCGACGCTTCTGCCAAATGATGGGCGGTGACGTCACGGTCGAAAGTGAGGTCGGCACGGGCACGACCTTCACCGTACGCCTGCCGGTGGAGGCCCCGAGCGGCGACGGCGATGGTCGCTCGTCTGACCGGGCGGCGGACGCCGACGAGCGCGCCGCAGTCGAAGCCGGCACCGCCGGCACGGTGCTCGTGATCGACGATGATCCGACGTCCAGAGCCCTGGTGCGGCGACTGCTCACGCGCGAGGGGTTTCGCGTCGAGGAAGCCGCCGACGGCGAGACCGGCTTGCAGTTGGCGCGGGAGCACCGTCCCGACGTCATCACGCTCGATGTGCTCATGCCGGGCCTGGACGGGTGGTCGGTGCTTGGCTTGCTCAAGGAGGATCCCGAACTCGCCGACATCCCGGTCGTCATGCTGACGATCGCAGATGAGGAGCAGCTGGGCTACGCACTGGGCGCATCCGAGTACCTGACGAAGCCGATCGCTCGCGATCGCTTGGTGGCCGTGCTACGGAGGCATGGCCGACGCGGATCGGCACGACAGGTGCTGGTCGTGGAGGACGACGTCGCCACCCGCGCCGTCTTGCGGCGAACCCTCGCGCAGGAAGGGTGGCTGGTGGAGGAGGCGGAGAACGGGAAGGTCGCCCTGGAGCGGCTGGCCGACCGGATTCCGGATCTCATCCTGCTCGACCTCATGATGCCGGAGATGGACGGCTTCGAGTTTCTCGAAGCACTGCGGACGGTCGAGATGTGGCAGGCCATTCCGGTCGTGGTGATCACCGCCAAGGATCTGAGCGCCGAGGACCACCGGCGTCTGAACGGTGGGGTGGAGCGCGTCGTACACAAGGGCGCCCGCGGCGATGCCGACAACCTGTTGGCCGAGGTGAGAGACCTGGTGGAGAGCCGGGTGGCCGACGCCCGTGACGGGGAGGTCTCGTGAGCGCCCTGCACGCGGATCGGAGCCGTGCGGCCGTCGCGCTGGCACAAATGCGTTCGGCGCTGCTGCGGCTCAGCACGCGGATCGCCGAAGCGCGGAACGAGGACGAGGTGTGCCACGGCGTCGTTGCGGCTCTCCGTGACGAGGCGTTCCACTTCGCGGGCGTAGGGCTGTTCCTGGCCGGTAGCGCGGCCTTCGAGCCGGCACTCAGGGCCAGCGCCGGGGCGTTCGGCAGCCTCGGCCCGGACGTAGCGGAACTGAGGCTTCCGCTCCGCATCGGGGAAAGCGCCATCGGGGAGCTCGTCGCGCAGCGTCCGGTCGGCCAGGCGTTCGACAAGGGCGACGTGGAGATTCTGACCGCGGCCGCCAATCAGGCGAGCATCGCGATTGCCAGGGTCCGCCTCCTCGCAGCCGAACGCCAGCGCACGACGGAACAGCGCGCGCTGCTCGATACACTCTCCGATCTCTCAGGGAAACTCGAGCTGGACAAGCTGCTCCAGGCGGTGCTGGAGCGGGCCATCACGCTGCTCGACGTGACGGGCGGTGAGCTGGCGATCTACGAGGAAGACACCGAGGAACTTGTCATCGCCGCCAGTCACCACATGGAGGTGAACGCCGTCGGGTCGCGCATGCGGATCGGCGAGGGGGCGATGGGGCACGTGGCCCAGACCCATGAGCCGCTGATCATTCCGCGATATCAGGACTGGGACGGGCGGTCGGACAAGTACGTCCACAGCAGTGTCCAGTCGGTGATGGTCGCGCCGCTGCTCATCGGCTCCCGACTGGTCGGCGCCATCGCCAGCGTCCACGCCGACCCGGCCCGCAAGTTCGGCGAGACCGACTTACGGCTCTTGAACCTGTTCGCCACGCAGGCGGCGATCGCGATCGAGAATGCGCGGCTGTATACCGCCGAACGGGAGCGCGCGTCGGAACAGGAGGCCCTGCTGGATACGCTGAAGAGCCTCTCCGGCGAGCTGGAGCTGTCGAAACTCCTGCAGACGGTGCTCGAGCGGGCGGTGAGCCTCCTCGATGTGACCGGTGGCGAGCTGGCGATCTACGAAGGGGACACCGAAGAGCTGGTGATCGTGGCCAGTCACCGTATGGAGGTGAACGCGGTCGGGACCCGCATGAAGATCGGCGAAGGCGCGATGGGCCACGTGGCGCACTCGCACGAGCCGCTGATCATTCCGCGGTATCAGGAGTGGGCCGGGCGATCGGACAAGTACACCCAGAGCACGGTGCAGGCCGTCATGGCGGCACCGCTGATGATTGGCCACCGATTGGTGGGGGCCGTCGCCAGTGTGCACGACGACCCGCAACGCCAGTTCGGGGACAGTGACCTGCGGCGCCTCATGATGTTTGCCCCGCAGGCGGCAATCGCGATCGAGAACGCCCGCCTCTTCAGTACCGAGCGTCGTCGGGCGGAGGAGCAGCAGGCGCTGCTGGACACCATGAAGGACCTCTCGGGCGAGCTCGAGTTGGGCAAGGTGCTCCAGGGAGTGCTGGAGCGTGCCGTCTCGCTCCTCAAGGTCACCGGTGGCGAACTGGCGACGTACGATGCTGCCACCGGAGCTTTGCGCATCGTCGCCAGCCACAACATGGCGTTCGACGCCGTCGGGACCACGATGGCACTTGGCGACGGTGCGATGGGCCACGTGGCACAGAGCCACGAGCCCTTGATCATCCCGAACTACCAGCAGTGGACCGGCCGCTCGGATCAGTACACCCAAGACACGGTCCAGGCCGTCGTGGCGACGCCGCTACTCATCGGCAAACGGTTGGTGGGGTGTATTGCGGCGGTGCACGCCGATCCCACGCGTGTGTTCGGATCGGCGGATCTGGACCTGCTCGAGCTGTTTGCGCCGCAGGCGGCCATCGCGATCGAGAACGCCCGGTTGTTCGCCGAGGCCGAGCGGTATTTCGAGGACCTCGTCCTCAACAATCCCGTCGCGATCGTCCGGGTGAATACGAAGTACCAGATCACGTCCTGCAATCCGGCGTTCGAGCGGCTGTTCGGTTACACCGAGGAGGAGGTCCTGGGAGCGGACCTGGATCGGCTCGTGACCACCGAACAGACGCTTGCCGAAGCCCACGCGTACACGGAGGCGGCGAGGGGCGGGCGCGCGACCTCGGGGATCGGCCAGCGCCGTCGCAAGGACGGGACCCCGGTGGACGTCGAGGTGTTCTCGATACCCATCGTCGTCGAAGGCACCCATGTCGGCATGATTGCGCTGTATCACGACATCACCGAGCAGCGCCAGGCACGTCGCGCCGCCGAAGAGGCGAACGAGTCCAAGAGCCGGTTCCTGGCCAATACGAGCCACGAGTTGCGGACCCCGCTCAACGCCATCATCGGATACAGCGAGATGCTCCGCGAGGAGACCGAGGAGGCGGGGCACCAGCAGTACGGTGCCGATCTCGCCAAGATCGAGGCCGCCGGCAAGCATCTCCTCTCGTTGATCAACGACATCCTCGACTTGTCCAAGATCGAGGCCGGCAAGATGGAGTTGCATCTCACCGACTGCGACGTGCGGCAGGTCGTGGACGATGTGGTGACGACCGTGGTGCCGCTGATCGAGCGGAACGGGAATCGGTTCGTGGTACAGTGTGATGACAGTCTCGGTGTCGTGCGTCTCGACGCCACGAGGCTGCGACAGGTGTTGCTGAACCTCCTGTCGAACGCCGCGAAGTTCACCGAGTCGGGGACCATCACCTTGGCGGCGTCGCGGCATCCCAACGGTTCCCAGCAGGAGGAACTGAAGTTTCAGGTGAGCGACACCGGCATCGGGATGAACCCGGAGCAGCTACGGCGGGTGTTCGATGCCTTCGCGCAGGCCGACGCCACGACGGCCAGCAAGTACGGCGGGACCGGTCTGGGCCTGGCCATCAGCCGCCGGTTCTGCCAGATGATGGGCGGCGATCTCGAAGCCGTCAGCCAGCCGGGGATGGGCACGACCTTCACGGCACGGCTCCCCGTGGTGCCGGCGCCATGACGGAGCGCGGCTCGCCGGGGGCCATCTCGGAGCGATTGATCCCGGGGCGCGGCAACGTGGCCCGTCGCCAGGCTGCCTTGCTCAGGCTCAGCACGGCCATCGCCGCCGCCCATGACGAGGCGGCGATCTATCGGTCCGTGGTGACCGGCCTGCGTGACGAGGCGCTGGGGTACAACTTCATCGGCGTGTTCGTGGTCGAGGACGACACCGGAGACCGAATCCTCAAGGCCAGCGTCGGGTGGCCCGACGTTCCCGACGACTGGCGCGTGCCGTTCGGGAAGGGCCTGAGCGCCCGGGCCCTGGAAGACGGGAAGCTGCACTACACCGCCGACGTCACCCGCGAGTCGGAGTATCTCCCGTCGCTCAACAGCGGCTCTGAGGTGGACGTTCCGCTCCGGATGGACGACACGACCATCGGGGTGCTGGTCGTGGAGAGCAGTGAGCCGAACGCGTTCGGTCCCGAGGACTTCGAGATTCTGACGGCCGCCGCCAACCAGGCGAGCATCGCGATCGGCCGGGTTCGCCTGCTCGCCGCCGAGCGCCGGCGCGCCGACGAGCACAAGGCGTTGCTCGATACCATGCAGGATCTCGTGGGCGAGCTGGAATTGCCCCGCGTCCTCCAGGCCGTGCTGGAGCGTGCCGTCTCCCTCCTGGGCGTGACCGGCGGGGAAGTCGCGATCTACGAGGAGGACCGTCGCGAGCTGGTGGTCGTCGCGAGCGAGAACATCGGCAAGAACTCGACGGGCACGCGACTGGCCCTGGGCGAAGGTGCGATGGGCGCCGTGGCGGAGACGCTGGAGCCGCTCATCATCCCCTCCTACCACGAGTGGCTCGGCCAGTCCGGTCAGTACGCCGATGTCACGGTGCACGCCGTAATGGCGGCGCCGCTCCTGATCGGACGACGCCTGGTCGGGGCCATCGCGACCGTGCACTCCGACCCCAATCGCGTGTTCGGGCCGGAGGATCTTCGCCTGGTGAACCTGTTCGCGCCGCAGGCGGCGATCGCGATCGAGAATGCGCGCCTGTTCACCGCCGAGCGTCAGCGGGCGGAGGAGCAACGCGCGCTGCTCGCCACGATGACGGATCTGTCGTCCGAGTTGGAGCTCTCGAAGGCGCTCCAGGCCGTGTTGGAGCGCGCGGTCACGCTCCTCGGGGTGACCGGGGGCGAGGTGGCGATCTTCGACGACCAGACCCAGGAACTGGAGGTCGTCGCGAGTGAGAACATCGGGAAGGATTCCACCGGGACGCGCCTCACATTGGGAGAGGGAGCAATGGGCGTCGTGGCCCGGACGATGGAGCCGCTGATCATCCCTTCCTATCACGAGTGGCTGGGACAATCCGACAAGTACGCCGATGTGATGGTGCACTCGGTCATGGCGGCGCCGCTCCTGATCGGCAGCCGGCTGGTGGGCGCGATCGCCACCGTGCATTCCGATCCCGAGCGCATCTTCGGGAGCGAGGACCTCCGGCTCCTCAATCTCTTCGCTCCGCAGGCGGCGATCGCGATCGAAAACGCCCGGCTCTACACGGAGGCCCGTCAGCAGCGCGAGTACTTCGAGACGCTGGTGGACAACAGCCCGGTGGCGATCGTGACCCTCGACCGGGACGAGCGCATCGTGTCCTGCAACCCCGCCTTCGAGCGGTTGTTCGGGTACACGAAGCAGGAGGCCGTTGGCAGCAACCTCGACGCCCTGATCACGACAGACGCCACGCGATCGGAAGCCGAAAGCTACACGCGCCAGGCACTCGATCACCCCGTTCACGGCATTGGTCGTCGCTCCCGCAAGGACGGCTCGCTGGTGGACGTGGAGGTGCTCGGGGTGCCGGTGATCGTCGACGGCAAGCGGGTGGGCCTCATGGGTCTCTATCATGACATCACCGAGCTGCTTCGGGCTCGCCAGGCCGCGGAAGACGCCAACAGCGCCAAGAGCCAATTCCTGGCCAGCATGAGCCACGAGTTGCGCACGCCGCTGAATGCGATCATCGGGTACAGCGAGATGGTCCAGGAGGAAGTCGTAGATCTGGGACACGATGAGCTGGGGCTCGACATGCAGAAGATCCACACGGCCGGCAAGCATCTGCTCTCGCTCATCAACAACGTGCTCGATCTCTCGAAGATCGAGGCGGGGAAGATGGACGTGTACGCAGAGCGGTTCGAGATTCAATCCATGCTGGACGAAGTGGTGGCCACGGCCCGACCGCTGATTGATAAGAACCGCAACGAGTTGGTGGTCCGCACCGCGCCCGATCTCGGATCGATGCAGACCGACCTCACCAAAGTGCGGCAAATGCTGCTGAATCTGCTGTCGAACGCCTGCAAATTCACCGAGCGGGGAACGATCACCCTCGAAGTCACGCGGGAGTCGCCGCTGACGGACGGTGGTGCGGAGCTGGTATCGTTCAGCGTGTGCGATACGGGAATCGGGATGTCGCCGGAGCAGATGGACAGACTCTTCGAGGCGTTCTCTCAGGCGGAGGCATCGACCACCAGCAAGTACGGCGGGACCGGACTCGGCCTCGCCATCACCAAGCGATTCTGCCAGATGATGGGCGGCGACATTCAGGTGCAAAGCGCGCCACAGCAGGGTTCCACGTTTACCATCCGGCTGCCGGCGGAGGTGGCAGTGACCACGGCCCACACGGTATCCGGGTAGACCACGGAGAGAGCATCAATGGCCAAGATCCTCCTCGTCGAGGACAACGAGATGAACCGCGACATGCTGTCGCGGCGCCTGATCCGGAAAGGCTATGAGGTGGCCATGGCCGTGGACGGACGGCAAGGAGTCGACATGGCGCGCAGCGGCGACTACGACATCGTTCTGATGGACATGAGTCTGCCCGAGATCGACGGGTGGGAGGCCACCAGGCGCCTGAAGCAGGCGGCGGAGACCAAGGCACTCCCGATCATCGCGCTCACGGCGCACGCCATGGCGGGTGACCGGGACAAAGCCCTCGAGGCCGGATGCGACGATTACGACACGAAACCGATCGATCTGCCACGCCTCCTCGGCAAGATCGAGGCTTTGCTCGGACCGACCTCGTGACGGACCAGACCTCAGCAGCGGCACCGGCTTCGGTGGCCGGACTGCGACACGACCTCCGAACGCCGGTGAATCACATCCTCGGCTATGCCGAAATGCTGCTGGAGGATGCCGAACAGCCCGACCACGAGGACCGTCGGCGCGCACTCGAAACGACGGTCAGTGCTGCACGGGACGTGCTCGGCCTGATCAATACAGCGCTGCCGGCCTCTCGGCACGAGATCGCGCCGCAGGAGATCGGAAGCCTGTACGATTCGCTGCGCGAGCCCCAGGGAAAGATCCTGGCCTCCATGCGTAAGCTGCTCACGGCCGACGGGGGTGATCCGGCGTTCCGCGACGACGTTCAGCGAATCATCAAGGCGGCCGAACGGCTCGCCACGCCCGATTCGGCCACCGCAAGTGAGCCCGCCGCCACGGAAGACGCCGAGACCGGGACGGCCGAGACCGATCGAGCCGTCGCGCACGTCCTCGTGGTTGACGACGACGAAGACAACCGGGAGGTCCTGCGGCGTCGGCTCGAGCGCAGCGGATACCGCGTGGGCTGTGCCCCGGACGGTGTCCAGGCCCTCGCCGCCCTCACGGAACAGTCGTTCGATCTTGTGCTGCTGGACGTCATGATGCCCGAGCTCGATGGCTATCAGGTGTTGGAGCGCATGAAGAGCCAGCAAACGACGCGAGACATCCCGGTCATCATGATCTCGGCGCTCGACGACGTAGCCAGTGTCGTGCGTTGCATCGAGCGCGGCGCAGAGGATTATCTCCCCAAGCCGTTCGATCCGACCCTGCTTCGAGCCCGGATCAGCGCGAGCCTCGAGAAGAAACGACTGCGTGACCACGAAGTCGAATACCTCGAGCGCGTGGCCCGGATCATCCAGGCAGCCAAGGGGATGGAGACGGGGAGCTACCGTCCGGGTACGTTGGCGGATCTGGCCGCACGGGACGACGAGTTGGGACAACTAGCCCGGGTGTTTGACGGGATGGCGCAACAGGTACGCGCGCGCGAGGATCAACTCCGCGATCGCATTCGAGACCTGCGCTCCGAGATCGAGGCCGCCCGCATGCAACCGGCCGGACCGGAGACCGCGGTCGATGGAGGTAACCTCCCGGTTGGGGAGGCCTTTGCGGAGCGATACGAGATCGTCTCGCTGATCGGTCGGGGCGGCATGGGCTCGGTGTATCGCGCTCGCGATTGCGAGCTGCTGGAAGACGTCGCGGTGAAGACGCTGCTGCCGCAGCTCCTCGCGGACGACACGGTCATCGAGCGGTTCAAACAGGAGATACGGCTCGCGCGGCGGATCTCGCATCGCAACGTGGTGCGCACCCACGACTTCGGTCAGTGGGGTGGCGTGTGCTATCTCACGATGGAGTACGTCGAGGGGATCACGGTGCGGGCGCTCATCGATTCGCGCGGGCAACTGGGTATCCCGTCCACGCTCGCGATCGGCATGCAGCTGGCCGAGGCGTTGCGCGTGGCACACGAGCAGGGCGTGATCCACCGCGACATCAAGCCGCAGAACCTGCTGCTGGACGGCGAGGGGGTGCTCAAGGTGATGGACTTCGGTGTGGCGCGCCTCGCGACCCGACAGTCGGCCATCACCGAAGTCGGCTTGGTGGTCGGCACCCCGGCCTACATGTCTCCGGAGCAGCTCCTGGCCGAAGCCGTCGACGCGAGAGCGGACCTCTACGCGACGGGAGTCGTGCTGTACGAGTGCCTGACGGGCAGCCCGCCCTTCGAGGCGGCCACACCGGTGAGCCTGATCGCGAAGATGCTCCAGGATGACCCGAAACCACCGGCAGAGGTCAATCGGGACATCCCGCCTGCGCTTTCATCGCTACTCATGCGGTTGCTGGCCAAGAAGCCCGAGAACCGCATTCAGAGTGCGGCGGACCTGATGCAGCGTCTGCGCGAGATTGCCTAGCTCGAGCCGAGGCGGCGGCAGGGTAACCCCGCACCTCCGATGACCGCCCCGGCCGCCCCCGTGTAGCCGAGCGGTACCCTCATGCGTATTGTAGTATGCCACGCTGCGGGACAGTGGTCCTCATGGTCGATTTGTTCTCGGCGGTCAAGAAAGCCCTGAAGCACACCTATACGCTGGAGCACGAGCTCGGGCGGGGCGGCATGGCGAGCGTGTTTCTCGCGACCGATCTCCGACACGGCCGTCAGGTCGCGATCAAGGTGATCCGACCGGAAATCGCGCTGTCCGTCGGGGCCGGCCGGTTCCTCCGCGAAATCGGGATCGCCGCGCGGCTCAGCCACCCGCATATCGTTCCCGTGTACGATTCGGGCGAGGCGGCGGGTCTGATGTACTACGTCATGCCGTACATCGCGGGGGATTCGGTGCAGACCCGCCTGGTGCGAGCGGGCCGTCTCGACGTCCCGGAGGCCGTCCAAATCGCGCACGAGGTTGCCGGAGCGCTCGTCCACGCCCACTCACAGCACGTGGTGCATCGCGACATCAAGCCACCCAACATTCTGCTGGCGGACGGGCACGCCATCGTCGTGGATTTCGGCATCGCCAGGGCGATCGGGGAGGTGAGCAGGGAATCGATCACCGCACCGGGCATTGCCATCGGCACGCCGACGTACATGAGCCCAGAGCAAGCGAGTGGCGAACGTCACCTCGACGGGCGCAGTGACATCTACTCGCTCGGGTGCGTGCTCTATGAAATGCTCGTGGGCGAGCCGCCGTACAATGGCGCCACGCCTCATGCCATCATCACGCAGTGCTTCTCCAAGCCGATCCCGTCTGCACGCCATGTACGGCCCGACGTTCCGGAGTACCTCGATCGGGCGCTCTCGCAGGCACTGGGGCGCCTGCCGGAGGACCGGTTTCAGACCGCCGCCGAGTTTGCCGAGGCACTGGTCACCCCCAAGCCGGTACAAGTCGTCACCCCGCAGCTGACCTCGATCGCGGTGCTGCCATTTCGGAATCTCGGGGACGACGTGGACGATGTGTTCTTCAGCGACGGGATCACCGAGGAGATCATCAACGCGCTCTCCCGGCTTCGGGGGATCCACGTGGCGGCCCGCACATCGTCGTTCGGGTATCGCGACAAGAACGTGCCGGTCACGCAGATCGGCAGGGAACTCGACGTCGCGACGGTCTTGGAGGGCAGTGTGCTCCGGATCGGTGAGCGGTTGCGCGTGACGGCGCAACTCACCGGCGTCGAAGACGGGCGTCTCCTGTGGTCGGAGAAGTTCGATCGCGAGATGCGTGATGTGTTTGCGATTCAGGATGAGATCGCCGAAGCGATCGTGACGACGCTTCGTGGACGCTTTGCGACGCCGTACGAGCATTTCGCGCGGCGATACACGGAGAATGTCGACGCGTACGAGTTGTATCTCAAGGGGCGGTATGCGGAGAAGACACGACGCAAGGCCGGCCTGCTCAAGGGCATCCGCTACTTTGAGCGGGCGATCGCCGCGGACCCCGACTTCGCGATCGCCCATGCCGGCGTGGCGGACTCCTACAGCTTGCTCGCATGGTATCGATATCTCGCGCCACGTGACGCCTTCCCAAGGGCAACGGTGGCGGCGATGCGTGCACTGGAGCTGGACGAACTGCTCCCGGAGGCTCACACCTCCCGGGGTGCGGTGCGCTTCTACTACGACTGGGACTGGAACGGTGCCGATCGCTCGCTGCACCGTGCGCTGGAGCTGGATCCCACGCACGCCGCCGCGCTGCACACGTCGGGGGAGCTGCTGGCCTCGCGCGGGCGCCTCGATGCCGCCCTGGTCCAGGCCAAACGGGCGCAGAAGGCGGAGCCGCTGGCGCTCAACGTCAACGCCGGCGTCGGATGGATCTACTACTTCGCCCGGGAGTGGGACGCCGCCATCGACCAATTCCAGCGCACGCTCGAGCTGGACCCCGACTACGTCTTCGTCCACTGGTTCCTCGGGCAGGCGTACCTCGCCGCGGGCGATGTCGAGGCGGCGATCGCGACCCTGAGCCGGGGGGTCGAGTCGAGTGGCGGACACCCGGCGATGGTGGCCTACCTCGGTCACGCGCACGCTCGCGCCGGGGCCGCTGACCAGGCACGCGAGATGCTGCGTGAGCTGACGCGCCAGGCCGCGGAGTTCTACGTGGCGGCCGATTGCTTCGCCGTGATCCATATCGGACTGCGGCAACACGATGCCGCGCTCATGTGGCTGGAGCATGCGTGCCGGGAGCGGTCGATTCACCTCGCGTTTCTGGGTGTCGATCCCCTGTTCGACCCAATCAGGGCCGAACCGGGCTTCCGCGGCATTCTCCAGCGCGTCGGTCTACAGCGAGGTTGACCATGATGATTCGGGCGGCGGTGATGACGGCTCCGCGGACACCGATCGTGGTGCAGAACATCGAGGAACCCGTTCTCGAGGAGGGAGGGCTGATCCTCGAGACGATTGCCAGCGAGGTCTGCGGCACCGACGTGCACCTGCATCACGGACGACTGGAGGGGGTGCCGTACCCGATCGTGCCCGGTCACGTGAGTGTAGGCCGCGTCGTCGATGCGCGGGGAGTCGATGCCGACGCGCTCGGCGCACCGCTGCGCACGGGAGACGTCGTGACCTTCTACGACGTCCATGAGGTCTGCAATGCCTGCTACCACTGCACGGTGGCACAGCAGCCCAACCGCTGCCCCAAGCGACGCGTGTACGGGATCACGTACTCCGCCACCGAGGGACCGTTGGGTGGGTGGGCGGAGCGGATCCACCTCAAGCCCGGCGTGCGGGTTCTGCGCCTTCCGGACACCCTCGAGCCCGACGACGTGATCGGCGGCGGATGCGGGCTGTTTACCGGGTTCGCCGCCGTGGAGCGTTCGGAGCTGACGTTGGGTGACATCGTCGTCGTGCAGGGCGCCGGGCCCGTCGGGCTCGCCGCGGCCGCGTTTGCGTCACTCCGCGGCGCGGCGGCGGTGATCGTGATCGGGGCACCGCAGCCCCGCCTGGACCTGGCGCTCCGGTTGGGGGCCGATCAGATCCTTCCGCTGGAGAAGCCGATCAAGGAGCGAGCAGACGCCGTCCGAGCGGCAACCAACGGTCGTGGTGCCGACGTAATCCTCGAGGCCAGCGGCAATCCCGACGCCATTCGCGAAGGGCTCGATCTCCTGCGCGACGGGGGCACGTATGTCGTGGGGGGGCACTACACCGATACCGGTCCGGTCGAACTGAATCCCCACCTCCACATCAACCGCCGTCACGCCAATATCCTGGGGCAGTGGGGCACGGAGTTCCGCCATCTCGTGAGAGCACTCGGCCTGCTGGCAAAACATCGGGAACGGCTGCCGTTCCGGGACGTGATCGGGGCCAGATACGGCCTCGATCACGCGGATCGTGCCCTGGCAGACGTCGAGGCGCTGCGCGTGACGAAGGCGATCATCGACCCCACGCTCTGACACGGCGCAGGGGAACCGAGAAGGGGTCCGCTACGGATAGAGGCGGGTCACCTGCCAGCGATCACCGTCGCGATCGTATTGCAGGCGATCATGCAGCCGATTCAGCCGGCCCTGCCAGAATTCGATGCGCTCGGGTCGCAGTCGGTATCCCCCCCAAAACGGAGGAAGCGGAACGTCGTCACCGGGGAACCGACGATCCGCGTCCGCGAAGCGCTGCTCCAACTCCTCGCGGCTCGCGAGGCGACTACTCTGGCTCGACGCCCACGCGCCGATCTGGCTGCCCCGCGGCCGGGTGCGGAAATAGGCAGTCGACTCCGCTTCCGACACCCGTTCGATGAGGCCTTCCACCCGCACCTGCCGTTCCAGGACGGCCCAGTGCATCACGAGCGCCCCGCGGGGGTTGGCGGCGAGGTCGTCCGCTTTGCGGCTCTCGTAGTTCGTGTAGAACACGAACCCCCGCTCGTCGACGCCCTTGAGTAGCATCATCCTGGCCGACGGCACACCGTCCGGCGACGCGGTAGCGAGCGTCATGGCCTCCGGCAGAAAGATGCCCGATCGCTTGGCGTCGTCGAACCACTGTCCGAACAGGCGAAGCGGATCGTCGGCCGCCGTGAGCTCACTGAGCCCCTTCGTGACCCCTCGGCCGAGCGTGAAGAGTGCGCGCAGGTTGGAGCGGATCGACACGGTCGCGCTCAGAACAGCTTGCCGGCAAGCGTCGGCTGTTTGTCGGTGCGCGTCCCGATCTTGACGTGGGTGGAGAGCCGAGCGATGCCCTCGGCGTGCAGCGTTTCGTGGACGGCTTCGATGGCATCGAGGATCGCGCGAAGTTCGCCCTCGACGTTCGTCCCGTTGGCGTGCAGTTCGACGTGAAGTCCCGAGGCCTCGAGCAGCGCGTGGGCGCGCTTCACCTCGCGCCGTACCGACACGCCGACGCCGATGGGTATGACCTGGATCTCTGCAAGCGCCTTCATGACGGCCTCGCTCCCTGATCGTCGACGGCCGCCCACCGCCGCTCCGGCGGCGGCGACCGCACGGATCTTACGGCAGAGGCGCGTCGCCCGCTATATCCAGTCCCGGGTGAGCGTCTTGTCACCGATGCGAATCGCGTCCGGCGCGCTCGGGTCGAGCACCCATCGCATGCGGGCGATCCCCTCGGTGATGTCCTCTCGCGATCCGCAGGTGGAGATTCGCAGGTGCCCGTCGAGACCGAACTCCACCCCCGGGACCGTGACCACCAGCGCCTTGTCGAGAAAGCGCTTGGCGAGCGTCGTCGAGTCCTTCTCGTAGTGCCGGAAGTCCGCGAAGCAGTAGAACGTGCCGTCCGGCTTGGTGACCTTCACGCCGTCGAAGGCGCCCAGTTCGGTCATGAGCGCGTTGCGATTGCTCTCGAGCGTACTCCGAAGCTGCTCCACGCTGCTCTGCTCGCCCTCGAGCGCGGCGGCTGCGGCGTGCTGGCCAATGGCCGAGGCGCCGGAGGTCTGGTGGCCTTGGATGTTGGTCATGACCGTGATGAGGCTCGGGCTGGCCACCGCCCAGCCGATGCGGAAGCCCGTCATCGCGTACTGTTTCGAGATGCCGTTGACCACGATCAGCTTGGACGATTCCAACGGCACCTTCGCGTAGTCGTAGCTGCTGATCGGGGTGCGGCCGTCGAACACGAGGCGATGGTAGATGTCGTCCATGATCAGGTACAACCCGCGCCGCTCGCACAGTTGCACGATCTCGGCAACGAACTCCTCCGAGTACATCACGCCGGTCGGGTTGTTCGGGCTGTTGATCAGCACAGCCTTGGTGCGTGACGTTGCCCGGCGATCGAGGTCCTCGATGCGGGGGTGAAACGAGCCGTCCTCGGCCATGACCGGCACCGGGACGGCACCGCAGAGCCTGACCATCTCGGGGTAGCTCACCCAGTAGGGAACCGGGAAGATGACCTCGTCCATGGGATCGAGGATCGTCTGCAGGGCCACCATGATGGACTGCTTCGCCCCGTTCGAGACGATCACGTTGGCGGGCTCTGGGGTGACGCCGTAGAACCGCTCCGTATACCGAATGATCGCCCGTTTGACGGCCGGTGTGCCGCCCGCCGGCGTGTACCGTACCTCCCCGGTCTCGAGCATCGCCGCGGCGGCGGTCAGGGCATCGGCCGGCGCCTTGGATTTGGGCTCACCTCCGCCCAGGTGGATGACCGGCTCGCCCTTGGCGCGCAGGGCCGATGCCGTCTGGTTGAGGGCGAGGGTTGCCGACTGACTGATGGACGATCCGATCCGGCTGATGGTCATGGGGAGTCCTTTGCCGTGAGCCGCTCGTGGCGCCACGCCCGGGTTGGGCGGCCCCCGTTGATGCCACGCGATCGATCCGGCCATGGAGCCGGCCGTTGACCGGTGCGGGAGAAGCGAAATGTACCGTCCGGGACCGACCCCCCTCAAGGCGAATCACGGGGCCGCGACGCTTGACGTCGCCGGTTCAGGCACTACCGTAGACGCGTGGACCCTACGGTGGAGCTACCCTTGGCCGCATCCGATGCCACATTCGGTTCGATCCCCGACGCCCTGAAGGACGTCCCCATGTTCTCCGAGCTGCGGGACAGCGATCTCGTGCGGATCGCCGGCCTGCTGCACCGCCGCCGCTACCGGAAGAACGAGGTCATCATCCTGCAGGGCAAACGCGTCACCTCCTTGTCACTGGTCGCTGCCGGCCGGGTCAAGCTGGTCGTGACCGGTGAGGATGGGAACGAGGTCATCCTCTCGACGAGGGGACCCGGCGACTTCTTCGGTGAGCTGTCGCTGTTCGACGATCATCCCCTAGGCGCCAGCGCCATCGCGATGGAAGACGCCGAGTTGCTGGTCCTGTCGCGCGAGGACTTCCACCGCAGTCTGCGGGAGTTGCCGGAGATCGCGGTGGGGCTGCTCCGTGCGCTGTGCCATCGCCTGCGGCAGGCGGACAGCCGGATCAGCGCACTCACGCTGCTCGACGTTCCGCAGCGCGTGGCCCACGTGCTCCTGGAACTGGCCGACGACAACGACGGCACGGTGATCACGCAGCCCATCACCCACCGATTCCTGGCGCAACTCGTGGGTACGAGCCGGGAGACCGTCTCGCGCACGATGAGCCAGCTGGCGGACGAGGGCGTGATCGCCGTGACGCGCGAGAACGTCATGGTGCCCGAGCGCCGCCATCCGGCGCCGGCGGCCACCGCCGTCGTGCAGGTGAAGCGGCGCGCCATCCGCATCCAGGACCGGGCCCGGCTCGAGGCGGCGGCCGGAAAGACCCTCAGCTAGGCGCGGCCGAGCTTCTCGAGCTCCTCCTCGATCAGCCCCGCAAACAGCGGGACCTTGTAGCCGTTTCGCTTGAGCGGAACGGCATTCGCCATGGCGGCCTCGGCGGCTCGGCGGCACACGGCCGGCTCGAGACGGTTCCCCATGATGGCCGACTCCGCCTCGCGTGAGCGCCACGGAACCGGGGCGGCGCCGCTCAGCACCACGCGGCCATCCGCGACCCGATCGCCGTCGAACCGCAGCGCCAGCGCCACGCCGGCAAGCGCGAAGTCCCAGGATCCGCGGGCGCGGACCTTTCGATAGCTGCTCCGCACACCCGTGCTCGGCCGCGGGACGACCACGTGCGTCACGACTTCGCCCGGTTGGAGCACGGTCTCACGCTGGACGTCCGTGCTGGGCAGAACGAAGAATTCGTCCAGGGGCACGGTCCGCCGGCCTCTTGGTCCCGCGATCTCGACCGAGGCCCCCAACGCGAGCAGCGCCGGTGCGGCGTCGGACGGGTGAACGATGTAGCACCGTGCGCCACCGAGAATGCAGTGGTACTGGCTCTCCCCGGCCAGCGCATAGCAGGTGGTCCCCCCCTTCCGCAAGCAGTGGAAGTCGCCACGGAAGTACCAGCACCGCGGTCGCTGGCACAGGTTGCCGCCGATGGTCCCTTGATGGCGCAACTGTGGGCTTGCGACATCCGAGGCGGCCTGTGCGAGGCCACGGTAACGTTCGCGAACCGTTGCATCGCGGGCCACGTCGGCCACGGTGGTGAGTGCCCCGATGCGGAGCGCGCCGTCGCGTCCGGCCGCAATGCCCCGCAATCCGGGGACGGCCGAGATGCTCACCACCTTGTCCGCCTGGAACACGTGATCGCGCAGGCATCCGATGAGATCGGTGCCCCCGGCGTGCACGCGCGCTCCACCGCCGGCGAGGTGCTGCAAGGCCTCGTCCAGTGACCGGGCGCGGATGTAGGCAAACGTCGGTAGCATGGCTCAGCCTCCCTTCCGCGCGTCGGCAAGAAGTTGTACCACTCGCGCCGGAGTTGCCGGTGTGCCCGTGACGCGCACGCCGACGGCGTGGGTGATGGCATTGGCGACGGCGGGAGCTGTGGGGATCGTCGCCGGCTCGCCGATGCCCTTGGCGCCCGTGGTGTTTGCCTCGTCGTCAGGCCGGTCGATCGGCACGCAGGTCATGTCGGCCGGCACGTCGAGGGCCGTCGGGATCTTGTAATCGTGCCAGTTGATGTTCACCATCTTGCCCGTCTGATCGACGTCGAGCACACGCTCTTCGGTCATGGCGAGCCCGATCCCCATTGTGATGCCGCCGAACACCTGGTTCTGATAGGTGAGCCGATTCATCACCCGCCCGCTGTCGTGGGCACCGAGGAAGCGGAGGATGCGGACCTCGCCGGTCCGACCGTTCACCTCGACCTCACAGAATTGCGCGGCGAACGGATTGACCGCCTTCCCCTCGGGATTCGGCCCGCGGTAGCCGACGCCGGTCACGGTTCCGCGGGCGCGGAGACCCCTGAGTTCCGCGATCGGTCGCTCCTTCGCGGGATCGACCATCGATACGACCTTGCCGTCACGCATCGTCAGTGCGTCGGCCGCGACTTCCATCTCTTCGGCGGCGATCTCGAGCACCTGGCGTTTCACGTCCAGCGCGGCGGCGCGCACCGCTGGTGATTCGGTCGGCACGGTCTTGCTGCCGCCGCTCCCGGTGGCGTACGGCGTGCTGCCCGTGTCGGCGTGCTCAATCTGGACGGCATCGGGATCCACGCCAAGCTCCTCGGCGACCACCATCGCCATCACCGTCTTGGTGCCGGTGCCGATGTCGCTGGCGCCCATGTTCAGATTGACACTGCCGTCGGCGAAGAGCTTCACGATGGCCGTGGACGGCGGTCCGCCGCCGCCTACCACCCAGAGCCCGGCTGCCATGCCGACACCGCGCCGCACCGTCCCGTCGGCCGGCTGCCGTCGCAGCGCGCTCCGGGCCTCGCGCCACCCGAACGCCTTGGCACCCTCTTCGATGCAGGCGGCGAGACCGGTCGTGGTGTACGGCGCGTTGCCTCGCCCCTGGCTCACGGTCGGCACGTTCTTGAGCCGGAGATCGACGGGATCCATGTCGATCGCGTCGGCCAGCTCATCTAACAGTTGCTCCAGGGCCCACGCGCATTGTGGGTGTCCCGGGGCGCGCATCGGTCGTGCCGGGCCGGCGTTGATGTACAGGTCCTGCGTCTCGATCCGCACGTTGGGGCACGCATAGAGATCGCGAATCAGCCAGTCGAGGGCTCCCGTGCCGCCGGCCCGGTACGCGCCGCCTGTACCGGTGGCGTAGAAGTCCAGCGCGGTGAGCGTTCCGTCACGCTTCACGCCGGCCTTGAGGCGCATGTTGTTGGGTGGACGATTGCCGACCGCGAGGTAGGTCTCCTCCCGCGTCAGGAACAGCTTCACCGGGCGTGCGGTCTGCTTGGCGAGCAGGGCCGCGATGAGCGTGTACTTCCCCGGCTGGAGCTTGCTGCCAAAGCCACCGCCCATGTAGTGACCCACGACCCGCACCTTCGAAAGCGGCATGCCGAGCGATGAGGCCACCTGGGCCTGGACCGAAAACACGCCCTGGGTCGATTCCCAAAGGGTGAGGGCGTCGCCGTCCCACCGAGCCACACAGCCGTGCAGCTCCATCGGCGTGTGGATCTC